>DASRZF010000067.1:0-19461 GCA_035686645.1 Polyangiales bacterium
CGCACACTGGAGGCCCGCAAAGCGTCGGACGCCGGCAAGAGCTACACCAAGGCGCTGCTCGACGCCGGACCCACGAAGATCGACGCAAAGCTTCGGGAGGAGGCCGCAGAGCTGGGTCAGGCTCTCATCGGCGAAAGCGATGAGCGGGTAGCCTCCGAAGCAGGCGATGTGATCTACCACCTCCTGGTCGGGCTGGTCTCACGTGGGGTCTCTCTTCGCGAGCTCTTCAGCGAGCTTTCCAAGCGGTTCGGCCAGTCGGGACACGAGGAGAAAGCCAAGCGCTAACCCCCGCCCGAGTCGACTGTCGCCAAAGGCGCGCTCTCGCCCCTCTCAGTGCAGGATCTCGTCGATATCGCGCTCGATCGTTTCCTCGCGGACCCGGCGGGCCAGCGCGAGCTCCGTGATCAAGAGCTTTCGGGCTTGCTCCATGAGCTTCTTTTCGCCGTAGCTGAGCTCGCCTTTGTCGGCGCGTACCTTGGACAGGTCGCGGAGAACCTTGGCGACTTTGATGGGGGAGCCGCTCTTGAGCATCTCGGTGTACTCGCGGTAGCGCCGGTTCCAGGGCTGCGAGGTGACGGCCATTTCGTCCTTCTTGAGCTCTTCGAGGACCGTCTTGGCGGCGCTCCTCGACATGACCTGCCGAAGCCCGACCCGATCGACCGCGTTCAATGCGACGCGGATCGTGCCGGATTTGCCGTTCACCAGTTTGAGAATATAGAAATCGATCCGGTCGGAGCCGATCAAGAGCTCTTCAATTTGCGTGATCTCTCCGACACCGTGTGCTGGATGAACTGCTTTGTCGCCTACGCTAAAGCTCATGGGGTAACTCTCCTTCGAGTCAAAAACGACGAAAACCCGCGCCGGGAGCGCGGGCAGAGAACTGTTCGTCGCTGAGTGTGCAAACAACTACATGCACAGGATCTGTATAGCAAAACCGGACTGAAAAGTCAATGCTTACTTCTGCGCAAACATGTGTGATTTCAGTGGTTTGTGGCTATTTTGTCGACCGATTTCAGGCTTGACAAAACGCACCTTGGAATGCGCAGGAAAAGAGGCTCAGTTTGGCCGCGCTCGTTTGCTCGCCGCCGCAGCCGGGGCCGCCTTGGTTTCAGCCTTGGTTTCGGTCTGAGCCTCGGCCTTCGGTGCGGCAGGCGTGTCCTCTTCGATGAGCCCGTGCTGCTGAAGGAGCTTGCGCTCGACCGCGGCAAGAACGTCAGGATGCTCTTCGAGGAAGGTCCGGGCGTTGTCACGGCCCTGGCCGACGCGCTCGTCGCCGTAGCTGTACCAGGCACCCGACTTGTTGATGATGCCCGCTTCGACGCCGAGATCGAGCACATCGCCAGTGCGGCTGATGCCGTGTCCGAAAAGGATATCGAACTCGCAAAGACGGAAAGGAGGTGCGAGCTTGTTCTTGACGACCTTGACGCGACAGCGGTTACCCACTGCAGCATCGCCGACCTTGATCGTGCCGATGCGGCGAATGTCGAGACGCTGCGAGGCATAGAACTTGAGCGCGTTTCCGCCGCTGGTCGTTTCGGGGCTTCCGAACATCACACCGATCTTCATTCGGATCTGGTTGATGAAGAACAGGGAGGTGTGACTCTTCTGGAGGTTGCCGGTGAGCTTCCGAAGCGCCTGGCTCATCAAGCGTGCCTGAAGACCGACATGGCTGTCGCCCATCTCGCCCTCGATCTCTGCGCGAGGCACCAGGGCGGCCACCGAGTCGATGACGATCATATCGACGGCGCCCGAGCGGACGAGGGTGTCGGCGATCTCGAGGGCCTGCTCGCCGTTGTCGGGCTGGCTGACCAGAAGCTCGTCGACGTTGACGCCGAGCTTACGGGCATAGTTTGGGTCGAGGGCGTGCTCGGCGTCGATGAAGGCCGCGATGCCGCCCTTTTTCTGGCACTCGGCGATCGCATGGAGGGTCAAAGTGGTCTTTCCGCTCGACTCTGGGCCGTAGATCTCGATGATGCGGCCCCGTGGATACCCCCCCACGCCAAGAGCGAGGTCGAGGGAAATCGCCCCGCTCGAAATCACCGGTACCTGGATTTTCGCCGATTCATCGCCTAAACGCATGATCGCGCCTTTTCCATAGGCTTTTTCGATGGTTCCAAGGGCTAGGTTGAGGGCTTTTTCGCGGTTCGAGTCGGCCATGGCGTGATTTCCTTTGGGTGATTTACCTGAACACCCGTCTAGTCGGCTTCATTACAGTAGTCAAGTTCATGCCCGAAGGCGTGCATGAACCCGAGCCTACCGCGGCCAGGCCCAGGCCGCGAGAGCAGAACGACTGGGCCCGTGCGATGAGGGGCAGGTGGATTCGCCCGAGTCGGGCCTGCCTGAAGCAGCCTCAGCGCTCCCCGAGATCGAAGTCGCGACCTAGCGCCGCGCGGCGAACGAGCTCGAGAGCGATGTAGGCGGCCAGGCGCTGAACGCGATCTCGTCCCCAGGGCAGCTTCCTCAGCTTGGTGATCGTCGGCTCGCCCTTGCGCGCCAGGCCAAACCAGATCGTGCCCACGGGCTTGTCGTCGGTACCCCCGCTCGGCCCTGCGACGCCCGTGATCGACACGGCGATATCAGCACCTGCGACCCGAAGCGCACCCTCTGCCATCGCCGCCGCGGTCTCCGAGCTCACC
The DNA here is from genome assembly GCA_035686645.1 of Polyangiales bacterium. GTDB lineage: Bacteria > Myxococcota_A > Polyangia > Polyangiales > Houyiibacteriaceae > SG8-38. The sequence continues at coordinate 2,637 of DASRZF010000067.1, forward strand.
GCACCGTGGGCGCGCAAGGTTTCTTCGCTCACACCGAGAACCGCAACCTTGGCGCTGTTCGCGTACGCGACTGCATCGAGCAGAAGGTAATCCGAGGCGCCTGGCACGCGCGTCAACATCTCTCCCACCCGTCCGCCGGTGCACGACTCCGCGACAGCGAGTGTCTTTCCTTTGTTGCGAAGCGCCTCGCCTACCATTTCGGGAAACGAGTCATCGCGTCCTCCAAACACCGCATCGCCGAGACGTTCGCGGACCTGTTCCGCGATCGACTGAGAACGCCGCTCGGCTTCCGCAGCAGACTCCGCGCGCACGAGAACCTTCACCTCGATTTCCGGGAAGTGTGCGCGATAGCCAAGAGTCAACCCTTCATGCTCCTTCTCCAGGTCACGAAGGGCTTCGGCGACACCGGACTCGGTCATCCCAAAGGTTCGGAGATGCTCTTGGTGCGTTCGTGGTTCCGCCAGCGGCGCGATGAGCGGCACGATCGTCTCGAAGAAGATGTGCTTCATCTCACGAGGCACGCCCGGAACGAAAAAGAAACGGCAGTCGCCGAGAGTCATCGTGAAGCCAGGTGCGGTTCCCATGGCGTTCGGTAGAATCGTGGCGCCCACTGGGAAATCGCCTTGCTTGGCATTGGACTCGGGCATGACTCTGCCAAACGCCCTGAACTTTTCTCGGATCCCGGCGACAACGCTTTCATCGCGGCGAAGCCCTACCCGCGCGGCCTTCGCCGCGGCTTCCGTGGTGAGGTCGTCTGAGGTCGGCCCAAGCCCACCCGTGGCCACTACGACGCGCTGCTCTTTGGCAAAGCGTCTTACAATCGTCACGATTCGCTCGAGCGAGTCGTCCACCGTCGCGTGCTCGATGACGTCGAACCCGAGCTTGGTGAGCTCCTCTCCCAGCCAGGCGGCGTTGCTGTTGACCAACTCACCACGTGTGAGCTCGGTCCCGATCGATAAGACGGCGGCGGTCATGGCGGTCGAAGAGTGTTCGCAAAACCCGATCAGCAGTCAACCGCTTTGCCCCTAGGGGCGGATGTGGTAGCGAGGCTGGAAGCTTTTCCGCGCTTCGCATGTTGATGGGAGTCAGATGAACCGGATTTTCAAGGCTACAGCATTGGGGTTGCTGGTCGCCGCCCTAACTCTTTCTGCGGGAAGACCCGTGGTTGCCGAGCAAAGCACGGCTGCGCTCTCCAACTTGCAGGTGAGCCGCGCCAAGCTCGACAACGGTCTGCGTGTCGTGATGAACCAGGACCGTACGGTTCCGACGGTCGCCGTCTCCGTCTACTACGACGTTGGCTCTAGAAACGAAGTCAAGGGCCGCTCCGGCTTCGCGCATTTGTTCGAGCACATGATGTTTCAGGGATCGGCCAACGTCGGCAAAGGCGAGCACTTCAGCCTGATCATCAACCGCGGGGGCAGCGCGAACGGGACCACCAGCAACGACCGCACCAATTATTTCGAAACCTTGCCATCCAACGAGCTCGCGCTCGGGCTCTGGCTCGAGGCTGACCGGATGCGGTCATTGTCGATCACACAGGAGAACTTCGAAAATCAGCGGATGACCGTCATGGAAGAGCGGCGGCAGCGAATCGACAACCAGCCGTACATCCCGAGCATGCTTCGCATCAACGAGCTCGCCTACGGCGACTACTGGCCGTACGCCCACTCGACCATCGGCGACATGCAGGATTTGCTCGACGCGCCTCTAGAGGCCGTCCAGGCATTCTTCGACATGTACTACGCGCCCAACAACGCGGTGCTCAGTATCAGCGGTGACTTCAATCTCGACGAGGCGATGCAACTGGTCGAGAAGTACTTTGGCGATATCCCAGCACGCACGACCCCCATCTACACCGAGCCAGCTCCTCCCGAGCAAACAGCCGAGCGCACCGAAACGATGTACGACGCGAACGCGACGCTCCCTGCGTTCCACATCGCGTACCATATTCCACAGAACCGCGAGGCCGATCACTACGCGCTAGAAATCCTCGCTCTGGTCCTCGGCGACGGCGAGTCGAGCCGGCTCTATCAAACGCTCGTGAAACAGAAGGAGATCTGCCAAGACGTCGCCGTGGGAACCGACGACCGGCGCGGCCCCGATCTGTTCTCGGTGTGGGCGGTGATGGCAAGCGGGCACGCACCGAAGGCTGCGCAAGACATCGTCATCGCCGAGCTCGAGTCGATCGCAACCGAGGGCGTGAGCGCGCGGGAGCTCGAGAAGGCGAAAAATCAAATCCATGCCGCGTTCGTGTTCGGGCTGCAATCGAACATGGCGCGTTCGCAGTATCTGGCCGAGTTCGAGCTCTATTATGGCGACGCCAACTTGCTCAAGCTCGAGCTCGACCACTATCTGGCGGTCTCCGAAGGCGACATCAAACGGGTCGCCGAAACGTACTTCAAGCCGAGCCAACGCACCGTGCTCGACGTCTTGCCCGGGGAAGCTCCGGCATCGGAGGCAAAGTGACCATGGGACATCGAACCCGATCGCCGTTCCTGCTCGTCGTGGCCCTGGGCGCGATGTTCTGGCTGCCTGCCTGCGGTGGCTCGAAGGGAAGCACGAGCACCGAGCTCAAGTCTGCCAAGGACGCCCAAGCCGAATCGCAGCCGGAGCTCGAGTCTCCGCCGGCAGCGGGCGAAACCAAGGACATGTCCCTCCCGCCGGTTCACGTGGCCGAGCTCGGGAACGGCATGCAGGTGAACACCATCGTCACCGATCAGCTGCCTGTCGTATATGCAACGCTCGTCGTTCGGAGCGGCGCGGAATCGGATCCCGCAAAGCTTCCGGGTCTGTCCGGTCTCGTCGCCCAGATGCTCAAGGAAGGCACGAGCGAGCGCTCGAGCGCGCAGATCGCCGAGGAGATCGAGTTCCTGGGTGCCGATCTCTGGACCAGCTCGGACGAGGAGAACACGTATGTCGGCGTTCGGGCGCTGGCCGGGCAGTTCGATGTCGTCATGGGCATCCTCGCGGAAGTCGCCGGCAAGCCGTCGTTCAGCAATCAGGAGCTACAGAAGCTCAAGCGGCGCGAGCTCGATCGTCTTGCGCTCGCGGAGCGAGAACCAAGCTACATCGCACGACGCACGTTCTATCGAAATCTCTACGGTGATCACCCGTACGGAACCGTGGACACGACCCCTCAAGCAGTGAAACGAGCTCGACGGCAGGACTTGCTGCGTTGGCACCAGGAGCACTTCGTCGGCAAAAACTCGTTCCTGGTGGTCGCAGGCGATGTCGATCCCGACCAAGTGGACGAGGCGGCCCAAAAGCTCTTCGGCGATTGGAAGGCCGGCAAGCGCGCCGCCCCAACCTACGCGACGCCGCCCTCGCGCAGCGACCGAACCATCCTGGTCGTGGATCGGCCGGGCTCCGTCCAGTCGGTGATCTACATGGGCAACTTGGCGATCGCGCGCGCGAACCGCGAGTGGATCCCCTTGATGGTTTCGAACCAGGTTCTCGGCGGATCGGCGGCGTCCCGACTCTTCATGGACCTCCGCGAGAAGCGAAGCCTGACCTACGGTGCGTATAGCGCAATCGGCGAGCGGGTGGAGGTGGGCCCCTTCGTCGCCTATGCATCGGTCCGCACCGAAGTGACCCGCGAGGCCCTTGGAGCGTTCTTCGAGCACCTCGAGGTCATCCACGAAGAGGCGGCAAGCCCCGAAGAGCTCAATAATGCAAAGCGGTTCCTCAGCGATTCGTTTCCGCTGCAAGTCGATACCCCTGGGAAGCTCGCCGAATTGGTCGTCGATTTGAGGACTTTTGGCCTGCCCGACGACTACTGGGACAACTACCGCCGGGCGATTCGCGCTACCAGCGCATCTGAGGCGCTGTACGTCGCGCGAAACTACATCCGGCCAAGCGACTCCCTGGTGGTGGTCGTGGGTCAGGCCGCAGATTTCGCTCGCTCGCTTCAGGAGTTCGGACCGGTAACCGTCGTTTCGCCAGACGGCGAGCTGAAGGCCAAGTTCGAGGATAAGCGTCCGAATGCGGGCGAGACCGGTGCGCAGCGCGGTGCCATCGACTAAAGTCAGGGCATGTGCGGAATCGTTGGTCACGTCGGTGACGAGCAGGCGACCCCTGTACTGCTCGATGGGCTGCGGCGGCTGGAGTATCGGGGTTACGACTCGGCGGGTCTCGCCGTGCATTCGCGCAACGGCATCGAGATCGTTCGCGCGGTGGGCAAGCTACGCAATCTCGAAAAGGCGCTGCTCAAAAACGGCCTCCCAGGAACGGTCGGGATCGGACACACACGGTGGGCGACCCACGGCCGGCCGACCGAGCTCAACGCTCACCCACACGTCGCGGGTCCAATCGCCGTCGTTCACAACGGCATCATCGAGAACCACTCGGCACTCCGCAACGAGCTCGTGGCCAGCGGCTACACGATGTCGAGTGAAACCGACACCGAAATCATCGCACATCTGATTCATCGAGAAACGAAGTCCGGGCTCGACATGCTCAGTGCGATTCGTCGCTCCCTCACGTTCGTCGAAGGCGCCTATGCCATCGCCGTCCTTTCCGAGGAGGAGCCCGACCGAATCGTCGTGGCAAAGAACGCCTCTCCTCTGGTACTGGGCATCTCGAAGGGCGCGACCTACTGCGCGAGCGACATTCCTGCGCTACTCCCCTACACCAACGAGATGGTGTTTCTCGAGGATGGTGAAATCGCCGTGCTCGAAGCTACCGGCTTCGCGCTATCGAAGCTCGATGGCACGCCGCTCACCCGACGCCCCAAAAAAATATCCTGGTCTCCGGTGATGGCCGAGAAGGCCGGGTACAAGCACTTCATGCTCAAGGAGATCTTCGAGCAGCCCCGGGCGCTCGAGGACACTCTGCGAGGTCGCCTCGATCGTGAAAGAGCGGACATCGCGACGCCCGAAATCGGGCTGAGCGACGATGATGCCAAGCGGATCAAGCGCGTCATTCTCCTGGCGTGCGGCACCAGTCACCACGCGACGATCGCGGGAAGATACTGGATCGAAGAGCTCGCAAAGGTGCCCGCGATCACCGAGCTTGCGAGTGAATTCCGAGGACGTGATGCCGTCGTCGGAGAGGGCGACCTGGTCATCGCAGTGAGTCAGTCTGGTGAAACGCTCGACACACTCATGGCCGCCAAAGCAGCCAAGGAGCGAGGTGCCAAGGTCTTGGCCATCGCGAACGTGAACGGAAGCGCAATTCCACGAATGGCTGACGGGAGCTTCTACACGCACGCCGGTCCAGAGATCGGGGTTGCATCCACGAAGTGTTTCATGACCCAACTCGCCAATCTGCTGATGTTCAGCATTTGGCTCGGTCGCCGACGCGGAACCATCGACGACGCCCAGGCCACCGAGCTCGTCGAAGGGTTGGCACGTATCCCAAACCTCATCGCAGAGCGCCTTCGCGAAACGCATCTGATGATCACCGACATCGTTCGCGACTTCGCGGATGCGCGCGACGTGCTCTTCCTCGGACGCGGACTGAGCTTCCCGATGGCGCTCGAAGGCGCGCTCAAGCTGAAGGAAGTCTCGTACGTGCACGCCGAAGGCTACGCTGCCGGCGAAATGAAGCACGGCCCGATCGCGCTCTTGGATGCACACGTGCCGGTGATCGTGCTGATGCCACAGGACCGACACTACGATCGGGTCTCGAGCAACATGCAGGAGGCCCGCGCCCGTGAAGCGAAGATCATCGGCGTGACGACGGAAGGCGACAAGCAGGGACAGGCGCTCTGCGATCGCTTCGTCGAAGTGGCAAATACGCACGAGGCGCTGAGCCCATTTGTCACGGTCGTGCCTTTGCAGCTCTACGCGTACTGCGTGGCGGACCACAAGGGCACCGACGTGGACCAGCCACGAAACCTCGCCAAGACCGTCACCGTGGAGTGAGTCGGGCGAGCCATGCGAGTCGGTCTCGTCACGACGGGCTTCCCGCGCTTCGAAGGTGACTGCAGCGGGGCGTTCCTGCTGACCTTGGCGCGCGGCTTGGTGAGCAACGGGCATTCGGTCCGGGTGCTCGCTCCGGAGCCGCGGCGGCGTCGCGATACACCACGGTGGCCGGGCATCGAGCTGAGCTGGGTGCCCTACGCGCGACCGCGCTCCCTACAACGAACATTCTACGGGAGTGGCGCGCCGGACAACTTGCGCTTGCAGCCGGGACGCTGGGCGGGTGCGGCGAGCTTCATTGCTGCGCTTCATCGCGCGTCTGCGCGGGAGCTGTCCGACTGTGATGCGCTAGTCAGCTCCTGGTGTCTGCCAAGCGGATGGGTCGCCTCCAAGAACGCCGCCGGGAGGGCCCACCTATGCATTTGCCATGCAACGGACGTTCGCTGGCTCTCCAAGATGCCGGCGGGGGGCGCGATCGCTCGTGAAATCCTCGCGGGGGCGAGCTCGCTCTGGTTTCTGAGCACAGCCCTTCGCGATCGCTTCTTTGCTAGGGCGGGCCTGGATCCTTCGCGGACGACTTGCCACGTCGGGTCGATGCCAATCGAGGCACCGCGGCATCTGAGCGAGACTCGCGACCGGATCCGCCAGCGTCTCGGCATCCAGGGTTTCACCCTGCTCTTCCTAGGGCGTCTGGTACCGGTCAAAGGGCTCGACCGACTGCTCCGTGCGCTCGCCGAGCTGCCGGAGCCGGTCGGAATCCGTGTGGCCGGCGACGGCCCGGAGCGTCCCCGCCTCCAAGCACTGGCCCGGCGCCTCGGGATCGATGCCGGCTTCGAGGGCTGGGTGAGCGGCGAACGCAAGGAGGTGCTCCTGAGGGCGTGCGACGCCATCGTCATATCGTCCGAGCCGGAAGATGGACTTCCGACGGTGCTCTTCGAGGCCAAGGCCCGCGGTCTTCCCATCATCAGTACCGCCGTGGGCGCAATCCCGGAGAACCTCGGGAGTCATCCGGATGCGCTGCTAGTGCCCCCGCACGATCCTCGCGCGCTCGCTCGGGCAATCCAGCAACTAAGGGCGCGGCACGAGGAAGCTCAGCCGCCGCTCAAGGCGAGACCCGCTGGGTTCCTTTGGGCGGGCGGTAGTTGAAGCGCTTGTCGGACACGTCCCGGTTGAACTTGATCTTTGAGAAGTCGAAGCGATTTCGATTCCCCGACGAGTCGATGATGAGCACGCGCTGCACGATCCCCGCTCGCTTCGTGCCGGTCGTGAGCGTCCGAACGTAGAACACCAGCTGTTCGTAGTTGGGCGTCGGCTTGCGAGGTACGAGTTGCAAGACGTAGCCATCCTGAAACTTCTCGTCGTCGTGCTCGAGCAAGCGAACTTCGAAGTCCTTCTCGAGGTTGCCGCTGCCGATCAGAAACGAAAACGCCGACGGCAATTGATCCTCTTCGAGGGCGCGCTCGATGAGCTGGCCGTTCTTCTCGCCTTCCTCGGGCGGCTGGTAGATCAAAAGTTTCTTGCCGTCGCTCACGAACACCTGGCCATTGGGTTCCGCGTAGTCCCAGCGCATCATCCCAGGCTTCTTGAAGACGACCTTCCCTCTCGCGCGATCATAGCGATCGTAGAGGCGGGTGTACCGAGTCTGCTCAAACTCGGCCTGAAGAGTCTTGGTTTGGTCATAGAAGGACTGGACCAGGCCGACGACCACCGCGGGGTCGAGCGGCGCACCGTCCTCGGCCGCAGCGGGCATTCCGAGCGCCAAGACCCCCAAACTACAAAAGATCGCCCCAACTTCCTTCATCATCAGCCTTCAGAACGCTCCCGCTAGGCAAGTATTCACCGTGACCGCGTGTGCACAAGGCAACCACAAATCGTCCAAAAGTGGGATTGATCAATGCGCTCAAGATCCGTAGGATACGGAAGAGGCGCGCGTGCGCGCCGGGCGCTTGCTTGAGTTAGCTTTGGAACCCTTGCATCACCTCGGAGGTGACATGTCCAAGCACCACGCTCGAATCATCCCGCCAGAGCGCCAGAAGTCGCACCTGGAAAAGAAGCATGCTGAGCTCGCAGAGCGCATCGAAGCACTCGATGGCCGCTTGAGTCTCACCCCGAGCGAGGAGCTTGAGCTCCAGCAACTCAAGAAACAGAAACTTTGGGCCAAGGACGCCCTAGAGGACGTTGGGTAGGCCCTTCGAGGACCTGCTCGTAGAGACCCTTCTTTTCTCCATACCACCCTAAACCCCGTGCGAACGGCCCGTCTCCGCAGGCGGGCCGTTCCTTTTTGGTCCTGCCCCGAATCCCAAAAGCAAAATGGGCCACCAACCGGTGACCCATTTCAAACGAAAGAATCGGTGCTAAAGTGAAGAAGCTAGGGTAAGTAAGTTAAGCCGAGATTTCCTGAGTGTTTTCAAAGTTAAGGACGACCCCCGCCGCGCGGATGCCGGGCAAGCTGGAAAGTGCGCGGCGAGGGTCCTAAGCAAGCGATGGGCTCTACTGCAATCGCGATGCCAACTTGTCACGGCCTGAAAACGCAGCGATTTAACCGCCACCAAGGCTATCGGTACGACATTTCTGTCATAGACATGGAACCGATTGTCGCGGTTGAAGCAAAAGGAGGCGTTTCCTGTCCGATAGGCGTACATCCCCCTACGGCGCCGGTTGAAGTGCGCGGGTTCTCCCGCGTATGATCTGAGCGACCGGACAGGCCAGTCACCATGCCGAATTGCAATAGCTGCGACGCTACCGTGCTGAGAACAGATGCTTTCTGCGGCACCTGTGGGGAGGCCGTGCCCGGTGGAAAGCCCGTGGTTCCGATCGCGCGCGAGTCGCGGCAGAGCGGAGTACAAAGCGCGCCGGATCGCATGAGCGGCGCTTTCGCTCCTCCATCCGCAACGGCCGCTTCGGCGCGAGCCATGGCGGTCGTTGCGATCTCGGATCCGGACTTGGCCGAGTCTCGCGACGCAGAGGTCAACCGCACCGGGATCCTCCAGCGTGAGCCTCTGAGCGAGCCGGCGCCGGTGCTCCCGCTCAACCGCAAGAAGAACGGTACCGAGAGCGAACGCGGTGAAGAGCCGATGGCAGCTGAGTCGGGGCCGAGCGCGGCGCAAGCATCGATCCCCGATCGCGACACTAGCCTTCCCAACATACCCATTCCGGCGGGCCCACCGATTCTCGCGTCCGATCTACTGCGCGAACAGATGCGGCCAGCGAGCCCCGGCGAGAAATCACTGCGCCGCACCGCGGTGGGGCTCTCGGCTCTAGGCGCAGCGGCAGTCCTGTTCGCCGGCGGGGTACATCCGTTGACATTTGTCTCGCTGGCCTTGCTGATCACCATGGTGACCTTGGCGCTCACGCCGATGTCGTACCGAGGCCGGGCGATCATGCTTTTCATGGTCGGGACCGTAGCGACCGGCGTCGCACTCTGGCAGCAAGCCATTCATGCCATCGCACCCGGCGGCGTGATCCTCGCAGCGGCGGCCATTCTCCTGAGCGGGAGCCTCCTTTTCCGCGCCTATTACCGCGGTGCAAGCCTTGCTAGGGTCGCCGTGACATTGGGCGTTCTGGCCCTCGGCACCTGGTTTGTCCTATCGGGCGGCCACGAAAGCCTGGTCATGCTCGATGGCAATTGGCATTCCTGGGCCCCCGCGAGCACCCAAATGACACTGGCTCTTCTCGCACTGCTGTCACTGATGGCCTTCATGGACAGCAGCACCCGAGGCGGCTCGCACGTCTGGGCGGTCGCTGTGCTCGTGGTGTATTCGATTCACATCGGGCTCCTCGTGGCGAGCGAGGTCTGGCCGGTCGTTCCGAAGCCCGCCGCTATCGAAGGTCCTGCGATCGCGGCGATCATTGCGGGGCTGGTGGGAACCGTCGTCGCAGGCATGGCGCTCGCGCAGGTCCTCGTGGTCGTTTACCAGTCAGCCTTGAATCGGGTGAAAGCGAAGGCAAGCGCTTCCGCCGCGCCCTGATCTCAGGGGACCGTGCGCGGCCAGGATGCCAGTAGGATCACGGCGCAGGTTCGCCCCCGATCGTCCTTGGCCTGGCCATAGCCGGCATCGGTGAACCGCGGGTCGGTCACGGTGAGTCGGTGGCTGGGGCTGTCCTCGATCGCGTGAAGCGCATCCCGCATCGTGGCGGCGCGGGCTACCGCTTCACCCACTACGCGCGCCTCGATGCCCCGCTTGAGCAGCCTCGCCTCGGGATCCCCACCTGGATCGAGATCGTGGCCGAGCTTCCCCGAGTCACAGATCGATTGCGCATGGCTCGTGGCCTCCTGGGACAGCAAGCGATTCGAACGGAGCGTGCGCGCACCGGCCGCACGGCGGAGCTGCATGAGCCAGGCCTCTGGGGATTGCGAGCCATTCCGCGTGGGCTCGCCCTCGGGAATTTTGCCTACCCAGCGCTCCGCGACCGGCCGCGGTCCGTTGGGACCCGTCGCCACCAGCTGAACGAAGAGGGGACGACCCCATTCGATTGGAATCGTGATGGTCGCGCCGAATTCACCGCCGTCGACCGCGATGCGCCGTGACGAGCCCTTGGGGTCGCGGACCACGAGATAGGGATCGCGGAAATCTTCGATGACCTCTGCATGAAGGCGCTGCTGACCCTGGACCGTGAGCTGACCGGCTCTCACCGCTGCGACCAGAACGATCCGCTCGCCCTTACGGGCACGCCCGCAGATCAACGGTGCGTCCGCGGCCTCGTCGAGGTCCTTGAGCCATGCCTTGAAACTATCGAACTCTCCGGTGACACCGAACTTCGCATACACGGGATTTGCGTCGACTCCGGCTTCGCGCACCCTGCGGATCAATTCGCCAGACGGCGGGATGTCCTGTAGGTCTGCGAGCTCTCTTGCGACCGACTCGAGCTTCGGGCTCTTGATGCAGAGGTTCTCAGGCTTCTCCGGAGCGGCGTCGGCGGCGCTGTCGGGGGGAGCCTCGGTGTTTTGGTCGGCGCCAGCTGCCCCGTGAATGGCGAGCAGCATGACACAAGGAAGAATCGTTTTGCGCAACATCAGCTTGAATCACGTCCGGTAAGCGGCGTTGATCCGAACGTACTCGTGACCGAGGTCGCAGGTCCAGTAATGACCAAGACCGCGACCCGTACCGGCCGTCACCGAGATCTCGTACTCCGCGCGTTTCATGACGGCGATCGCTTTGGCCTCGGTTTTTGCGGTCATCGTGGGCGTTCCACGCTCGAAAATCGAGACCGGTCCGATCCTCACCGAAACCTGATCAGGATTGAAACGTGCTCCCGAGCGGCCTGCGGCAGCCAGGATGCGGCCCCAATTGGGGTCGCATCCATGAAGCGCCGTTTTCACGAGTTGGGAGCTGGCGATCGTGCGCGCGAGCTGAACCGCATCGGCATCCGAGCGAGTACCGCGTACTTCGATTCGAACGAGATGCTCTGCCCCCTCCCCGTCCGCGACGATCTTGGTGGCAAGCGATTCTAGCACCTCCGTGAATGCAGCCTCGAAGCGGCGCCCATCGCTCGTCTTTTCCTCGACCATGCGAGTCGTCGCAGCTCCCGATGCAAGCGCATAGATGGAATCGTTCGTGCTGGTATCTCCATCCACAGTGGCCCGATTGAAAGTCACCTCGGTCGCGCGGCGAAGGATCCGAGAGAGCGGGGCTCGCGCGAGCGGGGCGTCCGTCGTCACGAAGGCGAGCGTGGTAGCCATGTTGGGATGAATCATGCCGGCGCCCTTGGCGATCCCCAGGATGCGACAGACCGTCCGCCCGATCTTGACCTCAGCCGACGCAACCTTGGGGCCGCGATCGGTCGTCATGATCGCCCGCGCAAAGCGCGCCGCACCGGCCTCGGACAGATCGTCGACGAGCGCTGGAATCGAGGCTTCGATCGCATCGCGGGGCAACTGCACTCCGATCACCCCCGTCGATGCAGGGACGACGAGCGCTCGCGGCACGTGGACGGCGACCGCAGCGGCGCGGGTAAGCGCGAGCGCCGCTTTTCGCCCCTCCTTTCCGGTACAAGCGTTTGCGTTGCCGCTATTGACTAGAATCGCCTGGCAACGCCCCGAAGCGAGGCGCCGCTCACTGATCACCACCGGCGCAGCCCGCACTTGGTTCTTCGTGAAAACCCCCGAGGCGACCGCCGGCTCGTCCGCGAGCAGCAAGCCGAGGTCCAACGCCCCGCTCGCTTTGACTCCGCCGCTTACGCCAGCGAAGCGAAAACCCTTCACCCGTCCACTCATGGCGTGCGTCTTACCAGATGCGCGTTACTGCGGCGAGGCTGCCGCCTGGTCTTCACGGTAGTGGCAGTTCTTGTACTTCTTACCGCTGCCGCAATAGCAGGGATCGTTGCGACCGAGCTTGGGGCGATCGCGTGTGACGGTGGCCGCTTGCTGCGGAGACGGTGCTCCAGCGCCCGGGCTACCTCCGGTACGACGCCCCCTCCGAGCGGCTGCCCGGCGCGCCTGCCTACTCGGTCCAGATTGCGACCCGCGATCGCCGGCTTGCTCGTCTCCAAGCTGATGACTCGCGCGGATTTGTCGCTGGCGCTTTTCGCTCGCCTGGCGACGCTGCTCTTCGAGCTGTCGCAGCTCCTCCTCACCGGCGCGCTCGACCGTGAACATTCCGAGGGTGACCGAGGACTTCACGCTCTGCACCATCTCCAAGTACATGTCGAAGCCCTCGCGCTGGTACTCCTTCTTGGGGTCGCGTTGCCCGTAACCGCGTAGGCCGATGCCGTCGCGGAGGTGATCCATGCCCTGCAAGTGGTCCATCCACTGCTTGTCGATCTCCTGCAAATACAGGTCCCTAAACAAGCGGAGGAAGTTCTCGGTGCCGAACTCTTGCTCCTTGCGCTCGAGCACGGCCGAAGCATCGCCGTAGAGCTTGCGGAGCAGCTCATCGCGGTCGCTGATCTCGTGAATCCCGGTCGCGCTGAGTCCGAACTGCTCTTTGTAAGCCCTCTCGAGCCCTTGGAGATCCCAGTCCTCGTAGTGCTTGCCTGGCGGGCAGGCGTGATCGGCCATCGTGCTGACGATTTCATCGACCAAGTCGAGCAGGCGTTCTTTCTGCTCGGTGAGCGACATGCCGACCGCATCTTGGAGATGCTCGTACACGCCGGCCGGGTCTTTTCGGAAAGCTTCGAGAGGCACGACGCAGCCGAACCAAAGATAGACGTCCTTCTCGAGGAGCTGGACGCGTACGTCGGTCAGCGTGCTGAGGTCGGACTCTATCGCCTTCTTCCGATGCTGAGGCACCTCGTCCTGGGTAAGTCCGGCCTCCGGCAAGGGATACGAGTGGAACTTCACCATGTTCTCGAGCACCTTGGACACGCGCGATAGAAGCGCTTCGTCGATTCCCTCCACCAAGGGCTGCGACTCGACGCCCGCTTTGCGCTCATCGTCGGTCGGAACAGTGCGATACTCGCCCCGGAGAACCTGCTTACGGAGCGCATACGTGCTCTTGCGCTGCTGGTTCATCACGTCGTCGTATTCCAGCAGGTGCTTTCGAACGTCGAAGTTGCGCTCTTCGACCTTCTTCTGAGCATTCTCGACGGCACGCGTCACCCAGCGGTGCTCGATGGGAACGTCCTCTTCCATCCCGAGCCGGTCCATCATCGCCTGCACGCGCTCGCCGGCGAAAATCCGCATCAAGTCGTCTTCGAGGGAGAGGAAGAAGCGCGAAGCGCCCGGATCGCCCTGCCGGCCCGAACGGCCGCGGAGCTGATTGTCGATGCGGCGCGACTCGTGGCGCTCGGTGCCGATGATTTGAAGGCCGCCCGCGTCTTTGACGCGCTTGGCGTCTTCTTTGCATTTGCTGATGTAGAGCTCGGTGTTCTTGGCGATGGCGGCTTCACGACGCTCCGGATCGGAGAGCACGTCCTCTGGGGCCGTCTCCAACACCTCGATCCGCGCGAGCATCTCGGCGTTGCCGCCAAGCACGATGTCGGTGCCTCGACCCGCCATGTTGGTAGCCACCGTCACCGCGCCGGGCGTGCCCGCCTGCGCGACGATGTAAGCCTCGCGCTCGTGCTGTTTCGCATTGAGCACGTGATGTGGAACCCCCTGACGGGTGAGAAAGTGCGCAACCGCATCGGACTTCTCGACACTCGTCGTACCCACGAGCACGGGCTGACCCCGCTTGTAGGACTCCTCGATCTCTTGGCAGACGGCGCGGAACTTCTCGCGCTCGGTTTTGTAGATCAGGTCTTCTTCATCGATACGGGCGATCGGTTTGTTGGTCGGGATGACCACGACATCGAGCTTGTAGATGTTGTGGAACTCGGTGGCTTCGGTGTCGGCCGTTCCGGTCATGCCGGAGAGCTTCTTGTAGAGACGGAACAGATTCTGGAACGAGATCGTCGCGAGCGTGAGGTTCTCACTCTGAATGAGAACGCGCTCCTTGGCCTCGACCGCTTGGTGAAGCCCGTCCGACCAGCGGCGACCAGCTAGCACGCGGCCGGTGAACTCGTCGATGATCATCACCTTGCCGTCCTCGGTCACCATGTAGTGCTGATCACGGTGGTAGAGTGCGTGCGCCCGCAAGCACTGCTGCAAGATGTGAAGGGTCTCGAGGTTGGCCGGGTCGTAGAGGTTGCCGTCGCCGCCGAGGAGCCCACGTCCGCCGAGGAGCTCCTGTGCGCGCTCCATGCCTTCTTCGGTGAGTGTGACGCTGTGGTTCTTCTCGTCGAGGTCGAAGTGCTCCTCCTTGCGGAGGCGCGGGATGACCTCGTTGATCATCTCGTACTTCTCGCTGGCGGTCTCGCCCGGACCGCTGATGATCAGGGGCGTTCGCGCCTCGTCGATCAGAATGGAGTCGACCTCATCCACGATCGCGTAGTTCAGCTCACGCTGCGCGTAGTCGTAAATGCTGAACTTCATGTTGTCGCGCATGTAGTCGAACCCGAACTCGTTGTTCTGTCCGTACGTGATGTCGCAATTGTACGCGCGCTTCTTGAGTTGGTTGCTTTGACCCGGCACCACGACGCCGGTGCTCAATCCGAGGAAACCGTAGAGCTTGCCCATCCATTCGGCGTCGCGCGATGCGAGGTAGTCGTTCACGGTGACGACGTGCACGCCCTTGCCCTCGAGTCCGTTCAGGTAGCAGGGAAGGGTCGCGACGAGCGTCTTGCCCTCACCCGTCTTCATCTCGGCGATCTTCCCCTGGTGAAGAACGATCCCGCCGACGAGCTGAACGTCGTAGTGGCGCATTCCGAGCACGCGCTTGCCCGCTTCACGGGCCACGGCAAAGGCAGGGACCAGCAGCTCGTCCACAGTCGCACCGTTGTCGAGCTGTTGCCGAAACTCCGCGGTCTTGCCCCGTAGTTGCGCGTCGGAGAGCTTCTTCGTTTCGTCTTCGAGAGCCGAAATCGCCGCCACCATGGGCTGCATGCGCTTCACTTCGCGAGCGTGCTTGGTGCCGAACACCTTCTTGAGAGCCGAGTTGAACACGGCTGCAATCTAGGTCGGCCGGGGGAGCCGCGCAAACGACAGTTAAAACCAACGCTTGGAGAGCGCGAGCAGCGCCATCAAGACGAAGACCAGGAGAACGAACGCCCACAAGCCCCGACCCGATGACGACCCGCGGGACGGCGATGTGAACCCATCCCCGAGCTCGTCGAGAAGCTGCCGGGCACGGGCCTGCGCAAGCAGCTCGACGCGCAACAAGACCATGCTCACCATGAGACCGATGAGCAGAATCACCGCGGCAGCCTGCCACCGCCTCAGCTCCTGCTCGCTTTCGAGGGTTCCATGGGCGCCGACGCGCGCGCTCGCCCCGGCGCCGGTCGAAACGACGTCGAAGCTCGGAACCGCAAAGAGCGCACGCTCGAGCGTCTGCTCATCCTCGACCTGGAGCGTTCCCTCGATCACTGCGACCGCGATCGGATCGAGACCTTCGCGATCGGCCTCTGCGAGGACCGCATCGGCAGCTTGCCGCGCCCGGCCGGGCCCGCCGGGATCCGCGATGACCAGGTACTGGACGGCTGCCGTATTGTCCGAGAAGAGATCGGAACGAACCTGAAGACGCCAGACACCGGGTCCAAACGCTGGCAGATAGGGGTGCTCGGGAGCAAGGGAGAAGGCTCGAACCCATCGATGTCCCTGAAACGCGTCGACCAAGACGGGACCGCGTGCCCCGAGTTGCTCCCAGTCGAGACGGATTCGTTCCTTCTCTTCCGAGATCCGAACGACGATGCCCCCTGGCACCAGCGGAAGTCGCGCCTCGCGTGCCGCAATTAGGTCGCCATCCTCCGAGAATAGCTCGACTTCGACGCGCGCTTCGGTGCCGCCCACGAGCAATGGAATCCGCACGAACCCATCCGTCGAAGCGAAGGTGCCCTGCTCCAGGCGGACGCCTGCGAGCGGGCGTACGCGTACTCGCCCCTCCTCGTCAGCGACCCAAACCAGGAGCCAGCAGCGCAGGTCGGGAACGCAAGCACCTTCCTCGACACGGGGATCGAGCGCCGCGATCGAACGGCGGGAGCTCGCGAGACGAATCGGCCCGAGCTCGTATACCTGGAAAGCGTTGACTTCCCGTCCCCTCGGAAGGCGAGATTCGATCCCCTCCTGCACATAGAGGGCGCGCTCGACCGAGACGTCGCGTCCGTCGATTTCTGCGTGTGCGACCAAGGTCAGCACCTCGTCGACCCCCGCGGGAATACTCAGCCGACCTTCACGTCCCTGCACGAGGGATTCCACGAGCTCTGTCTTCGCAAGGACGAGGCCGACTTCGTTCTGGAGCTCGACCAGCACGTTAGGTGCCAGGATGACCGGATATCCGTTCTCGTCTTCGGCCAGTTGCCAGGCACGGAGCCCAATGCTGGTTCCGGGTTGCGCGACGAGCGGCGCACTCAAACGAAGATCGGGAACCTCAGGAGGGGTCCCCGCGATCCAGAGCGTTGCGAGGATAATCGCGACGAGCAACGGCGACATTCGGATCGCCCAGGCGAATCCGTTGAATTGTCGTTCCTGTCGGGTGATGGGGATGGACAAG
>DASRZF010000068.1:0-12565 GCA_035686645.1 Polyangiales bacterium
CTTCTACTTCGGAAAGAATGTGCGTAGAGAGCAGAACGGTTTTCTTGCCTTGGAAGCTGCGCACGAGCTCGCGGAAGTGTCGGACCTGGTTGGGGTCGAGGCCCGAGGTCGGCTCGTCTAGGATGAGAATGGCTAGGTCGGCGATCAGGGCTTCGGCGAGACCCACTCGTTGCCGGTATCCTTTCGAGAGCTGACCGATGATTCGTGTGCGCGCGTCGGCAACCCCCGCGCGCTCGAGAGAGCGGTCTACGGCTTCGGAAAGGCTGGAGACCGACTTGAGCGCAGCACGATGGCGCAGGTACTCGTGCACCCTCATTTCCCCGTAGAGGGGTACGCCCTCCGGCATGTACCCGAGCCGCTGCCGGGCTCGAATCGAGTCGTCGACGGCATCGATGCCGTCGATCCGTATTGTTCCGGAGCTCGGCGCGAGATAGCCGGTGAGCATCCTGAGGGTCGTGGTTTTCCCGGCCCCGTTCGGGCCGAGGAATCCTACGATTTCACCAGGTTGGACGCGGAACGAAACATCGCTTACCGCGAGCCTGCTCCCATACCGCCTACTGAGACCTTCGACTTCGATCACTGATTGCTCGTTGGGCGCACGGGGTACTCGATGCGATCCCCGCTTGCAACTGCAGACCTGTCCAGTTGCTGCGGCTTTCTCGCTTTGCTTGCCCCGGCTTCCATACGATCGGCGGCGAGATGCCGTGGATTCCATGGAAGGTTCGCCTCAGCTGCTGCCTCCTTGCGCTCGTGGCCGGTGGCTCGCTCGGCGGCCCTTCCGAGATGCGGCCCGGTCCAATTGCGATCGCGCCGATCACAATCCGCCCTTCCCCGATCCGCGAGCCCAGGCATGGGGAGCCCGGGCCAGAGGTGCCTGGGCTCGTTCCTATCGTCAGCGACGACGTGACTGGGCTTCGGTTCCCGAGCGGCCTCACGATCTACGGCGGCACGCGCCGGCGCTCGATTCTGTTCACCTTCGACGATGGGCCTTCCCGCCGGACGACTCCCGCGCTCTTGGACATCCTCGATGATCTCGACATCAAGGCTGTCTTCTTCGTGAAGAGTGAGAGTTTTGGCAACGGCAACCCTTGGGAAAGGGAGCACGCGGAGATCGTGCGCGAGATCGTTCGTCGGGGACATCTCGTCGGGAACCACACCGAAACCCACCGGCAGCTGCCGCTGCTATCGAACGCCGAGATCGACGCGGAGCTCGCCGTGAGCGAGCGGAAGATCGAGTGGACACTCGGGCGAACTCCCCGCCTCATTCGACCGCCTGGCGGAGCACTCTCCCAGCGGGTCGAGCAGCTCCTTGCTGAGCGCGGATACAGCAGCGTGATGTGGGCGCTATACGCAGGGGATCTAGAGGTTGAAACCCCGGACGATGTGGTCCGGACCTTTTTCCGGGTCCTCGATCGCCGCGAGCTGGATACTGGGGATCGCGGCGGCATCGTTTTGATGCACGACACCAAGCGGCATAGCGTCGAAGCGCTGCCGCGCCTCGTCGAAGCACTCCGGAGGCGCAACTGCAAGCTGCTCGCGAAGGATGAAGAGCTCTATGACATCGTCGATGACCTGGGTTACTTCATTCCGGGGCACGAACCCGATCAAACGCTCGATGAGCGGCAGGCGGAGATTCGGGATCGAGCTCGTCGCTCGTGCCACACGGTTGCGGTCCGGTAGCTAGCTTCGCGTCGCGAGAATCCGCCAAACCGGCAGGCCGTCCTCGATCGCGCGCTTCTCGCGGTTCGACCGAGCGTCGAAGGGGTTCTCATCGACATAGCCGCTTCCCGAAGCGAGCGAGAACGTGGGCGCCTCGCGAAGCTGCGCAACATACTGCTCGGCACGATGCTCCACGTCGGTCTGGATGAAGAGCTCGGCCCCAGGCATCATGAGACGGGAGAGCTCCGCGATGAGTGCCTCTCCGATGACCCGGCGCTTGTCGTGCCGCTTCTTCCACCATGGGTCTGGGAAGTGGAGCGCCACGCGCCGAACCGATCCGTCCGGTTCGGCTCTTTTCAAGATTTCGCGCGCATCTCCGCAAAGGACGGCGACATTGTGAATCTCGCGCTTCCGGAGCCGTTCGTTGACCAGGAATGCCAGCTTGGTCTTGACCTCGATGCCCACGATGCGGTTTTGCGGAGCGGCCACCGCCCGCTCGAAAAGCGACAAACCACGGCCAAAACCGATGTCCAGCTCCAGCTCACCTGATCCCGCGATCAGGTCCTGCAGCGAGAAGCGGCCTTCTTTGGCCCGGGGAGCGCCTTCCCTGTAAAGCCGGCGTAGGTCCGAATCCGACACCGTCCGTCCCTACGGTTGCCCGCGGAACGGGTCAAACCGGATACGCTCCTTCTTGACCGGCAAGGCACCGATCGCGTATGCCAACGAGCATACATCTAGGTGAATGGGGCTTGATGTCGATGAGGATTTTGATCGTCGAAGACAGCGTGACCATGCGCAAGGTCATGGAAATGACTTTCGCGGGGGAAGACGCGGAATTGCTTGCCGTCGAGAGCGGTGAGCTCGCACTTCAAAAAGGGCGTGACTTTGGCCCGGACGTCGCATTCATCGATGCGTCGCTGCCTGGTCTGGACGGGTACGAAGTGACACGCGCAATCAAGGGCGACCCGCAACTCGCTGGTACGGCCGTGATCTTGATGGCGAGCCAGCATCGCCCGCTGGACGACGCGCGCGCATCCGAAGTCGGCGCGGACGATCACATCTTGAAGCCATTCGATACGCAGGAAGCGATCAACAAGGCCGTGGATCTCGCCAGTCGTGCCGAGGAGCTCTACGAGGCACCCTCGATCCCCGTCGCTCGTCCTGCGACGACGCAGCCCCGGCCGATTTCTCAGCCCTCTTACCGCCCTACGCCGCCGCCATTGCCGATCAACGGCCCGTCCGCACGGCCCATGGCCCCTAGCCCGTACGCTGCGACGCCTCTCACTGGTGCGCAGGTTTCGGTCGCTCCGGGAATGGTCTCCTCGTATCCGGCGCCTTCGCCGCCCAGGCGGGCCGCATCGTCCGCCCCTCAGCCGGCCTCTGCCGCGGTCGGCAAAGCGATCTCACATTCGGTCGTGGAGCGGCTTCAGACCCTCGGCCTCACTCCCGATCAAGTCGAAGGCGTGCTCAAGCTCTCGGCCGAGGTCGTCGAGCGCGTGGTGTGGGAGGTCGTACCGGAGCTCGCCGAAGCGATGATCCGTGAGGAATTGCACCGTCTCGTCGGTGACTGAGACTTGACTGCCCAGCGATTTCACCGCACACGGTCGGTCGGATGAGCGAACCGTCTGACGAGATGCCCACGCAGTACTCGCCGACCGAGAGCGAGGCTCGCTGGTACGAGTTCTGGGAGACCTCGGGCTTTTTCGCGGCCTCGGAAGACCCCGCCGATGATCGGGAGACCTACACCCTCGCGATCCCCCCTCCAAACGTCACCGGCTCGCTCCACATGGGGCATGCGTGCAGGACGACGTTCGAGGACGTACTGTGCCGCTACAAGCGGATGCAGGGCTACAACACCCTCTGGGTGCCCGGGATCGACCATGCCGGGATCGCCACGCAGGTGGTCGTCGAACGCCAGCTCAAAAAGGAAGGGCTCACTCGGCACGACCTCGGTCGCGAGAAGTTCATCGAGCGGGTTTGGCAGTGGAAAGAGGAGTCCGGCGGGCGGATTCTGCAGCAGCTCCGCAAGATGGGCGCGTCCTGCGATTGGGCGCGGACGAAGTTCACGATGGACCCGGACATGGTGCGGGCGGTTCGTGAGGCGTTCGTACGGCTCTACGAAGAGGGGCTGATCTACCGCGACACGCGCCTGGTCAACTGGGACGTCGAGTCACAGACCGTGCTTTCCGATCTAGAGGTCGAGCAGGAAGAGAACGTCGAAGGCGCGATGTTCGATTTCGCCTATCCATTGGCCGACGGGGACGGCGAGGTGGTCGTTTCGACGACGCGCCCAGAGACGATGCTCGGCGATACCGCCGTCGCCATCCACCCCGATGACCCACGGTATCGCCATCTGCACGGGAAGTACGTGCGGCATCCGTTCGTCGACCGGTTGATTCCGGTAATTCTCGACGCAGAGCTGGTCGACCCCGAGTTCGGCACCGGAGTCGTCAAAGTGACGCCAGCGCACGACCCAAACGACTTTGCAACGGGCAAACGACACGGCCTCGAAGAGATCAACATCTTCAACCTCGACGGCACGATGAACGAGAATGCGGGCCCCTTCCAAGGGCTCGAGCGATTCCAAGCGCGTCAGGCGGTCGAGATCGAGCTTGGCAACCGTGGGCTTTCCCGCGGGACCAAGAAACACATGATGACGCTGCCCCGGTCGCAGCGTTCCGGCACGATCGTCGAGCCGATGATCTCGACCCAGTGGTTCGTGCAGATGAAGCCCCTTGCTGAACCGGCGATCAAGGCCGTCGAGGACGGCTCGATTCAAATTCTTCCGCCCGAGTGGAGCAAGACGTATTTCCACTGGCTTCGCAACATCCAGGACTGGTGCATCTCCCGTCAGCTCTGGTGGGGGCACCCGATCCCGGCTTGGTACTGTGCTGATTGCGAGCATGTCACCGTCTCGCGCGAAGACGCGACGGTCTGCGGAGGCTGCGGCAGCGCCTCCATTCGACAGGACGAGGACGTTCTCGATACCTGGTTCAGCTCTGGGCTCTGGCCCTTCTCCACACTCGGCTGGCCCGACAAGACCGCGAGCCTCGAGCGTTTCTACCCGACGCAGGACATGGAGACGGGGTACGACATCCTGTTCTTCTGGGTCGCCCGCATGATCATGATGGGCCTTCACTTCATGGGCGACGTTCCCTTCACGCGTGTCTTGCTAGCGGGCCTCGTGACCGACGAGCGCGGCGAAAAGATGAGCAAAGTGAAAGGCAACGTGGTCGATCCGCTCGACGTGATCTACGGCGCGACGCTCGAACAACTGCTTGCAAAGGCGGAGAAGGCAGGGGCCAAGAAATCCGGCCTCAAGTACCTGAAGAGCACGTATCCAGACGGGTTCTCCGCGTACGGCGCTGACGCGCTGCGAATGACTCTCCTCAGCTATTCCCCCCAGTCGCGACGCATTGCCCTCTCGATCAAACGGATCGAAGGCTATCGCAACTTCGCCAACAAGCTTTGGAACGCGTCGCGTTATGCGCTCATGCGCCTGAGCGGCTCCTCCACAACGGCTACGCAGACGCGCCCCCAGCCCAGGGCTCTCGCCAACCGCTGGGTTCTGTCGCGGCTCTACCACGCGCTCGACGTTGCCTCGTCCGGATTGGACGCGTACCGCCTCGACGAAGCATCTGGCGCTCTCTATCACTTCGTCTGGGGCGAGTTCTGCGATTGGTATCTGGAGCTGAGCAAGCCGGCGCTCGACAGCGGTGACGCGGCGCTCGTTCAAGAGACCGAGGCGACCTTGGTGCACGTGCTCGAAACGGTGCTGCGTGCCCTTCACCCCATGATGCCGCACATCACCGAGGAGATCTGGCAGCGGGTGCCCAAGTGGAACGACGCGCCGGCAAGCATCATGATCAGTCGGTTCCCAACGGGATTGGTCGATGCCAAGCTCGATCGCAACGCAGAACGCGACTTCGCCGTGGTTCAGGCCTTCGTCAGCAGCGCGCGGACGATCCGCGCAGAACACGACGTGCCGAAGAGCCAGCCGATGCCGATCCACTGGCACAGCGACGATGAGAGCAAGCGAGCCGTTCTCGAGGCGGAGCGCGCGACGGTCGAAGCGTTGGCACGTTGCGAAATGCGCTTCGAGGCAGACCCAGCCAAGCTCGACGATGCGAGCGCCCACTTCGAGAACGCTGCCGTTTTCGTCAATCCTGGAGTCCGGGCGGCCGTGCCCGGTGTCATCGATACCGAAAAAGAACGAGATCGGCTTCGGCGCGACCTCAAGAAGATCGAAAAGGAGCTCGTTTTCATCGAGCAGAAGCTCAGCAATCCGAGCTTCGTCGAACGCGCGCCCGAAGCCGTGGTAGAAAAGTCCAAGCGCGATGCGTCGCAGCTGCGCGAGAAGCGCGAGCGATTGGAAGCTGCGTTGAATAGCCTTTGAGAACTGGACTTTGAACACGCCCGGCACAGATCCAAGCGCTAGTGCAAGCAAGGGGCCACTCTGCGTGGACCTCGATGGTACTCTCGTCGCCGCGGACACGACGGCCGAAAGCCTGTTCGAGCTCCTCAAAACGGCTCCTTGGAAGATCGCCGCGCTCCTCGTGGCCTGGATGGGTGGCCGGCCGAAGCTCAAGCGTTACCTGGCGCAAACCGCGCCCGTCGATCCCGCTTCATTGCCCTACCGGGACGAGGTTCTCAACGCGATGGGCGAGGCCCGCGAAGAAGGTCGAAGAATTCTGCTGGTGACCGGTTCCGATCAAGCCACCGCGGATGCTGTGGCGGCGCATCTGGGGCAGTTCGATGAGGCGATCGGCAGCGACGGCAAAACCAACTTGAAGGCGCATCGAAAGGCGGAGCTGCTGGTCTCGCGATTTGGCAAAGGAGGGTTTCGGTACCTGGGTGATTCACGGGCCGACCTGCCCGTATGGAACGCAGCGAACGAAGCGCTCATGGTATGCCCGAGCCTGCGCACGCAGAGGGCGGCGGAGCGGAGCCTCTCCAAGACCGTGGTCCTGGTCGAGCGTCCAAAGAAGCTGGCTGCGGCGGTCCGGGAGCTCCGCCCGCACCAATGGGCGAAGAACATTCTGCTCTTCGTGCCGCTCTACTTTTCTCACCTCTACAGCGACTTGAGCCTGGTGTTCACGGCGGTGATGGCGTTCTTCGCGTTCAGCTTCTGCGCTTCGTCGATATACGTCTTGAATGATCTGGTCGATTTGCCATCGGATCGCCTGCATCCGCGCAAGCGCAAGCGCCCGCTTGCGGCGGGAACCTTGTCGATCCCGGAAGGCATGGCGCTCTCACTTGCGGCCCTCGCGCTGTCCATGACTCTAGCCGTCGTGTGCGTGAACCAGAGATTCGTCCTGGTGCTTCTCGGCTACGTCGCGCTAACCACGGCGTACTCGTTCGTTCTCAAGCAGAAGATGATCGTCGACGTGCTCACCCTCGCCTCGCTCTTCACCTACCGCGTGATGGCGGGCGGCGTTGCGGTCGACGTGAAGCTTTCGCCTTGGCTTCTTGCGTTTTCGATCTTCTTCTTCACGAGCTTGGCATTCGTGAAAAGGTACTCCGAGCTGATTCAAGTGAAGGGTGATGGTGGCGACTCACTCAAAGGGCGCAACTACGTCCCGGCGGACATTCCAATCATCAGCTCGGCCGGGCCAGCGGCGGGACTGCTCGCGGTCTTGGTCTTCGCTCTCTACATCAACAGCCCGGTAATGTTGCGATACTACTCGGTTCCGGAGGCCCTTTGGGGCATCTGTCTCATCCTGGTGTACTGGATCATTCGCATCTGGTTTCTCGCCGCACGCGGTCGCATGCACGATGACCCCGTGCTGTTCGCGGTGAAAGACAGGGTCAGCCTTGCCGCTGGTGCCCTCGTCGTGCTGTGCCTTCTGGTCGCGCGCTACGGCTAGCTCAGAAGAGCTCCATTTGGCCGGGCTGGACCACGCCTTCGTGAAGCCGAACGCCTTCGAGCTCGAGCAAGAGCTGCTTGCGCTCGAGCCCGCCACCGTAGCCGCCGAGATGATGCCCAGCTTCGACGACGCGATGGCATGGAACGATGATCGGGATGGGATTGACGTGGTTCGCTTGGCCGACCGCACGCATGGCACGCGGGGACTGAATCGTGTTCGCGATGCCTCCGTAGGTTCGGACCTGGCCCCAGGGAATTTCGCGCAGTGCGTTCCAGACGCGAACTTGAAACTCGGTTCCCCTCAGATCGAGCGGGACCGCGGAGAAGTCCTCTGGCTCGGCGTCGAAATAGCGGCCCAGCGGCTTGTTGAACATCTCCGGAACAGAGCACTCATCGGCAAGGGTATCGTCCAAAGGCTCGAACGAGAGGCGCAGCAAGCCGGCGGCGCTCCATTCGAGCCAGAGCGTCCCTAGGCCCTTCGCCTCCAGGGTTCCCCAACCCAGGACCGGAGCGGCCGGGGGCTTGTTCTCGCTGATGCGTTCCGCTGTCATGGCTCGCTGCTTCGTTGGATCGATTCTCGTACTCTCAATTGCATGTGAACGACCGCTTAAACAAGCGCAAATACGATTGGAACGCTAGGGTCTGACACATGGGGCCATTCGACGATGGGGTCGTGCGTTTCGTTCCCGAGGAGGTCGACCCTTCGACACTCCCGCGCTCTTTCGCTCTCACCGCGCCGGTTTCGGCTCTCAATGGCTCATCTGACCCATCTCGCCCCATTCCGAAGTTCGGACATGGTGCGGGGGGATACAGCGCGACCGTTCCTATCGATCCTGGAACGAGCCTATACGGAACCGGCGAAGTCGCGGGGCCTCTGCTCCGCAATGGATTCGTCACCGAGTGTTGGGCCACGCAGCCCTTTCGCATCGAGGACAACGGCGAGGTGGTCGCGAACTACGATGAGCACTCCAAGAGCCTCTATCAGGCGCATCCCTGGGTGTTGGGGGTGAGCGCGGACGGGAGCGCGTTTGGCGTGCTGGCCGATACGACCTACCGACTGGAAATCGATCTTCGCAACGGGATACGGCTGAGCTCGGCAAAACCGTTCGCAGTAATCATGATCGAAGGGGCATCCCCAGACGAAGTCGTGGAGCGATTGGCCACCCTCACGGGGCGGATCGAGCTTCCGCCACACTGGGCGCTTGGCTATCAACAGTGTCGCTTCTCCTACTATCCCGATGCTCGAGTCCGGGAAATCGCCAGTGAGCTCCGGAAGCGGTCGATCCCTTGCGACGTGATCTGGGTCGATATCCACTACATGGACAACTACAAGGTGTTCACATTCGACCCGGATCGCTTCCCCGACCCCAAGGGCACGAATCAGTTCCTGCACGGCTTGGGCTTCAAGTCGGTGTGGATTCTCGATCCCGCCGTCAAAGTGGAACCCGGCTACTCGGTATACGACGAAGGCGTCTCGGACCGGCATTTCCTCCTCGACGCGAACGGGCAAGAGCACCACGAGAGCACCTGGCCGGGCGAAGCTGCATTTCCGGACTTCACGCGGCCGGAGACGCTGGCTTGGTGGACCCGGCTCACCGTCGCCTTCCTGGAGCAGGATATCGACGGACTCTGGGTCGATCTCAACGAGCCCTCTCCTATTTTACCGCTTGGCGCGGAGCTGCCTGAGTCCTTGATGCATCGTGGCGGAGGCGAAATAGCGCCCGGAACCCATGCTCAATACCACAACGTTTACGGGCTCTTGATGTCCAAAGCCACACACGACGCGATGCGAATTGCGAATCCGGAGCGCCGTCCATTCGTCCTCTCCCGCTCGAGCTATCTCGGTGGTCAACGCTACGCGGCGACCTGGACCGGCGACAACGTCTCCAGCTGGCAGCACCTTTTGTGGTCGGTGCCCATGGTCTTGAATCTCGGCCTCTCAGGGCAGCCGTTCTCCGGGCCGGACATTGGCGGTTTCGCAGGCACGCCCAGTCCTGAGCTCTTCGCGCATTGGATCGGCGTCGGAGCTTTCCTCCCGTTCTGTCGCACTCACAACTCCCTAACGGGCGATCAGGAGCCCTGGTCATTCGGGCCGGCGGTAGAAGAGATCGCACGGACGGCCCTTGCATGCCGCTACCGACTTCTTCCCTATCTCTACACGGCCTTCCGCGACGCCGCGACGCGCGGACTCCCTGTCGCGCGTCCTTTGTTTTTCGCGGATCCAGCGGATGCCGCTTTGCGGGCCGAGGATCACGCATTTCTGCTGGGAGGCGACCTGCTGGTCCAGCCCCAGTTGATGAACGGGCCGGGCCGTGATTTCGCAACACCGAAAGGCCGCTGGCGCACGCTGTCCTTGCTTGGAGGAGACGCTGGCGGCGAAAGCGCCCATCCTAGGCTCCGCTTGCGCGACGGCGCGATCCTTCCCGTCGGCCAGGGTGGGCAGACCGCCGCGGAGGCATTCTCAGGCCCGCTGACCCTGTTCGTCTCGCTCGACGAATCCGGCAGGGCCCGCGGAGAGCTCTATGAAGACGCTGGCGAAGGCTTTGGCTACCTCGATGGTGACTATCTTCTCACGACGTACCAGGCACGGCGAATCGGTGCGGCAGTAGAGATTTCGGTCGCCAGGCAAGAGGGTGACAGGCCGAGGGAGGCCCGCGAGCTCAGCGTCGAGCTTCTCACCGACCAAGGACAGCGCCGCGCTCACGGACGCGATGGCGAGCGCATTCGGATCCCCTTCGATGCCTCAGCGCCCTAGTGCTGGGTCTGTTCGAGCACCCGCTTCGACAAGGGACGCAAGAGCAGGCCGTAGAACATCTCTAGATAGCGTCGGGTCTCATCGCGCTCGAGCGAAGAGATATAGCGCCAGAAGCCGTAGACACGAGAGAGCTTGAGCAGCGTCGAGGCGTAGAGTGGCCAGTTGTACCGCTCGTCCACCCTGCGAATGCCAGCCCGCGAAACCGCGTTCCAGAGGCTCGGGTCTTCACGACAGGCGCGAAAAAACTCGAGCATCTTCTTCGCGGTTTCCTCGCCTTGAGTGGGATCGATGTGGAATCCGGAGACGCCGTCCTCGATGATCTCGAGGGGGCCGCCGTACCGAGTGGCGAAAGTGGGCAACCCGGTGCTCATCGACTCGACGACCGTGAGGCCAAACGCTTCGAAGAGGGCGGGCTGAACGAAGGCGCCCTGCTGATCGGCGACGAAGCGGTAGAGACCCCCCACCTTGGTTTTGTCGGTCTGCATCTCGACCCATCGGACGTTCCCCTCGAGTCCGTATTCGTCGAACAGCCAATGAGTGCGCTCGATCTGTTGGCGCTCGTCGCGGTCGCTTGACTCCTCGACGCGAAGTCGGCCTCCTACGATCAGGAGGTTCGCCATATCGCGCAGCTCGTCGTTTTGCGCGTACCATTCGACCAGGCCCGCCATGTTCTTGATCCGGTCGAGGCGTGACATCGCAAAGAGAAGCGGCTTGTCTTGGTCGGTCAGCAGGCCTCGGAAAGCGCACTCGGGCGAGCCGTAGACCATGTTTCTTATTTCGTCACGGAGCTCTTGGGGCCGGCGCGCTTCCTCGAAGTAGGGGAAGAAGATGCGCGGGTCGGCGCCAGGAGACACGATATTGAACTTCGGGTCGAAGCAGTCGATTCCCGAAATGACGCGATAGAGGCGGGGCAGCGAGAACGAGCCGTAGCTCTCGTACTGACCGACGCTTTCGTCAGTTCCGGCGATCTCCTGGTAGGTGCTCGTGATGATGAAGTCTGCGGTATTCATCGCCATCAGGTCGGCGGTGTACTGCGCGGCGAAGTGATGGTCCGCCTCGTGGTTCTGCCAATGGAGATCCGAGAGCAAGTACTTCGTCTTCTCGAGGGCATGCGCGATGTTGCACTGCGTGACTCCGAACCTGTGAGCCAGCACGCTGGCGACCAAGTTGCCGTCTGAGTAGTTGCCAATCACGATATCCGGCCGTACGCCTCCCAGCTCTGCGAGCAACTCCCGTTCGGCGTCGATCGCGTACCGCTCGAGGTACGGCCAGACTTCGAATCTCGAAATCCATTTCGAGATGATCTCGCCACCGTGATAGGTGCGAAACGGAACGCGCAGAATGCGAGCATTCTCCGTTCCAAGAATCGGTTCGATGCGCTGATCGCAGGTCGTTCCGTCGGATTCGGGAATCAGGCGCGACAGGACGACGATTTGGGGATCGATGTCGAGCCCCTGTTCGTAGATCGAGTCGCGCATTTCTTTTTCGAGGGCTCGAACTTGGTCGAGGATGTAGACGACCTGCCCTCCGGTGTCGGGCTTGCCGAGCACGTTGGACTGTCCGAAGTAACCGTGCGGTGAGATGATCGCGATCGAGAAGATCATCGGAATGCGTTCTAGAAAGCTCTCTAGGTTTTGCGGCGACGGCGCCTCGAGAATATCGAGAAGAAGCTCCATGGTTTCGCGGATCCGGTCGGGGGCTCGGCCCCAGCCAGGCTCGAAACCGAGCCTGCGGAGCTCGCGATTGAAGCCGTTGGTCTCGGACTCGGACCCCTCGAGGAGCGCGGTAGCCTCTGCCAGCGCTTCGCGTAGCTCGTCGACGTCTCGCAGGGTTCCATTGAGCATCAGCTGCTGCCCGCGGACTTGATGAACCTGTAGGAAATCGAAGAGCAGCTTCTGGCCGCTTCCACCGTCGGTGAACAAGCGCACCGCCAGATGCCGGTTCAAAAACTCGACACCGCGGCCGATGCTTCGCGGATCTTTGAGCTTGGGGAAGCGCCGCTCGAACGGACTGAGATCGATCTCGAGGACGTATCGTTCGCCATGTGGGATGCCCGCTGCGATGCGCTCTTTGATGTCGAGAAATTCGTTCACCGTGAGCTCACGACAGCGCATGTCCTCCGTCTCGACCTGCACGTAGTGCCAACGGCCCACACGCGCGCGCAGGGCCAGGCAGACGAAAGGTTCGTCGACCACCGCCTCCTGCGTGTGACGCATGATCCACGACATCTTCGTCTCGAGAAGCGAGGCGCCCACATCCGAGGCGGAGAAGTCCTCGAACTCGTG
>DASRZF010000069.1:0-2461 GCA_035686645.1 Polyangiales bacterium
TTACACGTACAACGCGGACAGCACCGCGCAGACGCTGCTCAAGGACTTCGACTATCAAGAGGGCAATCAGGGGGTTCTCTGGGGAACTTTCGGGAGCGGCTTCCTCGAGCTCAATCGCGACAACTTCCTGAACATCACGAGCATGTACAGCCGCACGAGCGACGATCAAACCATCCTGCAGCTTGGGGGCGAACAAAACGACAACTTCATCCCGCTGACCAAGACCAGCTTCAATTTCATTGGACGATCGATCTTCTTCAACCAGATCACTGGGGATCACCGCAATCTAAAAGACAGCAAAGTTAGGCTTCAATGGAACGCCGTCGTCAGCACGGGCAAGCGCGACGAGCCCGATCGCCGGCTCATCGAACAACAGGTCGAATCTCAAACGGTCACGTACGCTTCCCGGTTCTTCTCCGACCTCGAGCAGCTCTCGATTGGCGGCAAGACCAGTGCGCGGTTTCCCGTTTATCAGGCGTTTGAATCCACAGCATACGCAACAATAGGCTTCAACGCGGGCTATACCGATCGTAGCTTCAATGCCCGGAGATTTACTCAGCAAGGCCGAGGCGGTTCGGCCCTGATCGGCGACCCAGGCGTGTTGCTCGGTCCTGACGCACTCGGACCCGTCAGCACGATCAAAGAAGTCACTCAACCTGAGGATAGCTACGTCGCCAACAACCTTTTGGTTGGAGGATATGCACAGCTCGAAACGCCCGTGGCGCCTCGAATGCAGTTTCTCGGCCTACTTCGATTCGAAGCATTCAGGCAGGAGGTCACTTCCAACAGTCCCTTCAGCGATGACGACAACGAGCCCCAAGGTACCAACCGACAGGACCTCAATCCGATGCCCTCCGCGAACCTCTCGATCGAAATCAACGAGAAGATGTTCGTCAAGCTCGGCTACGGCATGACCGTGATTCGTCCCGCGATCCGGGAGCTCGCGCCATTCGCTTACCTCGATTTCTTACGCGGATGGCTGGTCCAAGGCAACCCCGAGCTGAAACCGACGCAAGTCCAAAACGCGGAGGCACGATACGAGTACTATTTCGGCGACACGGATCTGATCGCCGCAACGGCATTCGGCAAGTACTTCGTCGATCCGATCGAGTTCGTGATCTTGAGCCAAGTCAACGGCAACGCGAGCTATCGAAACGCCGAGTCGGCGTGGCTCGTCGGCGGCGAGGTCGAGCTGCGGCTCGGCTTTGGACGATTTCACGACAAGCTCGAGCGTTTCTACTTCTTAGGCAACGTCGCGGTGATGGGCTCGCAGACCACGCTTCCTGCAAATCAGCAAATAGCGGGCCGCTTGCAGCGGCGACTGTTCAACCAGTCGCCCTTCGTCACGAACCTGTCACTTCGTTTTGACGATCCTGGTGCGGGCGTGATGGTCGGTCTGATCTACAACGCATTTGGGCCTCGGATAGTCGAGGCGGGAAGCCCTCAGGGTGGCGACGTTATCGCGCCTGATGTTTTCCAGCAGACGCAACACCAGTTGGATCTGATCGCGACATGGAATGTGACGGAGCACGTGAAGCTTGGGTTCAAGTGGAAGAACATCGCGCTCGCTCGCGTGCGTTACAAGCAAGGTGACGAGCTCACCTTCCTCCAAAACTGGGGGTCGACGGTAAGCATTGGCGCTGAGTACATCTACTGAGCGTGACTGAAGGAATGAAAAAGACTCACGCGGCGCAAACGACGCTGCCAAATATGAGGTTAGGGATATGAGAAAATACTTTGGAATCGTCCTTGCGAGCGCCATGGCGGCAGCGAGCGCAGGCCTAGTCGGCTGCAGCGGTGATGGGGGCAATGGCGGAACTGGCGGAACCGGTGGAACGGCGGGTAGTGGCAACCCCTGCCAGGACAACGGCGGAAGCGGCCTCGTCGAGATCAGCGACGAGGAGATCACCCAGGACACTGTCCTCGAAGCCGCGTGCACTTACGTCCTGACCACCGAGACCTACGTCGTCGGCGCCGAGCTCAGCATCGAGGCCGGCACCGAGATCCAGGGCGATCAAGGCTCCGCTCTGATCGTGACCAACACCGCCCGGATCGACGCACAAGGCACTTCCGAAGCGCCGATCGTGTTCACCTCGTCGGCTCTCCCGAGCCAGGCTGCGTCGGGTGACTGGGGCGGTATCGTTCTCCTCGGCTTGGCTCGGCTCAGCTGGGGTGACACGACCTGTGATGGTGAGGCTGGCGAATGCGTAGGTAGCGTCGAGGGCATTGCTCCCGGCAATCCACGCGGTGCCTTTGGTGGCGACGACGACACCCATGACTGCGGCACCATGCGGTACGTGCGAATCGAGTACGCGGGGTTCCAGTTCGGTGGTGACAACGAGCTCAACGGCCTCACCGTGGGCGGCTGCGGCGACCAGACCGTTCTGAGCTACATCCAGGTACACCGCGGCCTCGACGACGGGGTTGAGTTCTTCGGCGGAACCGCGCCAATCGACCACCT
>DASRZF010000070.1:0-5818 GCA_035686645.1 Polyangiales bacterium
ACGGAGGTTGTGCGCTCGTCACTGGCGCGGCGCGGGGAATAGGACGCGCGTTCGCCCAGCTTCTCGCGGCTGAAGGCTTCGATCTCTTGCTCGTGGACCGGGAAGAGGCGGAAACGAAGGCGCTCGCAGACGAACTTCACGGGACCTACGGAATCGAAGCCACAGCCCAGATCTCAGATCTGGCGAAACCGGACCTGGAGAACGAGGCCCGAAGCTGGGCACAACGGTACGAGATTGGACTTCTCGTGAACAACGCGGGCCTTTCATTGCTCGATCCGTTCTTCGAGATTTCGCTCGATGACCACCTCAGCACCTTGGATTTGAACTGTCGGGCAACGCTCGTACTCACACACATCATCGGCCAGAGGATGCGCGACCGCGGCCGCGGGGGGATCATCGTCGTCTCGTCGGCATCGGCGCTTTCGGGCTCTCCTTACTTCTGCCACTACGCTGCCACCAAAGCGTACGGGTTGAACTTGGCGGCGGGCTTGTGGTCGGAGCTTCGCGGAAGCGGGGTCGACGCACTGGCGGTCTGTCCCGGGATGACCGATACGAAGCCGGTGCAAGACCAGAAGCTCGACCAGAACTTGCCGTTCTACATCCCGCTGAGCGATCCGAAGTCGGTCGCGCTCGCCGCTCTGGGTGCGCTCGGCCGACAGCCCGCGTTGGTTCCAACCTGGACCGATCGCGTGTCCACAGGATTGCTTTCCAAGCTTCTGCCGCGACGCTGGACGCTCTCGATCATCAAGCGCTCGATCGAAAAGATGCGTGGCTAGAAATCGTCTTTCGCCTTGCGAATCGCTGTGAATGAAGCGACCGGATCCTTGCCTGCCGCAACTTTCGGATCGTCGAAACGGAAAAACGGGTTGGTCGCCAGCTCTCTGTCGATCCGACCTGGTACGGTGAACCGCTTCGCGCTGCGAGCCGCAAGTGCATCTTCGAGAGCGCGGTCGATCTCGCGGTTCTCTGGCTCGACGGTCTGGGCGAATCGCAGGTTGTTGACCGTGTACTCATGACCACACCAGATCTTCGTCAGCGGCGGAAGCAAGCGGAGCTTGCCGAGCGAGCGCGACATCATCTCCATCGTGCCCTCGAAGACACGCCCGCAACCGGCGACGAAAAGGGTGTCCCCACTAAACAGATTTCCGTCGGCGATGAATGCGATCGCCCCGAGCGTGTGTCCCGGAATCTCGAGGACTTGGACGGTCGCACCCGCGAAGTCGAAGGCGTCGCCGTCGGAGAGCGCATCGGTTTGTTTGGGTATCCTTCGATGCTCGGCGTCGTACCGCGAGCCACGGACATTCTTGATCGGACACTCTTCGATCAGAGATTCGATCCCTCCGATGTGATCCCAGTGATGGTGTGTGAGCCAGATTTCGCTGAGCTTTACCCTAGCTTCTTCGATGGCGCGAAGAACAGGATCCGCTTGCGAGGGGTCGACGACGGCAGCCCGGCCGTTTTCGATCACCAAGTAGGCGTAGTTGTCGCTCAGGCAGGGCACTGGAATCACTTGCATGGCAGGAACGATAGGCTTGAAGCGCGCAGCTGACCAGACCCCAGCTCTCATCATGAACGCGTAGTCTTTCATGGGATCCCAAGGTATCTCTTGCGTACCGGATGCAGAGCCCGATGCCTCGGCATAATAGGCGAGATCGTACCCTGAACAGAACGCCGTACCCGCACCGGAAAGAACGATCACGTGAACGTTCTCATCCGCATTCGCGCATGCGCTGCTCCGTTTCTCGACTCAGTCGTTGGAAAACCGGTCTGGTGCCTTTATACCAGCGACATGGACTACAAGTGGGCCATCGAGAAAGGGATTGCGTTCGCTGGGCGCACCGAGGTGCAGGTCTTGGATCTAAAACCTGGGTACGTGAAGATGCTGATGCCGCTCAAGCCCAATCTAAATCACGTCGGGACCATGTACGCGGGCGCATTGTTCACGCTGGCGGAGCTTCCTGGCGGCGCAATTTTCCTGTCGACCTTCGACTCGAGTCGGTTCTTCCCCCTGATCAAGGGGATGGACATCGAGTTCCGCAAGCCGGCCGCAACGGACATCACGGTCGAGGTGCGGCTCGATCCGGAGGAAGCCGCCAGCATTCAAGCAAAGGCCGATGAGCTCGGCAAAGCCGACTACGGCTGGGAATGCGATCTCAAGGATGCGAACGACGAGATCGTCGCGGTCTCCTCGAACCGATATCAACTTCGAAGTATGAAACCGCCTGGTGCTTGAGGCCGATGACAATCTGCGTGCGCGGATCCGCGCAAACCTGGTTGCGCACCGGCGCTCGGTCGAACCCGACTCGTCCCTGCGACCCGCCGCCGTCGCAATGACAGTCGTCGCAAACGACCGAGGAGAAGCCTCGTTCATCATCACGCGCCGCGTATCGAGCCTCCGTAACCACAGCGGACAATGGGCGCTTCCCGGAGGAAGCATCGACGAAGGTGAGAATGCCGTAGGCGCGGCGCTCCGAGAGCTCGACGAAGAAGTCGGCCTCAAGTGCGGACCCGACCGGGTGCTCGGGCTTCTAGATGACTACCCGACTCGCTCGGGCTTTCGGATCACGCCGGTCGTCATATGGGCCGGAGGCGACGCGGCGCTGAAGCCGGACCCAAACGAAGTGGCCGCGGCGTACCGAGTTCCAATCTCAGGCCTCGATGCTCCGGGCATCCCCAAGCTCTTCGATCTCGAAGAGAGCGATCGACCCGTTCTGTCAGTTCACATCCTCGGCCAAGACATCTTCGCCCCGACGGCAGCCGTGATCTTCCAGTTTCGAGAGGTCGCCATCCACGGCCGCGATACCCGAGTTGCCCACTACGACCAGCCTCGATTCGCCTGGCGCTGATCCCGGTTGACCTGAGCTTGCCAAGCGCCAAATCATGGGAGATCCGCATGGCGAATCATCTTCAGAACGAAACGAGCCCCTATCTACTGCAGCACGTCGAGAACCCGGTGGACTGGTATCCCTGGGGCGAGGAGGCGATGCGGCTCGCCGCTGAACACGACAAACCGATCTTGCTGAGCATCGGCTATGCGGCCTGTCACTGGTGCCACGTGATGGCGCACGAGTCCTTCGAGGACGAGGCCACGGCGGCGCAGATGAACGCCGAGTTCATCAATGTGAAGGTCGACCGCGAGGAGCGGCCGGACATCGACAGCATCTACATGCAAGCCGTCAATGCGATGGTCGGCCGTGGCGGCTGGCCGATGACCGTGTTTCTGACGCCCGATGGCAAGCCTTTTTACGCTGGCACTTACTTTCCAAACGAACCTCGACACGGGATGCCGAGCTTCAGGCAGATCCTAACCGGTGTGACCCAGGCCTGGAACGGCGACAGAGAGAGAGTGCTCGGCAGTGCCAGTGAGGTAGCAGAGCAGCTCCAGGCGCTCTCCGACGTCGGCTTCGACGAAGGGACGCTCGATACGGACGTCTTTCGAAGCGCTATGCGCGGGCTGAGTCGGCGCTTCGACGCAACCTGGGGCGGCTTCGGCGATGCGCCCAAGTTCCCACAACCCATGACCCTCGAGTTTCTTCTTCGCGAATCGATTCGGTCGGGCGACGCGAGTGCGCTCGAGATGGCCGAGGTGACCCTCCGAAAGATGGCCGAGGGTGGGATGTACGATCATCTAGGGGGCGGGTTCGCTCGCTACTCCGTGGATCACCGTTGGCTGGTGCCACACTTCGAGAAGATGCTCTACGACAATTCGCAGCTCGCCAGAGTCTATCTCCACGCCTGGCAGCTCACCGGTGAGGAGCTCTACCGACGGGTCACCGAAGAGACACTCGACTACGTGCTCCGAGAGATGCGTCACGCAGACGGAGGCTTCTACAGCAGTCAAGACGCAGACAGCGAGGGCATCGAAGGAAAGTTCTACGTCTGGAGCGCCGACGAGATCCGCGAGGCGCTGGGCGACGACGCTGAGACATTTATGAAGAGGTATGGCGTATCGGACGGTGGCAACTGGGAGGGCTCCAACATCTTGAACCTGCGCGTCGACCTCGCGAGCCTCGCCGAGGAGATGGAGGTCCCGGTCGACGCCCTCGACGCACGGATGAGCGCCGCTCTCGCAAAGCTCTACGAAATTCGATCGGCGCGCATCTGGCCAGGTCTGGACGACAAGGTACTCACGTCGTGGAACGGGCTGATGCTCGGTGCGTTTGCCGAAGCGGGACTGGCACTAGATCGCCCGGACTACGTGGAAACAGCTAGGTCCAACGCAGACTTTCTCTACCGCACGATGCGCTGCGAGTCGGGCCGTCTTCTTCGAACCTGGAGAGCTCGGTCCGAAGCCAAGTACAATGGGTACCTCGAGGACTATGCTTATCTCGCCGACGGTCTTTTGGCCCTGTACGAGGCCACCTTCGATGAACGTTGGGTGGGCTGGGCACGAGAGCTCGCAGAGATGATGCTCGTCCACTTTCGCGACGTGGTGAACGGTGGTTTCTTCGACACCTCGGATGATCACGAGCAGCTGATCCACAGGCCAAAGGACCTTCAAGACAATGCAGTGCCGAGCGGAAACGCGATGGCGGCGAGCGTGCTCCTCAAACTCAGCCTGCTCACGGGCAACGGCGACTACTGGCAGATCGCCGAAAAGAGCGTGGCTACGATGGCGAAATTCATGAGCGAGTACCCATCGGGTTTCGGACATTGGCTCGCGACGGCAACGTTCGTTCTGAGCGAGCCGCAGGAGCTCGCGCTGATCGGCACTGACGAAGACATCGCGGCGCTGCTCGCGGTGGCGCGTGACGCGTACCGCCCCTTTCAAGTGATTGCGGCCACCGAAGAAGACGCGCAATCCTCCCTGCCACTCCTGGCTGACCGTCCACGCATCGAAGGGAAAGGAACCGCCTACCTCTGTCGGCGGTTCGTGTGTCAGGCACCGACGACGGACGCTGAGCAGTTGAGAGTGCAACTGGAGTCGGCTTGAGAGCCCGATCCGCGTGGGTCATCGTGATCGTGCTGGGGTTCACGATGACTTTCGCGCTCGTCATGAGGCATCCTGGAACTTGGAAGGCGCTGATCTCCGCGCGCTTCCCCGGGATCGAATGGGTCGACAGCGAGACCCTCTCGCAGTGGATGGACAGCGCGTCCAATGAGGAGCTCGTGCTGCTCGATGTGCGAAGCCTGGAGGAGCAGGAAGTGAGCCAGTTGCGCGGAGCGCAGCGCCTCGACGCGAGACAGCCCGATCTG
The DNA here is from genome assembly GCA_035686645.1 of Polyangiales bacterium. Lineage (GTDB taxonomy): Bacteria > Myxococcota_A > Polyangia > Polyangiales > Houyiibacteriaceae > SG8-38. Next base: position 5,197 of record DASRZF010000070.1, read on the forward strand.
GATTCGCTTGCAATACCCGAAGGCGCCAAGGTCGTCGTCTACTGCTCGATCGGCTACCGGAGCGCCGCGCTCGTCGAAGATCTGAAACGGGCGGGTGTTGCGCACGTTTACAACCTCGACGGGGGGCTCTTCGACTGGGCGAATCAGGGTCGTCCGATCTATCGTGGAGAAGAACGCGTCGAGGAAGTTCATCCTCTCAATCGCATCTGGGGCTTGCTGCTGAGCCCGGATCTGAGGGCGGAACCCAATTGAGCCGGACGAACCGGCGGCGGCCGGGCGTGCTCGGCTAGCGGGCGGGCGGTTCGTCGATGACGACAGGATTCTTCGCAGGCACATTCGGCGTACCGGTCGGCGGTCGAGGTTTCGAAGGAGGCGGCGAAGCGGCAGGTTCGCTCGGCGCCGCGTTCGCAGCTGCTGGCGGCTCCTGAGGAAAATCAGGAACGCTCCAATCGATCCCATCATCGGGCGCGGCGCCCTCCCCAGTCTCTGTCGCTGCCGCTGTCCCTGCCGCTGTCCCTGTTTCCACTGCCGTTCGCTTCGTCGTCGTTCTCTTCTTCTTCTTCGGATTCGGCTCCAGCTGCGCCTCCAAAACGGGTTCGTCTGGAACGGCTTCCTCGACAGG
>DASRZF010000071.1:0-14717 GCA_035686645.1 Polyangiales bacterium
GCGGATCGACGGCTACAACCTCACGGTGCCTCACAAAGAGGCGATCCTTTCACTTCTCGACGAAGTCGACACCACTGCGCGCGCCATCGGCGCGGTGAACACGGTCGTGCGGGAGGGCGAGCGCTACATCGGGCACAACACCGACGCACCCGGATTCGTTCGCTCACTCGAGGAGGCCGGACTGAGCCCGCTCGATGCGCAGGTCTGCATCCTCGGAGCTGGCGGGGCGGCACGCGCCGCCGTGCTTGGGCTCGCGACCGCTGGCGCCTCGGAGATCTCGGTGCTCTCGCGCCGACCCGAGCAGAGCCAGGCACTCTGCGACTCGTTGGCTCCGCACGTCTCGTGCAAGCTCGTCCCGAGGCCGCTCGGTGAAGCTCGCGACGCATTCGAAGGGGCGACCTTGCTCGTCCAGGCGAGCAGCGCCACGCTCGAGTCCAACCCTGGGGCGCAGGCCTTTGCGGCCTCGCTGCCGATGGAAGCGCTCCCGCAGACGGCGGCGGTGGTCGACATGGTCTACAAACCACTTGAAACGGCGGTCCTCGAAAGAGCGCGATCGCTTGGCCTCAGCGTGGTCGACGGTCTTGGCATGCTCGTACACCAAGGCGCGATCGCTTTCGAAATGTGGACAGGATTCGAGCCCCCGCTCGAAGTCATGCGCGCGGCGCTGAAAGACTGAAGCCGCTCACATCAGGACGCCCGCGATCGGCTCGATCGGGGGCGGAATTTCGCTCTCGCCGAGCTGCTGTCGAAGGTCGATCTCGATGGTGCGGCAGAGCGCGGTCATGGGGGTGTCGTTGGGCTCGCTCTCGAACGGGTTCTTGAGGGCGGCGCCGAGCTGCTCGACGACCATGAAGCTGAGGCTGATGACGATGACCGCGAGTACCTCCATCACCCGGATGTCCTGGTCGGTGCCGAGGAAAGCGATCGGCACCGCGATTGCGCCCAGCCATACCAGCGACTGCGAGATGAACCGGACTTGGTCTGGAAACGCGGTGTTCTTGATCCGTTCGCAGCCGCCCTGGATGTCGTATAGGGCGCTGAGCCGCGCGTCGAATCTCATCAAGACGAGTTGTTGCGGGGTGTCGAGACCGAGAGACCGAGCCAAGCGTTCACCTTGGGTCCGATTGAGTTGAGTCGGCTTGTTCGCATAGCTCTTCAGCTCGTTCAGCTCTTCGGCCGAGAGAAACGGCGCGAGCTCATCCCAGGTGTCTTGACCGCGCAGGCTCAGGCGAAGGGCATTGCAGTAAGCGAGGTGTCGATGGACGAGCTCCCGTTTGAGTGCCTCGATGGCTTCGGCGGAACCGATTTCAGGTGTGCGCTCGGCAGAAAGGAGCGTGATGACCTCACGGCAAAAGCTCCGGCTCTCGTTCACGAGCGCACCCCAGAGGATCCGGGCCTCCCACCAGCGCTGATAGGCCTCGTTGAACCTGAACACGATGAAGATGCCAACCACCGTGGCCAGCAGGCCGATGGCCGTCGCAGAGAACACGTCGGTTTGGAGCACGTCCGTGTACTCCGCGACCCACGGAATGGCACGGGAAACGACGAGAACCGTCAGTATGAGTGGCCAGTTGCCGAGAATGTAGTGCTTGAACGCACGCTTGTAACCCGTGCCGCCGCGGACGATCATTCGTCTTCGAGCTCCGCAAGGCCGAACATTTCGGCTCCATGCACCAGCACCAGCTCTTCGGCTTCCATCAGGGGCTCCGGAGATGCGTCGATCGCGAGCGTGCAGTCCTCGATCGCAAAGAACTCCTGGGACTGCATCAGCTCATCCGATACACGCACACCCCTCGGTAAGGGCAGGGTTCCCATCACCATCCCTCCGTCGAACAGGCACGCCACCTCGTGACGGTCGCGTCCATCGTCTTCGTGGAGACCGAGAAGCGCATCTTCTCCCGGCACGACGATCAGCACCGCCTTTCGCTGCAGGGCTAGGAACGGGATGGTCCGGGGCTGCTCCGGCAAGCTGACGTTGGTCATCCTGAAGAACGCCTCTTCCCCATTGAGGAATGGCAGCAGACCGAGCCCGTCCGGAACGTGCAGGGTTCCGATGACCCAGCCCGTGGGAGTAAACAAACGCACGGTTGTCGGAGAGGCAGACACGTTCCGAGGTCTAAATACCTGATCTCGGCCTAGCTGTCGCTAACGTGTTTGGCCACGGTCCGACGGTCTACACCGAGGATTTCACCGGCTCGCGCATAGCTCCGTTCCCGCGTGTAGACCCAGTTGCTGTACTTGCTGACGACCTCGTCGAGCGTCGCTTCGGCGCTCCGCATGCTCTGCAAGAGCGAATCCAGGGCATCGAGTTTCTGGGGCGCGCGCGGGGGAAGGTACTGTCCGTGTATCAAGAGATTGCGAACGCATTGCTCGAGCTCTCGCATGTTGCCTGGCCAGGCGTAGTCGCGGCCGACGCTTTGATCGATGCCGCGCATGACCTCGTCGAACGTTGCCTCATCGGAGTCACCCAGGGTGCGTTGCACGAGAACGCGGACCAAGTGCCCGAGCTCATCCGCGTTGCCGCCGACCTGGTCCTCGAGCGAAGGCGTGCAGATCACGTCGGAGCAGAGGCGATAGTAGAGGTCTTCGCGGAAGCGGCCCGCGCTCATCTCGTCGGAGAGGCTTCGGTTGGTCGCCGCGATGACCTTCCCCTGGAAGGTCCTTGGTTCCGAGTCGCCCAGGCGGTGGAACGTGCGCGATTGAAGCACCCGTAGAAGCTTCACCTGCACCTCGGGATCGAGCTCACCGATCTCATCGAGAAAGATCGCGTCACTTGCAGACCTTCCCTCGAGATGACCCATGCGATCGCCGGTCGCCCCAGTAAATGCGCCCTTTTTGTGCCCAAACAACTCGGATTCGATGAGCGTTTTGGACATCGCCGCCAGATGGATTGGATGAAAGGCGCTTCGGAAATTCCGCGCGAAGCGACCTCGCTGTTCGTCGAAGGGAATGAAGGACGAGAGACCAATCGCGCTCGCGACTAGCTCCTTGCCGGTGCCCGAGGGTCCGAGGATCAAGGTGCTCGATTCATGCATGCGGCCGCGGAGTTGTCGCAGATAGCGCCAAGGGTCGTAGGTGAACAAGGACTCCCAGACGCTAGCCCGCAGCGCGGCGGCGGCCAGAGACGTTCCCAGAATTTGATGAAACACGAAATGAAACGCGCGCCGCGTCTGAAAGAAGATCGCGATCAGCTCTGCCGGTGTTGCCGCCCAGCTTGGCGGCCCGACGTGACGCAGAAGCGCGTGAAAGTCCTTTTCGAAGTCACGGTAAAATGGGACCGGATCGCCCGGCGCTTCCGAATTGATCCACGCGTAGAGCGGGGCGTCGTAGCGGTAGTAGAGCGCATAGAGAGTTGCCCCCCGGATCAACTCCTGGTCTTGCTCGCCGTACGCGACGCCGCGCGCGATCGCGGCTCGAGCGGCGCTGATCAATCGTTCGGCTTCGCTCTGGATGGCCTGGAGCACCGGATCTTCTCGCGGCCAGTCGAGTGAACGATTCCAGAGCGACCTGCGAGCCTCTTGCTCGCCCACGATGATCGCCTCGAGCTTCGGGCGGTCCGGACCAAAGGGATTGGTGAAACCAAGCTTCCCAATGGCCTCGAGGCGCGCTCGCATGTCGGCATCCAGCATGTACAAGAAGTGTACTCACTATGTACGTATTCTGTACTCTGAATTTCTCTGTTCTGTGATTAACTGAATAATTTCGGGTTGATCGATGCTGGCACGCTCCCTGCTCTGGCTGAGCGAGGAGGCTGCAATGAACCGAATGAAGCGTTGGACGATGAGTGTAACCAGCTGGGTCGACGGAGTTCTGGCCCAGGTCGAGAACCATGAAGCTGCGGTGGGCGCTGCGATCGGCAGGGTTCGGCAATCCACGGCGAGAGCGCGGGTGCAACTCAAGCGAGTGGAGCGAGACCAGCTGACCTTGAGAGACAGCCTGCTCAAAGAGGAGGAGGCTCTCGACGCTTGGCGGCGGCGTGCCAAGGTGCTCGAGGATGAAGCGGCCGCGATCGAATGCATGCGCCGCTGCAAGGCAAGCGAGCGCAGGGTGCTTCTCTTGCGACAACGACTGGCAGAGCACGAACGCTCGCACAAGGAATTGAGCGAAGGCATCCGTGTCTTGAACGCGCGTCTGAGCGAGCTCAACGAACGCAAGAACCTGATGCGGACGCGGCAGTCACGCGCGGAAGCAGCCCACGGGATGGCCGGCGCAACGGGACCCATCGGCGATCTCGAAGACGTGTTCGACCGCTGGGAGACACGCGTCGGGGAGATCGAGATCGCAGCAGAATGCGCGGAGCCGGTGGACGCGTTCGAAGCAGAGCTTGAGGCATCCGACGAGGCCGCAGCACTTCGATTGGAGCTCGCTGCCTTGCGAGCTGAGGAGCTCTAGGAGGTACGATGGACACGCGACTTCAACAACTCTTTCAAGTCTTGCGCTGGTGTGGCGCAGCGATGATCGTCGCCGCCGCCGGTACGTTTCTCATCCAGAGCTGGGAGCAAGTGGGCGATGTCACTCGGTACCTCACGCTGCTCGGTATGACGGCGCTCCTTCCCGCACTGGCGTACGTCTGCGGCATTCGGCTGCAGGAAGGACGCAGCGCCCGCGTTTTGATGCTGACGCTCCTGGCGTTGATCCCGATCCATGCAGGCGTCCTCGGCGGCTTCGTTCTTTCGCAGTTCGGAACCACGACCGAAAATTTGGCGCCGATCGCGCACTGGGTTGCGCCCAGCAGATCCGCGGCGATTCTGTTGGTCGCGGGGGCGGCGTTGGCGCTGATCCCTTTGATCTGGGCGTCATTTCGGGTGCTCGCGCGTCCGCATGCACGCCTGCTCACAGGCCTGAGCGCCGCAGGCCATGCCCTGCTCTTGGTCCCGAATCGCAGTGCCCTCGGGGCGATGCTTACCGTGGTTCCGATTCTGGGGGCCGCTGCCTGGTCGGCTAACCGTGTCAAGCCGGCGACCTTGGAATCCCGCTTGGCTGTCTCGAGCCTCGTGACACCAGCGGTCGTGATCGCAGCGCGTCAGTTCCTCTTCTACGAAGTCACGAGCGCTTTCTGGGGCACGATCCTCGGAATCAGTGCCTTGGCCCTGTTCATGCTCGGCGAAAAGATCAGCGACACGAGCCTCGAGCGCGTCGCGTTCGCGCCGGCGCTGATGGCGATCGGCGCATTCATAGATGCCGCACAGGTCGTGAACCGCTGGTCGTTCTCGACGACGTTGCTCTCGTACGGCATCTTCGCCACGATTCCCCTGCTTGCGTTCGCGTGGCGGAGCGCCCGTTCGCGGGCCTTCTTTGTTCGCTGCGCCATGATTCTCAACGCAGCGACGGCGACGACGACTCTGCTGGTGGCGCCTCGCCCCTGGGCGGCGCTCCAATGCCTCGCGCTCGGTCTCGCCCTGCTGAGCTACGGCTTCATCCGTGACCGACGCGCCGCGCTCTACTCGGGGATATCGCTGGCGGCATTCGGCTTCCTCGTCGAGGTCGCCCACGCGGTCGAGGTCTTCCAGCCGAGCGGCTGGCTCGCGCTAGCCGGCTTCGGCTTCGTTCTGGTCGGTCTTACCGCCTGGCTGGAACGCCGGTCGAGCGCTGCCAAACTGTCGCAGGAGCTGGCGCCAGGGCTGCCACAATGACAGCAGAGCACCGCAATCTTGCTCACTTTTCCTCGGAAGCATTGGAGAAAATGGTGATCGCGACGCTGGCATGAGCCCTGCATAGTTTGAAAGCGTCATGCGCCGAACAGGCATCTATCTCCTAGTCGTCCTTTCGCTCGTGGTCGGGGCTGCGGTGGTCACAGACGCCATCGTGGTCACCGATCGCGAACGGATGGATCAGTTCATCGAGTCGGTGACAGGCCAGGTGTCCGGATCGCGAATCGACAACGCGCTGAGCTATGCCGACCCCTCGAAGGTCACGATGGAGCTCGTGCATGACGGACACCGGGCACGCTACAGCAACCGCAACGCAGCGAAGCTCAAGTCGGACGCGCGCAAAGCCCTCGCCTCTCTCGAAGGATCGAGGCTTCACCTGATTCAGGAGAGCGTCTCGCTCGATGGCGAGCGTGCGCGCATCGCGCTCCGTCTTCGCACCGACGCCGGCCTCGCCAACACCGTGTTCGACCTTCGCCGCGAGAACGACGTATGGTTCTTGCGCCGCGTCATCGTCAACTAGGCTTCACCGAAGCGGACGTCGCGCGCGCTCACGCCATGCACGCGTAGCACTTTGTTGCGTGCTCGGGCGCCACGAACGATTTCAACGTCGGACTTCGAAACACCGAGCGCTTTTGCGAGAAGCTTTCGGAGTGCTTCATTCGCAGCGCCATCCACTGGAGCCGCGGTCAATGCGACTTTGAGCGCGCCTTCTTGAACACCAAGCACGCGATTGCGGCTCGCGCGCGGTGCAACGCGCACCTCGAACGTGATTGCGCCTTCTTGTTCTCGAATCTCTAGCTCAGTCATCGCTCTGGCAAGCCCACTTGACCCCGGAGGCGAACCCGGCGAGATTCCCTGCGAATGCATCCGGTCTTGTTCAGTATTCCCACGCCCTGGGGCGCGATTCCCATCTACTCCTACGGCGTGATGTTGGGAAGCAGCCTGCTCTTCGCTTGGTACTTCATCATGTACATGGGCAAGAAGATCGAAGGCTACAATCGAGAGCTGCTGGCGAGTTGTTTCACATGGACCGCTGTCGGCGCGATCATCGGCGCCCGCTTCCTCTACATTCTGACGAACTTGGACTCGTACGAGAGCCTCGGCTCCTGGTTCGACCTTCGCTCCGGCGGCTTGGTTGCTTACGGCGGTTTTCTCGGAGGATTCATCACCGCGTGGTCCTTCTGGCGAATCAAGAAAATCCCGCTGCTTCCCTTTGCGGACCTCGCCGCCCCGACACTGGCGTCCGGGCTCATGCTCACGCGCGTCGGCTGCTACCTCTACGGCTGCGACTACGGGCGCCCGCTCCTCGAGAGTGCACCAGCTTGGTTGCAAAAGGCGGGCACTTTTCCGAAGTGGGACACCGAGGCCTACCCGGCGTTTGCCTGCGACCAGGTGATCAGCGGGTCGCCGGCGTATCAGCACCATCTCCAAGAGTACCCGGAAGCGATGATCGATCGACTGAGCTCGCTAGCCGTGCATCCGACGCAGATCTACGAATCGCTGTTCGGGCTTCTCTTGTTCGTGTTTTCCGTCTGGCTGCTGACGCATCGCAAGTTCCGCGGACAAGTACTGGTAACGGTCGCCGGCATTTATGGGCTCTGGCGGTTCCTCATCGAGTATCTGCGCGACGATCCCGAGCGCGGCTTCGCCTTTGGTTTCTCTACATCGCAGCTGATTTCTCTGGCGATCATTCCGGTCTGCATCATCGCGTACATTCACCTGAAGAAAAACGCGGCTGAGAACGGCGACATCGAGCTCCCAGCTTGGGCGCTCGAGACCGCTCGAGGGCCTGCGGTCTCGCCAAGCGCGGCTACATCTGCAGACGGACGTCCTTCGAAGTACAAGCCGAAGAAGATCAAGAAGAAGAAAAATTAGCCTCCGCTACTCGTCGGTGGGCTGCTTCGCTCGATTGAATGCTTCGAGCACGCGCGGCGATGTGCGCACGGTGTCGAGCTCGAGGTTCGGTTGCAATGCCAGCGCTGCTCGGAACGATGCTTCTGCGAGGTCGGTTCGTTCGACCGCGACGTAGGCGACCGCGAGCTCCTTTTGAATCGTCACCATCTGGCTCGAGGTGAGGTTGTTCTTTCCGAGCAGACGATTGCCGAGCGCAATCGCCTCCGCGAACGCGGCCTTCTGCCCCTGCTCGATCAGGCCGGGAAGCGCACTCTCCACCTCGTCCTGAGCCGCCTTGGTGGCTCCCCCACCCGCGGCGCGCATGAATGCGGCCGAGGCTTCCGCGCGACCCTCTCCGGCCAGTCTCAGATCGAACAGCGGCACCAGCACGATCTGCCCACGCTCGATCTCAGCCCCCGAATTAAAGCGCCGTAGCCGCTTCAGCGAAAGAGGGCTGTTGGGCATGTACATGCCGGCGATCTTCACCAGGGTCTCTCCCGGACCGACGACGTGCCGCAGCGGGTAAGGCACCAGAAGCTCGGCGCCTTCGTCGGGCTCGACTCTGCGATTACCGCTGTTGGCTTCGATCAAAATCGTCGCTCGCCCTTCGTCTCCGTAGAGCTTTGCAGCGATCGACTTCCAGGTCTCGTCCTTGCCGACTTGATAGAAAGTGACCATCGGGATGAAGAGCCAACTCCCCTGAACCATGGCGTTGGAGCCCGGCCCCTTCATTCGGTTCGCCTCGCGAAGGACCGCCTCGCGGGTCGGGTCGCCGTAGTAGCGTTGCGCGATCGAAGCGAGCGTGTCGCCACTCTGAACGGCGTGTGTGTACACCGCTTGCGCATCCGCGATGGAAGCGGCCGCCGCAAACCCGATCACGGCGGCGAGCGTTAGAAAGCGGAGCCCGACCGGCTTCACGGCGTCGCCTCCGGGTCAGCCACGACGTTGATCGCCTCGGACAGCGTTGCGCGGTCTGGCACCGTGGTACCGGCTTCGACCACGACCTCGTGCTCCACGGGCGCGAAGTAAGGATTGCTGTACTTCACGTAGTGTCGACCCGGTGTGAGAGGAATCGATCGCGCCGAAGGCGTGGTCAGCACGTGCTGTCCGTCGACTTGCACGTGCGCCCAGGGATCGGCGCTCACCGTGAGGTATCCCGCATCGGCAGGATTGAGCGTGACCGGCGCGTCGCCCACTGCGGGCTCGGACCAGCGCCCGCTCGCGGCTTGGACCGTGAGGCCGGATACGAGGATCAGCACGGCCGCCGCCGCTTGCCATTTCGCAACATTCTTCAAGAAACCGACGTCTCGGCGACCGCTTCGAAGCACACGCGGCGCCACGGACGAGAGCACCTCTTCGGCCTGGTCACCCGTCATCACCCCGATCTCGCTGAGGTACATGACCAGGCGCGCGTTGTGGCTCATCGGCACGCGTGGCGCGAGAAACTCGGTAAGGTCGTCGATGAGTGCTTGGGTCGTCGGGTAGCGGTTGGCCGGCATTTTCTGCAAGCAGCGCGCCATGATTCGCTCTAGCTTGCGAGGCACGTCGACGCCGAGCTTCTTCGGCGACTCGAAGCGATCGAGCCGGATCTTCTGCATCACCGTTCGGGAGTCGTCTTCGACGAAGGGCTTTCGCCCAGTGAGCATTTGGTAGAGCACGATGCCCACGGAAAAAATGTCGCTGCGAAAGTCGAGCTTGTCCCCGAGGATCTGCTCGGGGCTCATGTAGCTCGGCGTCCCGAGTCCGGTGCCTGTCTCCGTCAGATCTCCGAAACGCTCATGACGTGCAATCCCGAAGTCCATCAGCTTCACATCGCCCTGCACGGACACCATGATGTTCGCGGGCTTGATGTCGCGGTGAATGATCCCGCGGAAGTGTGCGTAGTCGAGGCCGCGCACCAATTGCAGCATGATGATCGCGGCTACGTCCGCGGGCAGGCGCGGTGAGCGTTCGAGCAAGTCGTAGAGGTCGATCCCATCGACGTACTCCATGATGATGAACATGGAGCGGCCGTCTTTGATGAAGTCGATGACGTGCAGAATGTTCTCGTGCTGCAACGAGGCCATGAAGTGTGCCTCGCGCTCGAACCGCTCGGCGAACTGGCTGTCGATGGCGATCGAAGGCTTGAGCGCTTTGATGGCCACCCGCCGATTGAGCGGCTCCTGAATCGCCTCGTAGACGACCGCCATGCCCCCACTCCCGATTTCACCGAGAACACGGCACGTTCCGATTCGCTCAACCATCGCGATCCATCACAGTAGGTGGGGGGTTCGGGAGTGTCAACGATCGCCAAAAGTTTGGCGAAAACCGACACTTAGGGCGGAGATTCGGCAGCTGGCGCTGGAAGCACGCAGAGGCCGCGTTCAACCCAGTCGGTGCCACCGCGGCCATCGCGAATTACGAAGTTGAAGCGCACGAGTTGCCCGTCTTCCTCCACCCCCGTGGGCGGAGTCCACTGCGTGAGGGAGTCGATCGCCGGCGTGGTGATGAAGGAGAACGTTTGCACCAGGCCGCCTCCGTCGGTGAGCCAGGTGATCTGGATCTCCTCGGTCAGGGTCTTGTCGTCAACCGTGTACGTCTGAAGGCTTTCGCGGGTCACCTGCAGTCGAATGTCCGCTGCCGGGCCGCCGGCCACGGGATGCATGGCCCGCTCCTCGGGGGTGAGCGAATCGAGATCGGCCCTGCAACCCGTACGGGGAGCGGTACGCGGGACGCCTTGATCGTAAGGGGGCGGCCAAGCGGTTCCCTCGTATCGGACTTGGTCGATTTCGGGGTTCAGATTGGGATCGCTCGCGTCGGTCTCGATCGGGATCTGCACCACGACGAAGCGCCCGTCCGGAGGCTCGTCCTCACGGCCGGGCTCGGCACGCGGTACGCAGGGTTCTAGATCGTCGGACTCTCCGGCGAGGAAGCGTTGGATTGCATCGGTGGAGGGCACGCCGTTCACGCAGACGATGCCCTGGAGCAGCACGGAGGTCGCCTGAGCTGCCTCGACCTCCGATTCGGAAGGCACCTGGAAACGCATCACCGGAAACGCAAAGGGATCTGCCGGTGGCGTGCCCACACAGCCTTCACAGGGTTGAATTATGGCCCTCGGATCTGCGCAGATCGGCGCCCCGATGAGCGTGGGCAGGGGAAGGCAAGCTGCGAACAGCCACTCGAGGGGTTCGGGCGTGAGCGCAGGCACCCCCTCGATGTCCGATGGGGGCGAGCCCTTGTCGATGACCCGAAGCGAGACCTCGACCCCATCACCCGGCTCCGGGTTGGCGCGACCGGGCTCTCCATCGACATCGACCACGGCCGCTACCACGCGAAGGTCGGTGACTGCCCATGGCCCAAGAAAGCTGTCGCTGCAGGCCACGATCAGACCGAGAGCGAACAGCCCCGTGATGGCCCAACGGCGGAGCCGCTCGTTTCCTGCTTTCATACCTCGTTCATCCCTCATCAGAACTCCCCCCGGACTCCCAGCGCGGGAATGATTGGAAGCCCGTAGAGAGGTGTCTGCTGACTGAAGTCGTAGTTGTAGATGATCCCCTCTTGGTTCTTCGCGTTGTAGGCATTTCGAATGTCGAGGAAGACGGCAAGGCGCCAACCGTCGAGGATCCACTTCTTCTGGACGCGCAGATTGAGCTCATTGAAGAGGGGGTTTCGGATCGAGTTCACGCGGCCGTCGATCGGAATGTAGACGTCGCTCAGAGCGTCGTAAACCGAGCCGATCACCGGGGTATTGGGATTACCGCTGACCAGGCGGAAGGTGCCGCCGATCTCCCAGTTGCGGCGGAAATTGTAGACGAAGGCAAGGGTGAGGATGTGCGTCTGATCGAAATCAAAGAGCCTCCAAGGCTCGAGCTCGCCGTCCTTCCGTTCGCTTCGTGAAAGCGTGTAGGAGAGGTAGCCGAAGTACTGCCGACCGGTGGCGGGTCGAAGGTTGATGCTGAACTCCCCGCCGTAGATCCGTCCGATACCTCCGGTGACGTAGAAGGGCGCTTCGCCGTTGGGGGTCGCGATCGTCCTGTCCCAGAGGTACTTGTAGAACCCTTCTACCCCGAATCGAACGCCGGGAAAGGCATCGTATTCCCAGCCCGCACCAACGTGGACCGCCTGGATGGGATCCAGATTCGGGTTTCCGATGGTCACGTCCGATTCCTGGAACTCGGGGGGCTGGCTGAAGAGACCGACGCCGAGCTTGACCCTCATGTCCTTCGCCACGGTGAAGATCGTGGTGAGCCGAGGGTCGACCGTGAACGCGCTGATGTCGCCGAAGTAGTCCAAGCGCAGACCGAGAATGAGCCGGGTGAGCTTTCCGAGCTCCATGTCCGATTCGAGATAGACGCCCGGGCGATACACCGTGGCGCTCACATCGGCGAAGACCTGCGGTTGACCGGCCAGCGAGCCTTGGGCGCTGCCCGCGCCTTCCTGCGATCCCGGCTGCGGTCCGATGTAGGTCAGATTCACAGGAGCAACGAACACGTCCAGGCCGCTGATCAATCGAATCTTGTCGGTGATCTGATACCGCCATTCGGCGCGGCCGTAGGTTTGGATGAACGAGCCTCGGAGCTGAAACGCGTCACCCAGCGAGAGGTTGATCTTGGTTGGACCGACGTTGAACGCGAGATCCTGCTCGACCTTGTCGCCGACCCGACGCGCCCAGTCGATCTGGTTGTTGTAGAACGAGCTTCCGAGCGCCGTGTTGCCTCGAATGGCAGGGTCGTCGCTGGAGGGCTCTTCTAGAAAGAGCTCGAGACGGTCGTTCGACCCATACGCCGAGATCCGCACGCGGTCTCGCTTGCTGGGCAAGAAATTTAATTTGAATTGGTAGTCGATGTAGACGGGCGCCTGCCGTACACCGATGTCGTCGGGGAGCACCGCCGGGAGGATGAGGTCGATGAAGCTTCGCCGCAGACCAGCGGCGATCTGGATCTTGTCGGTGATCGGAGCCTCGACGGTGAAGAACGTATCGATCACCGAGATCTCGGCGACACCGTGAACGCGATCGCGAGCCGGGTCCTTGGTAGTCACCTCGAGGATGCCGCCGGTACGCCTGCCGTACCGCACGGAGAAGTTACCCGGGTAGAAGTCGATCTTCTCGAGCGCATAGGAATTGTAGACGCTGGTGAGGCCGCCGAAATGGTAGATCAGAGGCACGGGGACGCCGTCGATGAACGACTCGCTGTCCTGGGGCGCGGAGCCGCGGACGATTAATAGACCGAGACCAAAGGGAGGCCTTGCAACACCGGGAAGGAGCTCCACGGCACGAAGCGCATCACCTCGGCTTCCAGGAATCCGGGTCAGCTCTTCTCGGTCGATGGTTCGCTTGACGACTTCGCGCGGCGGCGCCTCGACGACCGCGGTTTCGCCGAAGCCCCGGTACGATGCCTTCTTCTGCGCGCCGAGCCGATAGATGACCTGCGTGACCTGGCCCGCGGCGAGCTCCTCTTCGGCCTTCAAGTCGCCAAACTCGCCGCCGAGGATGGTCACTTCGTAGGTGCCCGGTTCGAGGTCGGTGACGACGAAGGTTCCGTCCGGGCCCGCAACGAGCTCACGAACGAGCTCGTTCCGTTCGTTGAGAATCTCGATCGAGACCGAGCCGGCTGCGCTCTCGTTTTCGGCTAGAAGTACCGTACCCGAAAGCCAGGCCGTGGTGATCTCCTCGGGCGGCTCCTTCAGCTCGAAGATGTACCGATAGCGAATCCGCGCGGCGATCGGCTCCCAATCCTTGCGCGCGGGCTCGAACACGAACTGGCGGGCCGCGGCGAGAGCCGCCTCGTCGAATGCCTCCCCCGCGGACCTGGCCACGCTCACTTCCGTGACCAGGCCATCCTTTCCAACCACGATGTCGAGCTCGACCGCGGCTTCGACAGGCTCTTCACCCTCCGTCTTCGGATACGCCGCCTCCACGAAGCGAACCAGCTTCGGAGGCGTGACCAGCGGCTTCTTTTCTTCGTTCGGCGCGAGCTGAAAGCTCGTCTGCGCATACGTCGCGCTCGAGACGATGCTTACGAGCAGGAACGCAGCCAGAAAGCGAAGCACGGCCTCAGCATACGGACCACATCGGGCACAGACAAACAGAGCGGAGGGCGGTCGATTTGGGGCCTCAAAGCGCAGAGGCGGAACCTGAACCATCCGCAATCCAGTTAAGGTGCCCCGGTTGCCTGCTCAGACAACCGGGGCTGGGTGTTGGATATGCGTTACTAGCTAATGTTGGTGGAGGTGGGAGACGCGGCTAGTAGGTCGGGAAGATACACGGTCGTGAGTCGATGTTCGGTGCCGAGATCGTGAACACGCGGTGACGACGGTTAAAACGAAACCGCCGCTCCCAGATTGGTTGCGGCGGTCGCGCTTGTGGGTCGGCGCTAGGCGCGCCGCGTGTCGCTATTAGAGCCCCGCGGCGCCTTCCGGATAGGCTGTCCAGTCCGAGGTCCAATCGGTGCCCGAGGGACCGCCAAAGGCGCCGAGGCAGTTCGCGTTCGCGAGGCTGTAGTCCGGTGCGGGGTTACCGCCCGTGGCGGCCGTGCTGAAGTCACCCAATTCAGGGTCTTCTTCGAGATTGCCCTGGGTTGGCATGTTGGTGTTCTCGGGGAAGTAGTTAGCCTCATCCGTGAAGTCGCCGCTCCCGCTGTAGTCATTGCAGTCTTCCGCGCCTATTGCATTGCCGGGATTCTCCGGGTCTTCGATGCAATCAACGTCTGCCGGGAAGTTGGGGGTGTTGTCGTTGAAGCAGCTGTTTGTGACGACGATTCCATCAGGCCAACCGCCAGCGACGCTCCAAGCCCCGTTGCGCATGTCGTAGCCCGCGCCACCAAAGTCAACGACGACCAGGCCATCGAGGATGCCCCAGGTGCCAACTCGTGTGACGACGCCGGAGCCTTCCGGCCGACCATCGCCGATGACCGTCGCGTTGCGAACCTGCGGAGCCGAACGCGGCTGCACGTTGTTGTTCCCGGAGCCGTAGTTGTCGGCTTCGATTCCGTTCGGGCTCGAACTGGTCGACGAGAAATGGTGTACGATCACGTTGTCTGCGGTGCCACGCCAACCCTGATCCCAGTCGAGACCATCGTCTCCGGGGCCGGTGACAATGAGGTGGTCGATTGGGGCTGTACCCCCGAAGAACTCGACGCCGTCATCGAGGCCGCGGTGTACCTGGATGTAGCTCAGAACGGTCTGGTCGCCGCA
>DASRZF010000072.1:0-2362 GCA_035686645.1 Polyangiales bacterium
GTAGTCGTACGCCCCGGCTTTCATGGCGTCGATCGCGAGGTCCACCGACCCGTAAGCGCTCATCAGGATCACGGTCGCCAGGGACGAGCGGGCCTTGAGCTCCGCGCAAAGCTCGATTCCCGTCATTCCGCTCATGCGAACGTCCGCGAGCACGAAATCCGGGTCGAAGCGCTCGAGTTGCTCCAGGGCCGATTCCGCGCTCTCAGCGGTTTCGACCTGGTACTCGTGCTTCTTCAGCAGCGTGCGGAGCACCAGCCGAATGTTTTCTTCGTCATCTACGACCAACACACGCCGCATCAATTCCACCCGATACTTTCTGCATAGCAGAATCTCCGACTAAGAAAAAATTTCACAATTCTCGGGCGATAGGGCAAGGCTTGCTGTAAAGTTCTTGCTCGATTGGCTTTACTGCGCCCCAGTAGCTATGATTTTGCTGTCGGGTAGGGGGAGAAGACATGAAGATCCGCTTTGCTTTTTTGCTCGTGATGGTTGGGCTCATTGCGACCGTGGGTAGTTGTAAGGGGCAGCCACTGAACGCCCTCAATCCATGCACCATCAATGGCGTCGTTCAGAACGTGCCGGTGAACCCGCAGCGCGCCCTGGACTTGCTGATCGTCATCGACGACTCGCCTTCGATGCTGCAAGAGCAGGCCAAGCTTGCCGAGCAGGTGCCTCGGCTCGTGAGCTTGTTGCTCACCGGTGGAGAAGACACCGACGGCTCGAAGCCGGTCGGAGACTTCCCCGCAGTCGAGAGCCTTCACGTCGGGATCATCACGCCGGACCTCGGATACTCGACCGTGCCTGCGACCAACTTCACGGCGGGCCCAAACCCCGATGACGACTTCAACCCCACCGACAAGTGCATGCGGAACAACGGCAACGGCAACGCCGGTTTCATGCAAGTGGAAGGTCTCAGCGGGTCATCGCGTGTGGTTTGCGAAGCGCAGACACCGCCTGAAGGGACGCTCTACCTCAACTACCCGGAGCCTGGGTTCACGCGGATCGACTTCATCGACGACGTCGAATGCGTGACCGGACAGGACGACGGTTGCGGCTTCGAGCAGCAACTCGAGAGCATCTTGGCTTCAGACCGCAACACCGCCAATGGTGGTTTCAACCGCGAGGGCGCCTTGCTGGCTGTCATTCTCATCACGGATGAGGACGACTGCTCGACCACCGACCCGCGTGTCTTCGACGTCGAGCCACGCGCAAGCAATCCGTTCCAGGGGCCGTTCACCTCGACCGACGAGCTGCAGTTCAACCTGCGCTGTTTCGCGCACAGCGATGCCCTGCAGAGCATTCAGCGATACGTCGATGGCGTCGCCGCGCTCAAGGACGACCCGAGCCAGGTCGTCTTCGCAGCGATCACCGGAATTCCCGAGGATAGCGCGCTCGACCGAGCGAATTTCAATAGCGACGCCGACCGGTACGCCGCGATTCTCGCTGACGGCGCCATGACGGAGGTGCCGAATCCCGCCGAGGCTGACACCCAGGGACAGACGCTCACGCCCGCTTGCGTTGCAAGCGATGGATCTGGCGCAGCAGCACCTGGACGCCGAATCGTCGAGACGATGCAGGGCCTAGCCGCGGGTAACACCGGAGTCGGCACCGTCGTCGAATCGATCTGCGCCGCAGACTATGCGCCCGCGCTCAATGCGATCGTCGACCGCATCGCTGCCGCGCTTCGCCAGCTTTGTCTCCCGCGACCGCTCAACCGAAACTCCCAGAACTTGGTGGGTTGCGAAGTGCGTGAGGTGCAGCCAGAGGGTGCGACCTGCGCGAACGCCGGCCGGGGCCGTGAGCCCGAGGCCGTCAGCAATGAAGACGGTCGCGAGGTCTGCCGAGTGACGCAACTTCCGAGCGACGCCTCGGCCGGTGAGCCGGACGGCCTCGGTTGGTTCTACGACGACTTCACGCCGGAGACGGTGTCGGCATGCGCGTTCAATCCGGAACAGCAACGCGTCACCTTCACGGACGGGTCAGCTCCCGAGACCGGCGCGCGCATTCGCTTCGAGTGCTTGCAGGCCGCTCCGCCGACGACCGAAGACATCGGATGGCCCTGTGCCATCGAAACCGACTGCGACCCGAGGCCGGAGAACTGTCTCGACGGCGAATCCATCGAGAGCTGCGAGACGCGAATCCTCAAGGAGCGCTACGACCGCGACAACCTGGTGCTCAGCTGCGACAGCGAGTCGAACACCTGCCAACTCGCGTGCGAAAGCAACGTCCAATGCCCGGGTGGCTACGCCTGCTACGACGAAAGCGACGACGGCAACAGCTACTGCGTGAACCCCACCTGCACCCTAAACTGACGGGGAGCACGGGCACGGTTCGCTGGCGCTGACACTGGCGCTAGCGCTGG
>DASRZF010000073.1:0-11894 GCA_035686645.1 Polyangiales bacterium
AGCTACCATCCCGCCGCGGCCCAACCACGACGGGACGCTCGCCGATTGATGAACGAGAACGAGGAGCTCACACATTTGGATCGCGACGGTCGGGCCCGGATGGTCGACGTCGGGGAGAAGGACGCGACCCAACGCGAAGCCCGTGCGCGTGCCACCCTCCGCATGAATCCAGAAACGCGGCGCGTTCTCCTGACTGGTCAGGTCCCCAAGGGCGACGCCCTCGCTGCCGCGCGCATTGCGGGTATCCAGGCAGCCAAGCGGACCTCCGAGCTCATTCCACTTTGTCATCCGCTCGCCATCACCGGTTGCGACGTGGTTTTCGAGCCAGCCGACGATGAGGAGCGATTCGTCATCGAGACATCGGTTCGGTGCACGGGCCGCACCGGGGTCGAGATGGAAGCACTGACCGCCGCGGCCGTCGCTGCCCTCACACTCTACGACATGCTGAAGGCGATCGATCGCGAGATGGCGATCGAAGAGATCGTGTTGGTGGAAAAGCAGGGCGGGCGAAGCGGTCACTATCGCCGCGGACGCTAGTCCCGGCGCGTTACGCGCCGAAGCGCTCGCCAGTCGTCGTTCCCGAGCTCGCGGGTAATCACCAAAACGACGACGGCGCTAACGAAGCCGAGAAGCAAGGCAACGATGGTCATCCATGCCGAACCGTGTGGAACGGCCGCTGCGAGCCAGTACCCGCTCAGCCCCGCCAATGCTGCACGCAACCAGGTCAGCACTGGGATGAACACTCCGAAGAACTTGTAGGTCACCCACGCCGAGAGAAGCAGCGCGACGACCATTCCAATCGTGGTCCCTGTGGCCGCGGCTCGGAGAGCCTCCATTCCGAGGCCCGCCCGGAGCACCAACACCCGGTTCGCGACGAAGACCGTCAGCAATGAAACAGCGGCGATGAGAGCCGCGATGGAAGGCTTGCCCGCTCCGCTGATCGCCGTGGCCGCTACTGCGAAAAGCGCGAATGCCGCGACGCCGAAGACGAGAATCGCCAGGGCGGAGGTCCCGGCCAGGTACTCCGAAGGATAGGCGAGACGCATCACGCCTTCAGCAGCGCCGGAGGTGGGCGCCGCGACCAGCAACAGAAGCAGTAGCGACAAGCGCATCGCGTGTTGAATGGTCGCCCGAGCGGCCTCCTGGTTTCCGATGCTCGTCGCCTTACTGATCATCGGGAATACGATGAAGGTCATCGAAATGATCAACTGATAGGGAACGAACGCAAACGTCTGGGCCGCACGGTAGTAACCCACGTACTGATTGGCGAGGTCGACTGCGGCTTGGCCGGTCACGCCGCTTGCGAACGCCAGCTCTGTCGCGGTGCGCTTGAGGACCTGAATGTCGATCATGAGAATACCGTTCAGGCAGATCTGGTACGCGTAAATTGGAGCCATGAAACCGAGCCAGCGTCGGAGCGGAATAGGAGCGCCTCGTCGGCCGAAGCCGATCCAAATCAGGCTTATCGACAGGATGCCAGCGGATGCCGCGGCAAAACCGGCCACCGCGCCAATCGCCCCGAACCCGAGGGCAGCCCCCGCGAGGATTCCCGCGGTTCGCAGTGTCGAGAAGGTCATGTCGAGTCGGGCCTGTTTTGCGAACAAGTGACGCCCGTTGAGGCTGCCGACCACCGCGGCATAGAGGGCGTAGGCAAACACCACCACGGAGGCGACTCGAAGCATGCGGGTCAGCTGCTCGTCCAGGAGCAGGTGTGCGATCATCGGGGCCATGAGGAAGAGCCCGACGGCAAGCAGACCTCCGACCAAAGTTTGAACTCTAAGCCCTTGTCTGAGCGTGACCTCGGCGCGGCCCTCGTCTTCGCTGACGAACTTCGAAACAGATTGGATCGTCGCGACGATCAAGACGTTGGTGAGGATTGCGACACCACTCATCGTCGCCGCGTACAGCCCGAACTCCTTCGCCTCCCCGAAGATCCTCGGAAGCAGAAGTTGCACCGCGTAGCTGCTGACGATGAAGAACGCTTTGGCGCCCGCAATCGACACCAAGCCACGCCCCGCCCGGCGCGCGTCTTCGGAGGAATCCACCGGTGCCGGTTGTGCAGTCCCGGCTCGGCCTGGTCAAGGGTTGACTTGGATCGGTGCATGACGCCAACTACGCCCCAGTGAAGTTGTGGTTCTTCAAGTCGAGACGCGGGGCTTACGGCCGCTTGATGTCGGCAGCAGGGGTCCTCGGGGCGGTCATGCTCGTAGGTGCCGGCTCGTACTACAGTATTGGGGCCGGTCGCTGGTCTTGGTTCGACTGCTTCTACATGACGGTCATCACCCTCTCGACCGTGGGCTTCGCCGAGACGCTAGAGGGGATGAACGAAATCCCCGAGGCGCGCGCCGTGACCTTGACCCTGATCATCCTCGGCAGCGGCACACTGCTTTATTTCATTTCGAGTCTCACCGCTTTGATTGTAGAAGGTGACTTGCAAGGAATTCTGAGGCGTAGAAGTATGGAAAGGGCAATCGACGCGCTGAAACAGCACGTGATCCTCTGCGGCATCGGCACCACGGGCTGGCACATCGCCACCGAGTTGAGGGCTGTCGGCGTGCCTTTTGTGGTCATCGACAGCGATCGCGAACGGCTCGATGAGCTAAACGCGGAGTTCAAAGACACCTTGCTCTACGTGCTTGGGGATGCGACCGACGACCACGTTCTCGACGTCGCCGGCGTCGAGCGCGCACGGGGAGTGATTTCCGCACTGAACGATGATAAGGCCAACCTTTTCGTCACAATTAGTGCCCGAGCCCTCAACCCGACCGCACGGATCGTGGCCAAGTCGATCGAGCCTTCCACCGAACGGAAGCTGCGGCGTGCCGGCGCGGATGCCGTGGTCGCGCCCAATTACATTGGCGGCGTGCGCTTGTTCAGCGAGATGATCAGCCCCAAAACGGTCGCGTTCCTGGACAGGATAGTCCAGTTTGGCGGCGGCATCAGCGTGGGCCTCGAGGCGATCGACATCCCTCCGACGAGCCCGATCGTCGGAAAACGGCTCGCCGAAACCGATATTCGGCGGGCCGGCGCGCTGGTCGTCGCGGTCCACAGGTCGGACGGCGACTACGTCTACAACCCTGGAAGTGAGCACGTGCTCGAGGCCGGGGACTCGTTGATCGTCCTTGCCGAGTCTCAGGACGCCGCTGCGTTGCGCGATACCGTAGTCGGTTGACGGCGCCCGGTGCCCCCACTCTCCAGGCGTTGATTTCCGTCTCGATTTCGGCGTTCGAAGGTCCTTGACGAGCATCTTCGGGTGGTTAGGTTGGCGAAACTCCGGCGGCAGCTCGGGGACAAGAAGGAGATAAGAGAAAATGGGAAAAATTATCGGCATCGACCTCGGGACGACCAACTCCGTCGTCGCGGTGATGGAGGGCAAGGACCCGAAGGTCATCGTCAATGAGGAGGGTGACCGGATCACACCGTCGGTAGTGGCTTGGGATGACCAGGGCGAAGTCCTCGTGGGTCAGATCGCGAAGCGGCAGTCCATCACCAACCCTGAAGGCACCGTTTATTCGACCAAGCGTTTCATGGGTCGCCGTTTCGACGAGCTCGGCGATGACGCGACGCGCATGCCGTACAAGGTCGTGCAGCGCGACAATGGCGACGCGGGCTTTGAAGTTCGAGGCAAGACCCTCTCGCCCCCCGAGGTCTCCGCGCAAGTGCTCCGCAAGCTGAAGAAGGCCGCGGAGGATTACCTCGGTCAACCCGTGACCGAGGCGGTCATCACCGTGCCGGCATATTTCAATGACTCCCAACGTCAGGCCACGAAGGACGCCGGAAAGATCGCGGGTCTCGACGTCAAGCGGATCGTCAACGAGCCGACTGCCGCCGCGCTCGCGTATGGCCTCGACAAGACCGAGGACCATCTCATCGCCGTTTACGACTTCGGCGGCGGCACGTTCGACATTTCGATTCTCGAGGTGGGCGACAAGGTCGTCGACGTGGTCAGCACCAACGGGGACACCCACCTCGGCGGCGACGACATCGATCAGCGCATCATCGAGTACCTCGTGTCCGAGTTCAAGAAGGACACCGGAATCGACGTCGGCAAGGACAAGATGGTCTTGCAGCGCCTCAAGGACGCCGCCGAGAAGGCGAAGATCGAGCTGAGCACGAAGCTCGAAACCACCGTGAACCTTCCGTTCCTCACTGCGGACGCCGCGGGCCCGAAGCATCTCAACATTCGGCTTACACGCGCGAAGCTCGAGTCGATGATCGACGATCTGGTTCAGCGCACCCTCGAGCCTTGCAAGAAGGCGCTTTCCGATGCCGGAAAGACTGCAGCGGACATCGCCGAGGTAGTTCTGGTCGGAGGCTCCACCCGTATGCCCGTCGTCCAAGAAACGGTGAGCAAGTTCTTCGGCAAGGAGCCCCACAAGGGCGTCAACCCGGACGAGGTCGTTGCGCTTGGCGCTGCGGTTCAGGCGGGTGTGCTCTCGGGCGATGTGCAGGACATGGTCTTGCTGGACGTCACTCCCCTGAGCTTGGGCGTGGAGACGCTGGGCGGCGTCATGACCGCTCTCATTCAGCGAAACACCACCATCCCGACCCGCAAGGAAGAGGTGTTCTCCACCGCAGAGGACAGCCAGACCAAGGTCGAGATCCACGTTCTCCAGGGCGAACGTGCAGAAGCAAGAAACAACCGCACGCTGGGTCGTTTTCATCTCGAGGGAATCATGCCCGCCCCGCGCGGCATCCCGAAGATCAAGGTCATCTTCGACATCGACGCCAATGGCATTCTCTCGGTCACAGCGAAGGACGAGGCTACTGGCAAGGACCAGAAGGTGACGATCACGTCCAACAGCGGTCTTTCCGACGCCGAGATCGACAAGATGGTCGAGGATGCGGCTGCTCACGAGGAGGACGACCGCAAGCGTCGCGAGCAGATCGAAACCCGCAACAAGGCCGACCAACTCGCCTACGGCGTGGAGAAGGCGCTCGCGGAAGTGAAGGACAAGCTCCCCGCGGACAAGGTGTCCGAGGTCGAAGGCAAGGTGAAGTCTCTTCGCGATGCCATCGAAGCCAACGATGCCGCGGCGATGACCAAACTGAGCACGGCGCTCGAGGCGGCCATGAAAGAGATAGCCGAGGTGGCCTATAGCACTGCCACTGGAGCGCCCGAGGGTGCGCCAGGCGGCGCGGCTTCCAGCTCGGCCTCGGACGACGCGGGTAAGGGTGACGATGACGTCATCGACGCTGAATTCGAGGAAGGCGACTAACTCCGGTCTAACAACCCCCGAAAAGCCCCGTCCGGCCCAGCGCCGCGCGGGGCTTTTCATTGTGCTTGCCCGAATCCGATCAACCCCTATGTATTGGGGACGGCAGCCCGGGGATTCGGGGGCCCGATTACTATGCCAGCACTCGACATCCCTTTTTTCGGCACACTCGTGTTGTGTCTAATTCTCATCAGCGCCTCGTACACGATGGCAGTCGCGGTGGGCGCAGGGCAGGGGCGCCCGCACCTCTTGCCATCGGCCCGCTGGGGAACGTATGCGACCTGCGCGCTCGTCCTCGTGGCGGTCTGCGTTCTGGCCTATGCGTTTCAGGTCCACGACTTCCGGATTCGGTACGTGGCCCGTTACAGCGACCGGTCGATGCCCTGGTGGTATCTGATCGCGTCTCTTTGGGGCGGACAGGACGGCTCGCTGCTCTGGTGGGCATTCCTCCTCTCCGGGTACACGTTCTTTGCAACCCGCTGGCTTCGCGGCCGGTACACGGAGCTCCAGCCTTGGATCCTCGCGACGCTGATGAGCATCCTGATCTTCTTCGCGGTCTTGATGCTCTTCGCGGCCAATCCATTTGCGACCTACATCCGGACCACGCCTGGCGACGGCGAAGGCCTCAACCCGCTGCTCCAGAACTACTGGATGGCGATCCACCCGCCGAGCCTGTACATGGGGTTCGTTGGCTGGTCGGTGCCTTTCGCGATTCTAATCGCAGCGCTCATCACCGGCCGCCTCGGCAATGAGTGGGTTCGCGCGGCGCGCCTCTGGGCGATGATCGCCTGGACCTTCTTGTCACTCGGCTTGCTCCTCGGTTGCCTCTGGTCCTACGAGGAGCTCGGCTGGGGGGGATACTGGGCCTGGGATCCGGTCGAAAATGCATCGTTCCTGCCCTGGTTGGTTGGCACCGCGTACCTGCATTCCGTTCTGATTCAAGAGCGGCGACACATGATGAAGGTTTGGAACGTCTTCCTCTTGGCGTTGACGTTCTTCATGACGATATTCGGCACGTTTCTCACGCGCTCGGGCCTAATCGCCAGCGTGCATTCCTTCGCGCGCTCCGACATCGGGCAGTATTTCGTCTGGTACATGGGCTTTCTGCTCATCGGTATCGCTGCTTTGATGATTTGGCGGATTCCCAAGCTCAAGGCCGACAACGAGATCGAGTCGCTCGTCAGTCGCGAGTTTGCCTTCTTGCTGAACAACTGGGTGTTGCTCGGCATGATGGTGTTCGTGCTGATCGCCACGACCTTCCCATTGCTCAGCCAGTGGATTCGAGGCGAAGAGGTCACCGTGGGTCCCGGCTTTTACAACAAGTGGATGGTTCCCCTGGGCATCGTGCTCCTGTTCCTCGCGGGCCTCGGGCCGCTCGTCGCCTGGCGTAAGGCGACCGGGTCCAAGTTGCTTCGCGCAATGGCGGTCCCGGTGGGAGTTGGTGTGGCCGTCGCCGTGCTGCAGTTCCTTTTCGGAGCACGTTTCGGATACCCTCCGATCGTCGAACCCACCGAGATTTACGATACCGCTACGGGAACTGCTCTGGCTTGGATGTCGGCCATAGCTCCAGTCGTTTCCTTCGCGACCTGCGCGTTCGTACTCGCAAGCGTTGGCCAGGAGTTCTGGCGTGGCGTTCGCGTCCGCATGAAAAAGGGCGAAAACATAGGCACCGCGCTGACTCGCCTCGTATCGAAGGGGCGCCGCCGCTATGGCGGTTACATCGTTCATGTCGGGGTCGTCTTCATGTACATCGGCTTCACCGGAGCGGCCTACGATGTCGAGCAGGAAAGCGCGCTTCGCCCTGGCGATACGATGTCGATCGGTCAGCACACCGTACGGTACGACCAACCTCGTATGGAGGCGGACCCGAACAAGCGAATGGTCTTCACGGACATGACGCTCATCGACGAGAGCGGTAACGAAGACGGCGCGGTCGCCCCAGCTAAGTTCATCTATCGAACCCATCCCCAGATGCCGACTACCGAGGTTGCGATTCGCAGCCGTCTTGCAGAAGACGTCTACGTGATCATGAGCACGGTTGATCCATCGACCCGGCGCGGCACGTTCCGCGTCATCATCCGTCCTTTGGTGGCTTGGATTTGGCTTGGGGGAATCGTGCTTCTGCTCGGAGCGATTCTCGGCATGTGGCCCACCGGCAAGGAGCTTCTCCGCGAAGAAGTCGCACGGCCGCGGCGTTTTCGCTTCTCGCCTGCAACCGCCGTCGTCGGGCTCGCGATCATCATCGCCACGGTGATGGCCTGGGCCGGTGTTGCAGCGGCACAGAACAACAGCAGCAGCAGCCTTCACGCAGGCTCGGTCGTCATCAACGATCCGGTCGAGCGACAGCTCTTCGGCCGCTTGCTCTGCCAGTGCGGAGATTGCGCCCGGCTTCCGCTCGATACTTGCGCGTGTGGTTGGGCGGACGAGAAGCGGATCGAAGTGCGCGAGCAGCTCGCCGCTGGAGTGCCGCCCACGAAAATTCAGGAGTCCTATCGAGCGCAGTACGGGGCCAAGGCCTTGGCGATTCCCTCGGACGAAGGGCTGGACCGGGCGCTCTGGGCAGTCCCTCTAGGCGCGATGGTCCTTGCCGTCGGTTTCATCGTCGTGCTTGGCCGCCGTTGGCAGCGACGCGGTGTCGTCTTGGCGACCTCAGGCGCATCCACCGCCGGGGCGGAGTTCGAATATGATGCGAGGTTAGACGAAGAGCTCGATCGACTGGAGGACAGCTGATGAGCGAGCTTCTCCCGTGGATTTTCGTCATCACTGCGTCGGTGGCCTTGGTGGGCGGCCTCGTCAGCTTGTGGCTCAGCTTGAGCATGGCGCTTTCCGACGAAGCCCTCGGAGGCGCACGCGCTCAGCTGATCACCGATGCGCGTCGCGCGTTGCTGGCCGAGAAAGAAGCGCTGCTTCAAGAGATCCGTGACGTGTCTTTCGAGCACGACGCAGACAAGCTCTCGGATTACGACTTCAACGAGATCAACGAAAAGCTGCGCGCGCAAGCCCGGCACGTTCTTCACGAGCTGGACGCGGGCGTCGAACTGTACAGGGACGAGGCCGAGGCGCTGATCGCCGCCCGGCTTGCGGACGAGGTCTAATGCGCATCGCAGTTCTCATCGGCCTGCTTCTGTGGGTTCCTTCGATTGCATCGGCACAGCCAGATCAGGCCGTATTCGACCGGGTCACGGGCAACGTACCAGATATCGTGACCTCACGGGTCGACCCGAGTCTTCCAACCGGAACGATCGTCGTCGAGGTGGTCGACCGAGATGGCGGCCCGGCGCCGAAACAAGCGGTTCAGCTCGGTTTGATGGAGCAGTCGGGAGGGCGTGACAGCAAGGCATGCGTCACCGACGAAGCGGGTACCTGCTCGTTCGCGGAGCTCTCGACCGATGCGAAGGATTCGTACCGCGTCAACGTACCGTACCAGGGTGCCCGCTACAGCTCGACTCCGTTTCGGCTCGACACGAGCGCGGGTCAGCGCGTTCGCGTGACGCGGTTGCCGACGACGACGGACGACGAGCGAATCTTCCAGCTTCTTGGCCGCACGATCATCGAGTTTCGCGACGACCGTGCCCACATTCAGCAGGAAGCGAGGCTGTTGAACCTCGGAGACTCCACTTATGTGTTTCCCGAAGGGGGAATGCGGATTCGCCTGCCGGATGGCTTCAAGGCATTCGATTCGATGGCCGTCATGACCGACCAGCTCCTTTCCGCGACTGACGAAGGCCTCGAAATCAGTGGTTCGATTCCACCCGGGCGAGTCGAGCTCATGTGGGCCTATGACGTTCCCGCCGGCGGCAGCTCTTTATCGATCGAGCAGGCGGTGCCTTTTGCCACCATGGAGTATCAGGTCATCAGCGACTACGTGGACGGGCTCAGCATGGTCGTCGAGGGTTTTCAAGTTGCGCGGGTCCACGAGGGCGGCGACCGGCGCTTCCTGGTTTCGGGCTTGATGCGACGCCCTGGAGATCCGCCGATCGACCCACTGCGCATTCACATCAGCGGGATTCCTGGCGGCGGCCCTCTCCCATATCTTGCGAGCGCGATCGCGGCGATTTTCGTGTTTCTGGGAATCTGGCTTCTTTTTCGTCCATTGGATCAGAGCGAGATTCTGGCCAAGGTCCGCGAAGAGCGGCGTTTGGAGCTGCTCGACGAGATCGTTTTGTTGGAAAGCCAGCGGAAAACCGAATCGATTGGGCCGGGTTTTTACGAGAACCGTCGGCGCGAGCTGACCGATGAGCTGGCAATCGTGCTTCGCATGCAGAGCGAGGGAACGGGCCATTGATCCGCGGCGCAAGGCCGCGTATGTTCGCCGCCGATCGCGACTAGAAGAATAGGGGAGCCATGGCAGAAGGCCTGAATCGTGTGATTCTCATCGGGAACCTGGGCGCCGACCCGGAGCTCAAGTTCACCCAGAACGGACAAGGCGTTCTACGCCTCCGCTTGGCGACGACCGAGTCGTACGTCAATCGTGCAGGCGAGCGACAACAGCGCACGGACTGGCACACGGTGACAGTCTGGGGCAAGCGGGGCGAAGCCCTGAACAACATTCTTTCCAAAGGGCGCAGCATCTGCGTCGAAGGCCGCATTCAGTACCGCCAGTGGGAAGACAAGGACGGCAACAAGCGCAACTCGACCGAGATCGTCGCAACGAACATCGTTCTGGTCGGCAGTGGCCGTGGACGCGACTCCGGGGCGCCCGGTGACTTCGGTGGTGGTGACACCGGCGGTGGCGGAAGCAGCCCACCCACCGACGACTTCGGCGACGACGACATTCCTTTTTGAGGCGGGGAGTCGGACTCGAAGTTGGCTCCCTTCGCGGAGCGCACGATTCGTTGAGCCCGACCGGTTTACGGTTGTTGTACTGGCGATGCGGCCGGCGCTTCCACCGGCAGGGCGTGCTCCGCAGCTAGGGCGGCTTCGAGCGCGGCCTTCTCCGCTCGCTTGAGCTCCTTCGCTTCACGAGCGATGCGAGCCTTCTCGGAGACATACGCTGCGGATGCTGAGACGACGATGGCCACTTCGAGGGCTAACGCCAGCACTATGTACGGGTCCGGCTTCGCTCCCTGGACCATGGCGAGCACCCGACCGCTTGCAATACCAGTCGCGCAGACCAGGAAGGCGAGCGATGCGGACAGCCTCAGGCGCTGGAAGAGGGCGCCGAGGAGCGCAAACACGCCGAGCGCTCCCCAAAGCCCCACGTTCAGCGCGATCGACTCGATGTAGAGTTGGCCGTGCTGCACACCGGAGAGACCCATCCACTCCGGCAAGATCGAGCCGGCGAAGAGCGAGAGGAGCGCCCAACCAATGGAGCCGACGCCGAGAAAGAAGAGCACGTTGCGGGCCATGGGCCAACGATACCGCCGTTCGCTTTTCAAAGAAAGTTAGTCCAGTCTTCGTGCGTGCCGAAGGTTCGCGCCGACGTACTATTGACCCAAAGAGGCCTCGTTCCATCGAGGGCTAGAGGTCAGGCCCTGATACTCGCGGGCAAAGTGTTCAGCGGGGACCGGCGCGTCGAGAAAAGCGGCGAAGCCCTGGACGAGGATGCGCCAATCGAGGTGCGCGAGCCGGACCATCCCTATGTGTCACGGGGTGGTGTCAAGCTCGACGGTGCACTCGATCTGTTCGCGTACGATCCCGCGAACAAGACGGCCGCGGACTTTGGCGCATCGACCGGGGGTTTCACCGACTGCTTGCTTCGACGGGGCGCATCGAAGGTGTTTGCCATCGATGTTGGTTACGGTCAGCTGCACAACAAGCTGAGGCAGGACGAGCGGGTGGTCGCCATGGAACGCTGCAACGCGCGACACTTGAAAGCCGGTGACCTGCCCGAGCCTATCGAGCTCATCGTCATCGACGCCTCATTCATCGGGCTCGAGAAGCTTCTTCCCGCCGCTCATGCGCTCCTGCCGGTCGGCGGAGACGTGCTCGCTCTCGTCAAACCACAATTTCAGGTTGGACGCGACAAGGTCGGCAAGGGCGGCGTAGTTCGAGACGCTGCACTTCGCCGTGAAGCCATCGCTACGCTGGTGACCGAAGCAGAACGCCTCGGTTTCGAGCTCGTAGCCGAAGCGGACAGTGTGATCACGGGGCCAAAAGGCAATCAGGAAACGTTCATCTGGCTGCGTCGCTTGGCGGCGGCACCCGCTCCACGATTCTGAGATCGACTGGCATCCATCCGCGGTCAGCTTTGCTCTTTCCAACCTTTGCCCACCAAACCTGCTCGCACGCGTTCGGATGCTGCGCACTGAGCCCCTCGAATGCATCGTCGAGAGTGCACGGCGTCCAAGCAGTACCCGCCTCGGACCCAATCATGCAAAGGCCCTTCGAGTTGTAGAACAAGAAAGATCCAACTTCACCTTTGGGGACCGCCAGAAACCTTCGCTCCACCTGAATGCCTTGGTCCCAGACCTTACGCGTCACGAAAAGGTCTCGTTTTGCGACGAGCCGTCGGGGCTTCAAGATCAAGACATCACTGTCCTCCACCTCGATCAGATCACCTGCTTTCCAACTCACTGTTGCCGTAATGAAGGAGGCATGATTGGGCTTAAGCTTCAGAGTCACCCTTGCGTATTGATTGCCCCATCGAAGATTCCGATACTCGGCCGGATAGGGCCAGCTGTGCTTGGCGACCACGCTGGCTTCGATTTCGTGATCGCAGCCCAAGCCCAACGATGG
>DASRZF010000074.1:0-3708 GCA_035686645.1 Polyangiales bacterium
CACAGCGATTGGGCGGGAGGCTAGACGTAGGGAGTCGTAGAGAGACGGCCGAGCGGGTCCCAATCGCGAGCACGTGCGTCGCGAGCCGCCCTCCGATGGTCACAGTGCCAGCGCCGGGGTCAGATCCCTCTGCGGATCTCGTCGAGGAGCTTGTGGTCCTGTTCCGTCAGTTCCGCGGACTCGATGAGCTCGGGCCTGCGCTCCAATGTTCGCCGCAGCGACTCCTTGCGTCGCCAGCGCGCGATGGCCGCGTGGTTTCCTGAGCGCAGAACGTCAGGCACCGTTTGGCCTCGAAACTCCTCGGGTCGCGTGTACTGCGGGTACTCGAGCAAGCCATCTGAATGGGATTCATCTTGGGCGGACGCCTCGTTGCCGAGAACTCCGGGAATGAGGCGCGCGCTGGCTTCGATGATGGCGAGCGCAGCGGCCTCGCCGCCGAGAAGCACGAAGTCTCCGAGTGAGACCTCTTCGTCGACGAGCCCGCGAATTCGCTCATCGAAGCCTTCGTACCGACCGCAAACCAAGGTGAGACAATCGAGTGTCGAGAACCGGCGTGCGTGGGCCTGCGAGAAGAGCCCGCCTTGCGGGGTGAGCAGTACGCGGTGCGTTGGCTTGCCCGCGCGGGCCTCGTCGAGATGATCGAGTGTATCCGCAATCGGTCCGGGCATCAGCACCATTCCGCTGCCACCGCCGTACGGGGAGTCGTCCACCGTTCGATGCCGGTCCGCCGTGAACTCGCGCGGCGTAATCGCTTGCACGTCGATCGTCCCCGCATCCCGCGCCTTGCCGAGCAGGCCAGTGTTCAGCGCATCGAAAAGCTCAGGAAAGAGCGTGACGATTTCAAAACGCATCAGCGCTCCTTCTGAAGGGGGATGTCATCCAGGTCTTTCAGATGCACTTCGCCCGCATCGACATCGACGCGTTCGAGCCAACGCGGAAGCATCGGCACTTCGAGAAAGCCGTCGGGTCGCTCGATCTTGAGGCATTCGGCGCTCGGATAATCGAGGACATCGACGACTTCACCGAGCAACTCCGTGCCTTCGAATGCTTGAAGCCCGATCAGGTCAGCGTGATAGTACTCGCCCTCTTCGAGGTCCGGCAATGCCGCGCGAGGAACGCAGAGTATGCAACCGCGAAGCGCTTCGACGTCTTCATACGAGTTGACGCCGGCCAATCGCATGAGCAAGGTCTTGGGGCCGCGCCGCGTGGACTTCACCTCCACCAACGAAGGCTCCTCGTCTCCCTCGGCGATCAGAAAAACCTCGCCCAGCTCTTCGAGTAGAGTCGAGCTCGGGTTGAAGACGTGAACGCGGATTTCCCCGTTCACGCCGTGAGGCCGGGCGACGACGCCCAGCTCGATCCAGGAAACGGCTGCTTCGCGGTTCTCATTCACGGAGACTTTTTATACCAAATTGGGGAGGTCCGGGCGCGCTCCTGGATCAGGAAGCCCGGTCTAGGGACCAGCAGATCGATTCAAAGTGGACCAGCGGCTCGCGGCGCCAGCGGGTCACTCGAGGATGTCGAGGACAGCCCGCTTGCGAAGTCGCGCCGAAGTGGCCGCCAGGAGCGTGCGCATCGCGCGAGCCGTCCGGCCTTCCTTGCCGATGACCTTGCCGAGGTCGTCGGGCGCCACGCTGAGCTCGAGCACGAGGGCCCGATCTTCTTCGATCACGTTGACTTCGACCGCGTCGGGGTCGTCTACGAGCGAGCTTGCGATGTACGCGATCAGGTCCTGAAGCTTGTCTCCGGCCACGTCAGTGCTCACTTAAGAAGCCGAGGCTTCGCTCGTCGTCGCCTTTTTGTGCTCGTTGACCACGTCGCGGACGCGATCGCTGACCTGGGCCCCCACGCCGACCCAGTAGTCGAGACGGGGGTAGTCGACGCTGGCCTCGCTGATGGGGCGGCTGGGATCGTAGGTGCCGATCTGCTCGATAAAGCGCCCGTCGCGGGGCTTTTCCTTATCGGTTACGACGATGTGGTAGTAGGGGCGCTTCTTTGCGCCAGCGCGTGACAGTCGAACCTTGACCATGGATTCCTCGTAAGCGGCGGGCCGGGCCCACCCGAAAGACGCCGGAAGCTAGTCAGAGCCTGCCTCCCCGTCAAGCCGCCGCCCCGACAGGGTTTTTGCGGCGGGGCGTTCCGTTGCTAGAACCAGAGGGATGCGATGCTTGCTTGCCGTATTGGCCTTGAGTCTAGTGCTGGGCTGTAGCCGGCGCCAACAGGCGAAGAGCCCGCTGGTCGAGGCCCCGAGCCTGCGCCTCGCGCTGGTGACCGACCTCAAAGGGTATTTGGAGCCCTGTGGTTGCACCAGCGATCCGCTCGGAGGCATCGATCGACTCGCCGCTCAAATCCGAGCGCTTCGCGAAGGCACGTCACCCGTCCTGGTTCTGATCGCCGGGGACCTGTTGTTCGACACGGCTCAGCTCGAACCCTCGCGCGTCGACCAGGCCACGCGCAATGCCAAGACGCTCGTTCAGATCCTCAATCGCTTGAAGGTCGCCGCGGTGCTTCCCGGAGCGAGCGATCGAGCGCAGTCCGCGGAGACATTGACCGCCCTTCGAGAGCTCTCTGACTTCCCCTGGCTGGCCATGGACAAGGCGGTCGATGTTCTGCAGACCGATGCCGGTGCGCTGCGTGTCGCCGTCGTCGGCGCGCGGCCCGGATCCGAACGCGCGGCCGTCGCGGATGCGGTCACAGCCTTGCGGCCGGAGACTGACCTCAGCATCGTGCTCGTAGACGGGTCGCGACGCGAGGCGAACCGGACCGGCGCGATCGACGGCGTCGACTTCGTGATTCAGGGAGGACTCGACGAGGACGAGCCGATGCCGCCGCGGCGTGCGGGCAAAGCCTGGGTGCTTCACGCGAGCCGACAAGGCCAAGGTCTCACCGTGGTCGACATCACCATCAAAACCCCCGACGCAGGTTTTGCGGACCGCAGCGAATGGTCGCGCTCCGTGCAAGCGAAGCAACTCGATCAGCAAATTGAGGACCTTGCGACGAAGATCACGAACTGGGAGAAATCGGGCGAGGTGCAAGCCGCCGATTTGACCTCACAGCGCGCTCGACTGGACGCGCTTCGCGAGGCGCGGGCCTCAATCGATGTGCCCGAGCTCGGTGCGGGCGAAAACACGCTGTCCGCGACTTGGATTCCGCTTTCCAAGAGTGCGCCAAAGGATCCGCAGGTCGAAAAGCTGATGCGCGAACACGACAAAGTCGTGAACGAAGCGAATCGTCTCGCGTTCGCCGACCTTCAGCCTCCGCCTCTTGGGCCCGACGACATCGCTTACGTGGGCTCGCCGGCTTGCAGTGCTTGCCACCAGGAGGCCTACGCGTGGTGGCGGGGGCATGGTCATGGGAACGCGTATCTCACGCTTCAGGAAGGCAACAAGGAGTTCAATTTGGACTGCGTCGGTTGCCACGTGACCGGATATCAGGAGCCGGGCGGCTCGACCGTGACCCACAACATGAATGGGGCTCTCGTGAACGTCGGCTGCGAAAGCTGTCACGGCCCTGGCGCGGCGCACTCGAAGGATCCTGAGAAATTCAGCATCCTCCGGGACACGCCCGAGTCGACCTGCGTGCGGTGCCACAACTCTCAGCACAGTGACCTCTTCGACTACGAAGGCTACAAACGGACCTTGGTGGTTCCCGGTCACGGCTTGCCAACGGCGGTTCGCTGAGAGGGAGCCGCCAATCTCACGCGTCGAG
>DASRZF010000075.1:0-4139 GCA_035686645.1 Polyangiales bacterium
GCGAACGTCGCTGGCACGTGTCGTTTTTCCTGCCGAGCCGGTGGCACTGGGCGCTCGTTGGGAGGCCCGCAAACCGCTGAAACTCTACGGCTTCGAAATTCAGCAGACCGACCGGTACACGCTTCGGGACAGGAGCGGCAACACGGTGAAGCTGGGTGTCGACATCATTCACAGGGCGCCCGAACAGAACCTGTCCTTCGCAGAAGAGGGTATGGAGCTCGCTTTGAAATCGCTTTCGACGACGGCCAGCGGGGAGGTCGACCTCAGGCTCAACGCACTCGAGGGTAACGCGCGCCTAAAGGGCCAGTCGCAGGAGAGCCTTACCGTGACGAAGGGCGACCAGACGGAGAGCATCGAGCTCGACAGCGCGTTCGAGCTCAGCATGGACGTGACCTACGACGCCTCGCAAGCACCCTGACCGGTAAGCGTCCACTTGCGTTCGGCGCAATTTTTGCGCCCCAAAAACCTCATGCACCGGCGACAACAATTGCACTGAACGCATAGTGTCGATATACCACTAGGCCATCGTGGCAACCGAAGCTCAGAAGACATGGGACACCGGCCGCGCAAGCAGAGCTCCTGAGATCTCGATCAAGAACGGCCGCGGCCAGCTCGCGACGACGGCGCGACCACGGCGCTTGGTTCAGAACCTCGCGCATAGGGTCGACGGCCTTCTAGTATCTCAGATCGCCAAGCTCCAGCCGTCCGACCTCAAGGAGCCACCCGAGCTCGTTCACGACCTAACCGCGTTTGCATCGAGCGCGGACTACCAGACCTATCGAGCTTGCCAGAGCGATCTCTTCCCCAACCCGGGACGGATCGACGTCAAGAAGCGATGGCTGGCGCCGCACCGTGTTGGCTTCGCCGAATGGAGCTGGCAGAGCCTCCACCCGCTGATTTTCGCCGGCATCGAGCACGAGTATCGGAGCCACCGGGACAACCAGAACGCGCTGCTTCGCACGCTGAACCTTCGAATCAAGGGCAAGCCGATGGCGATCCTCGTCAACGGGTTTTCGTCGGGTCACCATTTGATGGAGCGGGTTGCCTGGCCGATTCGCGAGTTCAATCGCCAGGGGATTGGCGTCTCGTTGTTTGCCCTTCCGTTCCACGGCCCGCGCGGCCATGCGTTTCCACCCGAGTGGCCGCAGCAGGACACCGCATTCACCATCGAAGGTTTCCGCCAAGCGATCTGGGACCTGCAGATCGCAATCCGCGCGATGCGCGAAGCAGGCGCAAGCGAAGTGGGCGTCGTCGGGATGAGTCTTGGCGGCTACACGGCGTCGCTGCTGGCGACGGTGACCTCTGACGTCGACTTCGTGCTTTCGTACATTCCGATCGCAAGCATCCCCGACGTCATGAACGACAACGATCTCGTTCCTGGCACAGGTGATGTTCAAAGGACGCTCTACGAAGGCTACCGCGAGCAGCTGGTACCGATCACGCCCATCTGCAGAGAGCCGAAGGTCGAACCAAAGCGCGTTTCGGTCATTTCGGGAGAGTTCGATCGTCTAGCAACGATGCAGCACGGGAAGCGTCTCGCCGATCACTTTGGCACCGAGCTGGTGACGTTCCCCGGCGGGCACATCGTCCAGAACCGGCGAGCACAAGCGTTTCGACGCTCGTTGGAAGGCTTCCGAGCCGCCGGCGTCCTGCCGGGAAAGCGATGCACCAGGCGCGCGAAGCGGTAGAGCTCGAGCACGCTACGCAGCGCACTCTCGATGGGTTCTGCGGCAAGCGACGCTCGTCCGCTCAACTCGGTGGTGGGGGGGACCAAACCTGCTGGAAGGTTGCATCGTAACTAACGCTGCAGTTGCCCTCCAAGAGCAGGATGCCCGTCATCTCCGCGAAACCGAAGTTCTCAGGATTGGACGCGGTGTAGGTCAAGACGTTGCCCCCGGCTTGCATGCCGAACTCGTCCCCGTCCTCGTCCCCGTAGTCGCAGCGGCCCCGTTCATTCCTGACCGAAAGCCACCAGCCGCCCTCGAGATAGAGCTTGTCGCCACAGAACCGGCCGTTGACGCGATACTCATCGACAACGATGTCGATCTCGTTTCCGTCTTGCTTGAAGGCCCAGTTTTCGGGACACGATTCGAATTCGGTGTCGGGTTCTACATCCAGGCATCCTGCGGTGAGAACCGTTGCAGGGCCCGTGTTGAACCAGACCGTGTCGTTGAGATCGGTCACAGGCGGCTCGTTGCAATCGGGTAGCGTACCCGTTCCAGGGATGAACGCGGGATCCTTACAGCTCGCAAGAGCGAAGATCGCGCATACGCAGAGCAAGAATTTCATGGCCGTTGCGTACCACATTTGCATGGCTTGACCAGCCGGATCCCTAATCCGACGTGCGCTTTCTTGCAGGGGCGGTCCTATGGACACCCGACTTCGGGACGATCTCCGAACGCCGATTCGTGATACGAGCTCGCGCCTCATACGAGACCTCGCAAGGTCGACCGGCGCGCGCTTCGCTCGCCCGCTCCTCGGGCCACCTCCACAACTGGTGCACGCCCAACAGCGAGAACACGCGGTAGCCAAACGCGTCGACGACGAACGTGTCTCCGAGGCGTTCTCGACAGCGCGCATCGGATTCATTTGGCCGGTCGTCAGCGCAACCCAGTCGTCCGAAGCGACGTGAATCGTCGCGTCTTGTTCCGGGCCATTCTCGCGAGCAACGAAGCCCAACGTCGTGCCTTGGCGAAAAACTAGCGTCCAAGTGCCGCTATCCTCCCCGCTGAGCTCGAATCGGAACACGGCATTGGGGAGTGTCGCAGCCTCCGGCTTGGCCAGCGCAGCCGCCTCGAACGCTGTTCCGCAGCTTGAAAAGCCGCGCTCAATGACCACACTCGGGTCATGAAAGAACCCCTTGCTGCGCAGAGAGAGCCGCCGGCCCGCAAGGTGCCGAGGCGGACCGTTGCCCTCACCTGCGCGGCGCTGACCCTCGGTTTGCTAGCCTGCGCCGCAAACCCGGGCACCGCGCGCACCCGCCGCCTTGGCGAGCAGCATGGACGCGCTCACCCGTGAGCAGGAGCTCGAAGGTGGACGCGATCCAAACGGGCTGAGCTTCTTCGATTCCCACCCCACCACACCAGACCGCGCACGCGATGCCCGTGAGTATGCCGCCAAGCTCGAGGTGGCGTCGGCCGATCGCATCGCCATCGATCGTACCGCCTTCGTACAACGCCTCGATGGCCTCGCCCTCGGCGAGTCGGTTCGGGCAGGGCTGTTTCTAGACGGGCGTTTCCTCCATCCCGAGCTGGGTTTCGGCATCAGCTTCCCCGACGACTGGGAGCACGAGAACAGCCCCAGTGCCGTCGTCGCGCAACCCGAGGACGGGTCCGCCGTTCTCGCGGTGCAGCTGGCCGGCAAGGGGGACGATCCTACGGCATTCGCTGATCAGTTCGAAACAAAGGTCCCGTTCCTTGAACGAAGCGCGGTCGAGAAGATCAATCAACTGCCGGCGGTCATCGGCATTGCCCAAGTGGTCGACGACGGCGAAGAGA
Source organism: Polyangiales bacterium (assembly GCA_035686645.1). Lineage (GTDB taxonomy): Bacteria > Myxococcota_A > Polyangia > Polyangiales > Houyiibacteriaceae > SG8-38. Next base: position 3,498 of record DASRZF010000075.1, read on the forward strand.
TCAATCTCTTCCTCACCTGGATTGCCAAGGACGGACTCGTGTACCGAGTCTTGGGGGCGGCTCCCACCTCGCGCTGGAACGAGCATCATCCGAACTTCGAGGCCGCCGCTCGGAGCTTCCATGCGCTCTCGGACCGAGAGCTCCGTGAGCTGCACGTGAATCGCCTGCGCCTCGTGAAAGCCCACGCAGGCGAAACGCTGACTGCTATCGCCGCTAGAAGCTCGAGCCAATGGTCGGCGGAGAAAATGGCCGTTGCAAACGATCTGAGCACGAGCGCGCCGCTGCCGGACGGTGAGACGATCAAGATCAGCAAGCGAGAGCCGTACTGAGCTCGGAGACATGGCCCGCCGACCACCAAGGCCTGCGCGTTACTGCGCCGAAATCTCGGTCTCGGAGATCTTCTCGGCTTCGACGTCCGCCGGGTAGTACAGCATGTCGTTCCGACCTTTGTCCGAATAGAGCCGCGCCTCAAGCGCGTCACAACCCCTCGATTGCGGCGGTCAGACAGCTCTGGTAAGGCCCGTACCGTAAGCTCTTTTCAGTTGCGGGTGACCGCAGCTCGCCACGGATCAGTCATGCTCCACTTCGCCTACGACGGATCGATTCACGGCGACTGGGTTGCTCGCTATGCGATGCAAATGG
>DASRZF010000076.1:0-3790 GCA_035686645.1 Polyangiales bacterium
TCGGCATGGGGGTCGCGAAACCGAAATCGGTGTACTGACCCGTCGGGATTCCGTCGAAGCGGGTGAGCTCGGGTAACGTCGTGGGAAGGCTCGTGAAATCGGCCACTGCGATGACGCTGCTAGCTTGCGGGTTGCTTCCGCCGACTTGGTTCATCTGCACGAGCCCGATGGCGACGATGTATCGGCTGAAGTCGACGTCGAATCCGTCGCGGATGTTCTCCTCTCCCGTGCCCGCCTGAAGTCCGTTGACGATCGTTTCCTCGGCTTTGAGCAGTATCGATAGGTTTCCATCGGCTCCGCTGCCTTGGTCGTCGCCACCGCAGCCGACTATCGCGAGGATGAGCGACGACACTCCAACAATCCATTTCGAATTCTTCATAGGACTCTCCTTCTTTGGCGATCGGTCATGGTTCCATGGCTGGCGACGACCAAACGAATCTGGGGAGCGCATTGGCCGTCATCGAGATAACCAGCGCGCTGTAATCGGGATCTTCAGGGCTGAGAACCACCGGCCCCGAGCCGTCATCGAGCGTAGCGAGACGGCGAAAGTCGACTGCCTGCCACCAAGTGTTTGGGTCGAAGGTGATGGTGAGCGCGAGCGGCGCGGTCGTGATCTCCTGCGTGGTCCGCGCCCCGTTGACTGCGGGGGTGCCGGGGTTCACGACGAGAACGTCGACGTTGGCCTCGAACGTGTAGGAGCTGGGGCACGTCAGCGCGTCCGGGCAACAAATCGATGCGTCCTCGATGCGGGTCGCGCTACCGGAGAACCGGCCCGAGTGACCCTCGGGAACGTAACTCGGGCTCTCGAAACGCACGACGGCAGGTCCCCCGGGCACCCCAGCGAGGGCCTCGGGGAGCGGTTCTGTGAGCAGCCAGACGACTCCGTAGTCGAAGAACGCGGTGCGGACCGTGCCCGTCGTTCCGAAGAGCGAACCGATCGATTGCTCGGTCGGGTCGAGTCCGTTCAATGTGAGGCCTTCGGTGTACTCGAGGATCGCGACCTCGCACCGACTGGAAAGCGCGCTGTCGGTCGCGCAAAAGTAGATCGCACCGAACCCGAGCGTGGCCTGAGAGAGGGTCACCTCCCAACCGTCCTTCACAAACGTCTGAGGCTCGGTCCCCTAAACTCGAAACGGGATCTCGACGAAGGTGCCGCCCGTCTGACCGCAGCCCGCGGCCAGCGCAGAGATCGCGGCGATCCAGAAGAGTCGGTTCATAGCTGAATCCCAATCGTAAAAAGGAACATCCTTGGCCTGCCGGCGCTGATGTGGCGCGCAGGGATTCGCGATGGGACCGATCCGGGATCCCAGTTCGATACGAACGCGAACTCGTTCCCGGCGTATTGATTGTCGAGCACGTTGAAGACCTGGAAGCCGACTTCGAGGAACCACCAAGAGAGTTTCGCCGACAGATCGAGTAACGAGAATGGAGCGGCGGTTTGCGAGAACGGGAGCGGCCTCGCGCCAATGAAGGTGTATCCGAGCCCGAGGTGCCCGCGGAGCGGATACCTCCAGAGGTCGACCAGTTCGTCTCCGGCGCCCACGTCGAGGCGAACGACCCAAGGAGGAACGAACGGGAGAAGGTCGCCCTCTTCGAACGGTGGAGTTGGGTTCTCAACGGTCGGGGGCGGCGGTCCCTCGAGGATCGCATCGACGTAAGTGACGGAGACGGAGCCCACGAGCCATGGCAGCGGGTTCGTGACCGCGTAGAAGACGAACCCCGTCCGGCTCGTGGGGCCGATGTTCTCTAGACGCCCTTCGGCGGCGTCGAAGGCGACATCTTGGTTCAGCCAGGTGCGGTAGCCGGTGAGGGTCAGCTTGAGCTCCTCGTTGGGGCCCAGCCGGAATCGCACCCCGAAGTCGAGGGAACGCACCTCGCTGAAAGGGGCGATCTCGCCGTCGACCAAGGTGATCGCCTGGGGCGAGCGGAAACCTTTCCCGTAGGCGCCGATGATGTCGATCCAGTCGGTTGGCTTCACCGCGAGCGCTAGTCGTGGCCCTGCGAACACCCCTGCGGCCGTACGGCGGAAGCCCGGGATGAAGCCGTCAGGGCGAAAGTCCGGAACGAAGTTCCCAAGCTTGTCGTCGACGTCGAAGAACAGCACGTCAGTACGCGCGCCCGCCTTCACGTTGAAGTACTTGCTGAAGTCCCAGTCGAGATCGACCCAGAGACCGATGTCTGATTGGACGATATTCGCATCGATGCGCTGGTCCCATGTTTGGTTCGCCGGCGCCTCGACCAGGTTCTGCTGTTGGGGATCGATGAGGTCGACACGCGCGGATACACCCATCTCGAGACTGCCACTTGCGTTCTTCCCCGGCTCGAAGCGTGCCATTCGATGGCGGGCGTTGCCGCCCAGCGCGAGGCGGCGGTCACGTTGCTCGATGAGGTCGCCTCGGCCCACCCATCCCGGGTTGACCCGCGACCGCTCGAGAAAGCCCGTGAAGTTCTGCGCGATGCGAAAGTCCAGAAGCTGGATCCAGACGTCGAAACTAGTGTTCTTCCCGTTCGTCTCTCGACTCTCACCGTGCACGCCCAATATGGCGCCTGCGTTGTACGCGTTCTGGGCGCGTGCGGTTGCATATGGATAGGTGTCGTAGAAGCCGACGGTGCCTTCGTCGATGTCATCCGCGCGCAGAACGCCTGCAGAATTGTACCGCGTTCCCCAGAACGAACCGTGAAGCCGAAATCGCCATTCCTCGCGTCCAAATCCGACCTGAAACATCGCGGAGCCGTTGAGCCCATCGCGGTTCTGTCCGAATCCGTCAGACCGTTGAAACTGGAACGCACCGAACGTATCCGGATCTTTGCCCTTGGGGGCAAAGATGGCCACCTGACGAAAAGTTCGGAAGGAGCCAAACTGAGTCTTGGCATAGATGCCGCGCTGCTCCACGCCGAGATCGAACGCGACAGTCCCGGCGACGGCAAAATCCCCTTGCGCCGGATCGTACACACCTTCGATCACGCGAAGCTCACGAACGACCTCGGGTATGATGAAGTCGAGATAGGTGTAGCCCTGGCCGTGAACGTTGGACGGCTGGTTGAGAGGTACGTCACCGAGCTTCAGCTCGATGTCCTGCCCGTGCTCGGCGTTGAAGCCGCGGAGATAGAAGAACCCGCCGGCGGCGTCGCCCTCGACGTTGGCGACGTAGAGGCCTGGCGCGCGACGTAAGAGATCGTTCGCCGTCATCGCGGGTGCCGCATCGAGAATCTTGCGGTCGATCGTGAAATCGCCGGCGCCACGATCCTCTGCGCGAAGCTTCTCGCGGTCGATTTCAGCGACTGTGCTGAAGCCAGCCTGCTGATTCTTGAGTGGTTTGTCGTCGTCGACTACCTTCGCGGGCGCGACTTCAGCCGGGACGTTTTCAGGCGGCGGTGTTTGTTCGACATGCGGGGCGGCCTGCGGTTCGTGCATTTCACCCTGGTGCGGTACCCCAGCGGAAACAGGTTCGAAGTGTACCGCGACCCGAACACGGCTCGAAATCGCCGTATCCCCACGGGTCGCGGGCTCGAACGTCCAGCCCTCAACCGCCCGGGCGGCTTCTGCGTCGAAGTCCGAGCCAGCCGAGTGCTCGACCACCACATCGGTGACCCCGCCTTCCGCTGTTACGGTGATCCGAAGGATGACGGTCGGATGAAGTCCCTCGTCCTCGCGACCGGGCGGGTAGACGGGAGGCGGTGCCACGAGGAGGTGGGGTGGGTGCAGCTCGGCTTCGGCGGCCATGTCCGTATCGGTGAACGCTTCTGTGGCTCCTTCTTGCGCACGCACCTTTGCATTCACCCAGAGGAT
>DASRZF010000077.1:0-5495 GCA_035686645.1 Polyangiales bacterium
CATCGCCCACTGGATCAGGGAAAACGCTGGCGGCGTTTCTTTGCGCGATCGATGATCTGGTGAAACGAGGTCTGAGTGAGGGCCTGGAGGATCGCGTGAGCGTCCTTTACGTCTCACCGCTGAAGGCGCTCAGCAACGACATCGAGAAGAACTTGCAAATGCCGATCGAGGGCATTCGCGCGACGCTGGAAGAGCTCGGTTATGGTGACCTCGAGATCCGGACGGCCGTGCGCACGGGCGATACGCCGTCCCACATGCGCACGAAGATGGTGAAGAAGCCACCGCAGATCTTCGTCACGACGCCGGAGTCGCTCTACATCTTGCTCACCAGCGAAAGCGGTCGGCGAATGCTCTCGGATGTGCGCACCGTGATCGTCGACGAGATACACGCGGTAGTGACCAACAAACGTGGCGCCCACCTCGCGCTCTCGCTCGAGCGACTGGAGGCTCTCGTTGGGCGTTCGATCACCCGGGTCGGTCTCTCGGCAACGCAAAACCCGATCGAAGACGTGGCGCGCTTCCTCGTAGGAGTGCGCGAGGACGAGGCCTCGATGCACTGCCGCATCGTGAACGTGGGGCATCAGCGCGAGATGGACCTGGCCGTCGAGCTTCCCGGCTCCCCTCTCGAAACCGTCATGTCTCTAGAGGTCTGGGAAGAGATCTATGCGAGACTCGCAGCGCTCATCGAGACACACGAGACGACGTTGATCTTCGTCAACTCGCGGCGTCTGGCCGAAAGAGCCACGCGCTACTTGAGCGAGCTGCTGGGCGAGGAGTCGGTGACCTCACATCACGGTAGCCTTTCGCGTAAGCACCGCTTGGACGCAGAGCGCCGTTTGAAATCGGGTGAGCTGAAGGCCGTGGTCGCGACCGCATCACTCGAGCTCGGGATCGACGTGGGCGACGTGGATCTGGTTTGCCAACTCGGGTCTCCGCACTCCGTGGCTACGTTTCTCCAGCGCGTCGGGCGCTCGGGTCACTGGCACGGGGGGACGCCCAAGGGACGCCTTTTTCCGCTGAGCCGTGACGACCTGGTGGAATGCGCGGCGCTTCTGCGCTGCGTCCGGCGCCGTGAGCTCGACCGAATCGCGATTCCCGAAGGACCGCTCGACATTCTTGCCCAGCAGATCGTGGCTTCGACGGCAGCGACCGAGACGTGGAGCGAGGCGTCGCTGCTTGCTCTGGTCCGGCGAGCATGGCCCTATCGGAACCTCAGCGAAGCATCGTTCGCTCAGGTCGTGCAGGTCCTTTCGGAGGGCTTCGCGACGAGCCGGGGCCGGCGTGGCGCTTTCCTCCATCGCGATGAGGTGAATCGACAAATCCGGGCGCGCCGCAGCGCCCGTCTCACGGCGATCACCAACGGCGGCGCCATCCCAGACAACTTCGATTACGAAGTACGCCTCGAGCCGGAGGGTCTTCGAGTAGGGTCGGTGAACGAGGACTTCGCCATCGAGAGCATGGCCGGCGACATCTTTCAACTCGGCAACGTTTCGTATGAAATCTTGCGCGTCGAGCCAGGAGTGGTGCGGGTCGCCGACGCGAAGGGCAAGCCGCCTAGCCTGCCGTTCTGGTTCGGAGAAGCGCCGTCCAGGGCCGACGTTCTTTCAATCTCGGTCAATGCGATCCGCGACGGCATCGAAGCTCGCCACCAGGATCTCGACTCGGTCGCGGAATGGCTCGAACGCGAAACCGGAATTGGGGAGCTTGGAGCGAAGCAGGTGACGGACTACCTGGTCGCCTCACGGATCGCGCTAGGCGCCATGCCCACGCGGGAGACCGTCGTCCTCGAGCGTTTCTTCGACGAAACGGGCGCGATGCACCTCGTTGTCCATGCTCCATTCGGCAGCCGCATCAATCGCGCCTGGGGTCTTGCCCTGCGCAAACGATTCTGCCGGAGCTTCAACGTAGAGCTTCAAGCGGCCGCCACCGAAGACGCGATCGTCCTCTCGCTCGGACCGACTCACAGCTTTCCGCTCGAAGACGTCTTCCGGTTCTTGCGCGCCGAAAACGTCCGCGGCGTTCTGATCCAGGCGATGCTAGACGCTCCGATGTTTCAGACGCGGTGGCGCTGGAACGCAACCAGGGCGCTTGCGATTGCACGATTTCGCGGGGGGAAGAAGGTGCCTCCACCCTTTCAGCGAATGCAGGCAGACGACCTGCTCGGCCTCTGCTTCCCGGATCAGGTGGCGTGTCTCGAGAACGTAGCCGGTGACCGGGAGATCCCGGACCACCCTCTCGTTCAGCAAACCATCGAAGACTGTCTCCACGAAGCGATGGACATCGACGGCCTGGAATCTCTTCTCGAGCGCCTCCATGCCGGCGAGCTCGAGCTCCTCGCGCGAGACCTCACCGAGCCGTCGCCGCTGGCTCAAGAGATTCTCAATGCACGGCCGTACGCGTTTCTGGATGACGCACCCCTCGAAGAGCGTCGAACTCAGGCGGTCATGGCTCGAAGATGGCTCGACCCGACACGCGCATCGGACCTCGGCGCATTGGACCAGGCGGCGATCGACCAGGTGCGGAAGGAGGCATGGCCCGAGCCACGCGACGCCGAAGAAATGCACGACTCGCTGCTCCTTCACAACTGCCTGATGGAGACCGACGCCGCAGACGCTGGCTGGGAGGCCTGGTTGGCCGAGCTCCGCGAAGCAGGACGCGCCACACGATTCATCACCGAGGGACATGTCGCGTGGACCGCCGCCGAACGCTTGCCTTTACTCCAGGGCGCATGGCCGAGCGGCCGCGCTGAAACGGGGGTCGCCGTTCCCGAGCGCCATCGCCGGGAATGCTGGGCCAAGGAAGATGCCGTGCGTGAGATCGTGCGAGGCCGAATTCAGGCCTCGGGGCCAACGACGGGTAAACGGCTTGCGGAGATCTTGGGCCTCGATGTTTCGCTCGTGGACGCCGCCCTCGCGGCTCTCGAGGGCGAGGGGTTCGTCCTCCGCGGGCGGTTCACGCCTGCTTCGAGTGCCGAGGAATGGTGCGAGCGCGGATTGCTCGCGCGGATTCACCGCTACACCCTCAACCGACTGCGCAAGGAGATCGAGGCGGTTTCGGCAGCGGACTTCCTGCGATTCCTAGTCACTTGGCAGCACGCTGCACCCGAGGCCCGAATGGAGGGTCCGGAAGGGCTCGCAGCGATCATCGAGCAGCTCGAGGGAATCGAGGCGGGCGCCGCTGCCTGGGAGAGCGACATTTTGCCCGTGCGCATGGAGGGCTACGACCCGAGTTGGCTCGATCAGCTTTGCATCTGCGGGCGCGTCACCTGGAGTCGGCGCACACCGCCCCTGGGACGAGCGTCGAGCCCCATCCGGACGAGCCCGATCGCATTCACTCGCCGGGAGCAGACGGTCACTTGGCGCTTCCGGGCCTCTGGGGAGCAGCCGGCATCGAGTCGCGCAACGCAAACTCTCGAAACGCTTCGTCGATCCGGTGCGAGCTTCTTCGCCGACATCGTGAGCGAAACCGGTCTCCTCACGACCGAAGCCGAGGGCGCGCTCGGTGAATTGGTATCTCTCGGCCAGGTCACGGCAGATGGATTCACCGGCCTGCGCGCGCTCCTTGCTCCAGATCCAAAGCGGCCGCGAGGAGGACGACGGGCGCTCGCCGCGTACAGCATGGAGGCGGCAGGGCGATGGAGCGTCCTTCCGGAAGCGCCGGAAGAGCACGACGTGGAAAGCATCGCTTGGGCGCTGCTCCGCCGCTGGGGCGTGGTCTTTCGCCGCGTCCTCGATCGCGAAGGAGACCTTCCACCCTGGTACGCGCTGCTCCGTGTTTACCGCCGCTTGGAAGCTCAGGGCCGAATCCGCGGAGGTCGCTTCGTGGCCGGCTTTGCTGGAGAGCAGTACGCACTGCCCGAAGCCGTGACCGCGCTTCGAAAGTCCCGTCGTCGATCAAGGACCGGCGAGCTCTTGTCCATCAGCGCAGCCGATCCGCTCAACCTGGTCGGTATTCTGACGCCGGGTCAGAGGATCACAGCAACGCCAAAGAACCGAATACTCATTCGCGACGGTGTCCCGATCGCGTTCCGTGAGGGAAGCGAGACGCACTTTCTCGAAGACCCTTCGGATCAGCGCTGGGCGCTCACCCAGGCACTGCAAAGGCAATCGGTGCCGCGAGCGGTGCAGGCATACCTCGGCAACCGGCCCTAAAATCGCATTCGCATGAACATCTTGTTTTGGCTGGAATACGCTGCGCTGGATCCTTAGAGGCCGACGGAAAAGCGTATTGCCGCTGCCTCTGCGCCCATCGTCGGGCTCGTGAGTTGTCTGCGCCAGCCGCAGTGGTATGAGCGGACTGCAAGATGACCGATCCGCTCGATAAGTGCTTCTCCGAGGTAACGATCAAGAGCCTCACCCTCCGCAACCGGCTCATCAAGGCCGCTACCTTCGAGGGGAAGTCTCCCGGCGGCATCCCGAGCGAGGCGCTGGTGCGTTTTCACGAGCGGATCGGCCAGGGCGGCATCGGCATGACGACCATCGCGTACTGCGCAGCGGAGCCGGACGGGCGCATCCACGAGAACATGATGTACATGCACGAAGGGATTCGCCCGGAGCTCGAGCGATTCATCCGCACCGTGCAGGCCACGGGGGCCAAGGTATCGGGCCAGCTCGGTCACTGCGGCGCCTTCACCAAGAACCTCGAGTTCAGCGGTAAGCGTCCACTCGGCCCGTCCAAGGGCACCAACGCTCTCGGCCTCGCATACGGTCTCTCGCGAATAGCCGAAATGACGAAGCCTCAAATCCGGGAGCGAGTCCAGGTCATCGGCCGCGCCGCCGCGTTCATGAAATCGGTGGGATTCGATGCAATCGAGATTCACTTCGGCCACGGCTACGGCATCAGCCAGTTCATCAGCCCAAAGACCAACCAGCGGAAGGACGAGTACGGCGGGAGTCTCCAGAATCGAATGCGGTTCGCTCTCGAAGTGCTGGCCGAGGTCCGAAAGAGTGTCGGCGACGATTATCCCCTGCTCGGCAAGATCAGCATGACGGACGGAGTGCCCGGTGGGGTCACGTACGAAGACTCGGTCGAGATCGCCGCCATGCTCGAAGCGGGTGGACTCGACGTCATCATCTGCAGCGGCGGCACGAGCAGCATGAACCCGATGCTGCTCTTCCGCGGAGACAGCATGGTTCCAGGTTTGATCAAGCACGAGAAGAGCCGTCTCATGAAGATCGGCATTCGGCTCGCCGCACCGCTGATGTTCAAGGACTATCCCTATGAAGAGATGTACTTCCTCGAAGAGGCGCAGCGGATTCGTGACCGCGTCCAGTGCGGCGTTTGCTACATCGGCGGGGTCTGCACGGCCGCGAGCATTCGGACCGTGATGGGGGCAGGGTTCGACTTCATTCAGTTGGGTCGCGGGCTGATCTTCGATCCTGACTTGCCGAAGCGCGCCCAGTCCGATGCCAACTACGAGAACGGCTGCAATCACTGCAACCAATGCGCGACGCTGATCGAAGCGCCGGGCGGGATCTACTGCGTCGAGCGGCCCG
>DASRZF010000078.1:0-6651 GCA_035686645.1 Polyangiales bacterium
GTCGTCGCATGGAGGCGAACTCACCTGCCGCGAATGACCGCATGGCCACTTGCGGTCGACGTTCCGGTCGAATCGATCGCAATGCCGGTGACGGAGTCGGATGCCGCCATCCCTTCGGGGTTTCGAGTCCTGCCGAGTCCTGACGGGCGCCCGATCGTCTGGTCGCTGTTGCTGATCGCAATGCTGATCCTCGTGAAGCGAAGGTCCATCCAGGCGCGATTGGGCCAACGCTTTCTGTGGGTTCGCGCGCCCTGGGGCGTGGTCGTGGCGATCACGGCGTTCGTCGTCGCCATCGGTCAATGGCTTGGCCCGAACCATCTCGTGTGTGCCATCCCGCTACTCGCGTTCGCTGTACATCGACCAGCAAGCTGGTCGCCAACGATTCAGCGAAAGAACTGGGGTCCGGCACCAGCAAGGAGTCTCTTAGACAACGAGATGTCGGCAGGCGACCTGCTAGACGGAACGACTTTCGTGGGGATCGCAGCGCTGACGGCGGGGGCGGCAGCCCTCGTGGTACTGGCTGAGCCGAGTGCGGCCATCATCTTGTTGCCACTCTTCTTCACCGGGACGCGTCACCACTTTCACCCGACGGCCGCTGAAAACACTCGGATGCTGTATCGGTTCGCGGCCGATCTTCGTCTTCCAGTCGACGCTCCGGAGATGTCATTCGGTTGGGAGCGTGCAACGGAGGACGGGGCGCTCCGACTCCGCGCTCACCTCGCGACGCAGCGCGCCGGGCTCTTGACCTTGGGCTTTGTGGTCGCGACCAGCCCAGTTGGCTTCGTGTCGAGACGCAAAGTCATGCTCATGGTCGAAACCAGGGCGCAGTCCGACGCGGACGACCTGATGAGACGGCGCGTGGACGTCGAACCCGACCTTCGGGCACCGGACGGCAGCATTTTGAGACTAGTCGACTGGAACGCGGAGGCGATCGAGCTTCTCCGCGTCCTTGCCCGCAAAGCCCCGAAGCCGATCAAGGCATCCCGGGGCACCTGGCTCCTTCGCGAGATCTCCGAGCCCAGCCGCAGGGCTGCCTAAAGCGTTCAGCGACCGACGCGAGAAGCGAGCGGCGCCAGAATGCGGTCGATCTGCTTCATCTCGCGCACGACGTCATCTTCATCGAAGTCGATTTCGTCGATCAGCGCGCCATGAACGGAGTCGTAGAGCCAGGTGCTCGATTCCGGATCCTCGATGCAGGCTGCCGCTTGATGTCCTTGCTGGTTCAAGGTTGGAAAGGTCTCTGCGATCTTTTCGAGCACAGTGACGCGGTTTCCTAGATAGGCATTCATGACAGCCAGCTCTTCGGACAAGGGCTCGAACATGTCCGGCGACTGGTTCGCGTGTTTCTCAAACGCACTCGGTGATCGCTCACGAACACGGCTCAAGACGATTCGGATCAAGAGCGCATCGCCAAGGTGACGCAGCACACCACGTTCCCCCGGAATGGCTCCGCCCGTGGAGATCACGTGCAGCAAGCCCCCTGCAACCGCAATTCGGCTCTCATCGTCGATCTCCGGATCTTCTACGATCCGCAGGACGGTCTTCAAGTCCTGACTGAATCGGATCAGTGCAGGGGTCATTAGCTCTATGAAGCGCTCGCGCGACATATCACCTCGGCACCAGAGAACGGCCCCGTGGGCATGCTACCTCAACTCCCGTCGGACCGGCGTCGGTTTCGATGATCTTGAACTCCACGCGCCGATTTTTCTCCCAAGCAGCAGCATTGCCCTTCGGATCGACCGGGCAGCGTTCGCCGTATCCGGCAGACCTCAACCGACCCTTGAGCACTCCCCGCTCGATGAGAGCGTTCATGACCGAAGCGGCTCGGGCCCGCGTGAGCTTGATGTTGTACTCGTCGCTACCGCGCTCGTCGGCATGGCCCTGAATCTCGACGAGCGTGATCTGCGGGCTGGCATTGAGGGTTGCAGCGACCGCATCGAGTAGCGGAAAGCTTCGCGCCATGATGATCGCACTGTCGGTCTCGAAGTAGACCTTCTCGAGAATGGTGATCTGGGTATCCTCCAGAATCACGAGACCCTTGTCGGGGCACCCGTCCTCATCCTGGTAGCCGTTGTAGGTCTCTGGATCGTTCGGGCAAGCATCGTCGACGTCGAGAATTCGGTCGCTGTCGTTGTCGACGTCGGGGCAACCATCCTCGTCCTCGAATCCGTCGAAATCCTCTGGGTCGTTGGGACAAAGATCCCTCTCATCGGGAATCCCATCGCCGTCGTTGTCTAGATCCGGACAGCCGTCGTCGTCTTGGAAGCCGTCGAAGTCCTCGGGCTCATCGGGACAGTCGTCGACATCGTCGGGAATTCCATCACCATCACGGTCGCCTTCCCTGCCCTCCGGGCATCCGTCCTCGTCGCGGTCCCCGTCGTAGTCTTCCTTTACGAGAGGGCACGCGTCGTCGACGTCGAAGATACCGTCACCATCGTTGTCGAGATCCGGACAGCCGTCGCTGTCCTCGAATCCGTCTTTGTCCTCGGCAGCATCCGGGCACCCGTCATCGTCGTCCGGAATGCCGTCCTTGTCGCGGTCGCCCACAGCCGGCTCGTAGATGAATCCGAGCGTCGCGCGAATGTCGGCAGCCTGAAAGCCGGTCTTTGGAATCCCGGCGCCAGCAGCGATGAAAAGGAAGCTCTTGTTCGTGACAAAGTACTTGAAGCCCCCAAGCACCTCCATCGAAAGGGTGCCTCTCGTCCCAATTTCCTGGGCGATTTTGGTTCCATAGAGCTCGATGAGAAAGTCGAGCGAGGACGCAATACGGAAGGCGGAGCCGAAGCCGAAGGTGATTAAGTCGTTGTAAGTGAACAGGTGACCGGCGTTGGCTACGTCGACCGGGTCGGTTGCGGTTGCACCGGCGGCGTTCGGGTTGGCGGGATTCGACCGGCCATCCCAGATGAAGGTAGCGCCGCGCTGGGAGTTCCAGCGATAGCCACCTTCGAGAGCAAACCGAATCTTTTCGATTGGCTGGAATTCCAGCACGGCCGTCGGCCAAAGCGAGTAGCCGGGCTCACCCGCAAACTGATCGCTCTTGGCGGTAGGGAACCCTGCGCGGAGGGTGACCGCAATGCCGACCGGGCTTTCTCCGAGGTTGAGCAGGCGCGCCTTGGCGACCAGCGTGAGGTCGCCGACTCCCTGAGACCGCAAACCACCGGCCTCTAGATTGTAGAGACAGTTCGCAGACCCAGGCAGACAACTTCCCCCGCGATCCGGCGTTTGCACCGCGTCACCGCGAAGGAACGTGATCGGAAGCTGGATGCCGAGGACCAGCCGATCGAACAGTCCGTAGCTGAACATGAACGTCCCGGTGAACGCTTGTTTCGCGATCCGAGACTGACGGGATTCGTCGAGAGCCGACTGGTCCGGGTCGTTCACGAAGCCGTTGTAACGAAGGATGCCAAAGCCGGCGTCGAGGACTAGACCGAAGCTGAACTCCTTGTGCGGCATGACCTCGCTGCCGTTGACGCTGAAGTAGCCTCGCGAGTCGACGGCCGGACGAAAGAGGTGGAGGTCCATCCCCCCCTCGGTGAGCGTTGCATCGTCGGCCGCCGCCCTACTCGACCACGCGGCGCCGAGCACGATGAACGCGCAAAGCCACGCGCACCCCCAGCCGCGACCCACGGATGCGCTCCGCCAATGATGTGTTCCCCCAAACACCCTGTCTCAGTCTGTCATGGGCGACGCCCATTAATCAACGATTCTGCGACCCTGCGTCGGTGTTCGGTCAACAATTGATATGACTTCGGGGCGGAAAGCGGGTCCAAGGGCCGACGAGCCTCGATGAGATCGGCGAGCCCCCTTACCGCTGACCGGCGCGCCGCAGCAGCCGCTTGCTGTCCCGGCGCTGTTTCGGCGTGATGCCTTCGAGCCCGAGCACCAAATTCGCTTCGGCTCGAGCCTGTTCGAGATCGCCTTCCTCGAGGGCGCGTTCACCCTCGTTGAAGTGTGACTGCGCGTAGCGATATCGGATCTCAGCGAACTCGGGCGTCTGGCGGAGAACGCTATCCTCCGGGAGCTGATTGGCGATGACATACGCCTCGTCGTGACGGCCATCTGCCATCGCTTGCCGAGCACGGGCGAGCTGCCCTTCCCACTCTCGAGGTTCGTCCAGTCTTGCGCCATCGGCGTCCGCTCCCGCTTCGTCTCGCGTGCCTTCGCGCACGGCCTCCGGCGACACGGCCGGCTCGGCGGGTGCGCGCTCGGCAGGTGCGAGCTTGGCAGCGATTGGTGCTTCAGCGGTGCCGGTCATGGTCGCGAACACCGCACCGAAGCCTGCGAGAACGACGATGCCGAGCAGGGCAATCACGAATAGTGGCTTTCGCGACGAGGAAGGCCTGCGGGTGTCGAGCGCCTCCTCTGGAAGAGGATCCAAACTGTGTGCACCTTCCGGCGGGAGAAAGCGAAAACGAACTTCGCCGAGCTCCAAGGCATCGCCCGCCTCGAGCATGGCCCGGGAGGTCCGAACCCCATTGACTCGCATCCCGTTGGCGCTTTCGAGATCGTAGATCGTTACTTTTCCGTCTCGCAGCTGCACCTCTGCGTGCTCGTGGGAAATCGACTTGTGATTGATCCAGATATCGAGGCGCTCGTCTCGTCCGATGCGAAGGCTTGGTTTGTTGAGCGTAAACTCCGCGCCTGCCGCTGGCTCACCGAGGACGACCAGTCTCGGCGGCGGTTCGCTCCGGGGCTTTGGGGACGGCAGGGTATTGGCCACGGCCGCAACGTCGGATTGAAAGGCGAGATCGTAGTCGCCGATTCCGAGCTGATCACCCGCCTCGAGCGCCGACTTCGCGTCGATTCGTTCACCGTTGACCGTGACGCCGTTGTAGGAGCCCAGGTCCTCGACAATGTAAGCTCCATTACGTTTCACGAGTCGCGCATGATTCCGAGACACGTTGCGTTCGGTCAGCCGAATCGCGTTGCCCTCGTTCCGGCCGATCGTGATCTCGTCGCGGAGAAGCGGTACGACGGTCGTGTGACCTTCGTCGTCCGAGATGACGAGCTTATACATCTTGTCGACCCAAGGGCAGTTTCATTCGCAGTTTCGCGGGGTTGAGAGCATGGTACTCCGGCGGGCTGGGGTGTCAATCTCGTCTGCGCGAGGCTTGGCACCCGGCGAGAACCCGGCTATGCCCGTCCCCGAAGATGAGGCCCCCTTCCCCAAGCCCCGGCCCGCGTGACCCGGCCCACGCGCCCCTCGCTGACGATGGGAAAGCCCCGCGAACACTCGGCGTCATCGGGGGAAGCGGCCTCTATCAACTCGAGAGCCTGACCGACGTAGAGGAGCTCGACGTCACGACTCCTTTCGGAGATCCGTCCGACACGCTCATGACCGGGACCATCGGCGCGACCCGTCTCCTGTTCCTCCCCCGCCATGGTCGGAATCATCGGATCCCACCGCATCGGGTGAACTACCGCGCAAACGTGATGGCATTGAAGATCGCCGGCGCAGAGCAGATCCTCAGCGTGTCCGCAGTGGGTTCGATGAAAGAGAACATCCATCCAGGAGACATGGTCATCGTCGACCAATTCATCGATCGAACCCGGCATCGTCTCGACACGTTTTTCGATGATGACGGTGTCGTGGCCCATGTCGCGTTCGCCGAACCGATCGACTTCGCTCTCGCGAGCGCCCTGGGGGACGCGGCCAAACGTGCCGGGGCCTCGGTGCACGAAGGCGGTACCTACCTGTGCATAGAAGGCCCGCAATTTTCGACGCATGCGGAGTCGCAGCTCTACCGATCCTGGGGCGCGTCGGTGATCGGCATGACGAATTTGCCGGAGGCCCGTCTCGCACGAGAAGCCGAGCTGCCCTACGCGACGCTCGCGATGGCGACCGACTATGACTGCTGGCATGAGGCTCACGAAGCGGTCACAGTCGAAGCAGTCATCGCGGTCATGCAGAAAAACGTCGCAAAGGCCAAGGAAATCATCCTAGAGCTCTCCGGGAAGCTCCCTGATCCCGCGGGACGCCCGGCGACGTCCGCCCTCCGTGGCGCCATCATCACGAACGTCGATTCGATCTCGGCGGCCGCACGTGAAAAGCTGTGGCCGCTCATCGGCAAATACGTACCCTGAAAGGCAACATGTCCTCCCTTCTCGTCGTCGGTTCGGTCGCTTTCGACACCATTCACAACCATCTCGGCTCGCACGATCGAATTATCGGCGGCTCAGCTACCTACGCGTCGCTCGCGGCGTGCCAGCTCGCACCCGTTCGCCTCGTCGGCGTGGTCGGCAAGGATTTCCCACGCGAGGCGGTCGACATGCTCCGCAGCCGCGGGATCGACACGACGGGCCTCGAAGTCGCGAATGGCAAGACCTTCCATTGGGAGGGACGCTATTCGGACGACCTCTCGTCACGCACGACCATTCAAACCGATTTGAATGTCTTTGCCGATTTCAATCCAAAGATTCCAGCCGCCTTTCGCGATTCCGAGTTCGTGATGCTCGGGAACATCGCCCCTCAGCTGCAGTTGCACGTGCTCGACCAAGTCGACAACCCCAAGCTGGTGGTCGCCGATACGATGAACCTTTGGATCGACACCGCCTTGGACGCACTCAAGGAGCTCCTGCGGCGAGTCGACATTCTCGTCATCAATGAAGAGGAGGCACGGCAGCTGACCGGGTTCCATCACCCCTTGGCCG
>DASRZF010000079.1:0-5134 GCA_035686645.1 Polyangiales bacterium
CGCCAATCGCACATCCGTTCCCAGACGTGCACTTGCCAGAGCGCGATGGCAGCGCCCAGGAGCGAAACGATCGTAACAGCCCTCGCGAGGCCTTCCAGGCTTCCCCGGATGAAGATCGACCCCGCGAGGCGGCCCCAAGTCTCATCGTGAATCTCCAGCCATTTTCTCGGATCGAGCATGACCGCGAACGGCGATCGAACCGGGTGATTTCGCACCTGCTGGAGCAGCTCGGACTGGCCGGTGAGGTCCCCCGAGGCCGAGATGTTCCCCCCGTAGAACCAGCCGGATGTGGCTGCGACCCAGGCTATCAGCGTCATCGGAATTGCCGTGGCAAGGAGCGCTCGTCGACGCGGGGAGCCCTCGACGTTCCACCATGTCCCGGCGGCGACCGCGAACAAGGCCACCGGCATGACGAGCACGCCCGATACCCGGCTGAGAGCGACGATGGAGAGAGTGAGGGCGAGAATTAGGCAGCGCGGCCAGCTCGGACCTCGCAGAAGGATCAGAAGAGCCAAGTAGATCATCGCAAACTGCGATGCCAGCGATAGCGAATCGTTGCCGAGCACCGCACAGTTGTTCGAGTATGACGGAATGACTGCCATGATTCCGGTCGTATGAACGGCCAACGCCGGGTGGTTCGGTAGCAACAGCCGAATGATTAGAAACGCGAAGAGCAAAGCAACGGCACCGAAAAAGACGGACACGCAGCGCGCTGCTCGGACTGCGCCTTCGATCCCTTCGGTCGACTCGACGCCCCGCATCACGGTCTTCGCTACCAAGGCGTAGTAGAGAGGCGGGTGCGTGGCTGCGCGCGTTTCTTCGACCGTTGGCAGGCGATCGCTCGTTTCGATCACCACCACGTACTTCGTGTGACGCTTCTCGTCTCCCGGTTGATAGATCCTCACAATCCACACGTGCAGCAGCGCGAGGCACAGATACACCAGAATCACTCCAATGAGGCCAGCGTATGTCGTGCGGGAAGCGCTCAGCATGATCCGCCCTATACCGTCGAATGCGGAGTTTGGGAATTTGGGCGCTCGATCGCCGCGCCGTGTATAGTCCTGCGCGCCGATGAAAGGTGGTTCCAACTGGCTGCGTTTTCTGGTCCGGCTGACCGGCCCCGCGCTGCTGATCCTGGTCATCTGGTCGTTGGACGATAGGGCGGCGCTCTGGGAAGCGGTGAGACACGCGAGCTGGCCGCCCCTTGCAGCAGCGATCGCTCTCATCATTCCGGTCATCCACTTGAAGGTGGCGCGTTGGCGAGGGCTTCTCGCCGCGAGGGGCTTTGCGTACCCTTTGCGGCGCACCTATGCAGCCGTGTTGCCGTCTCTCTACCTGGGCATGCTGACTCCAGGTCGCGTCGGCGATGCACTCCGCATCCAGTACGTGCATCGGGAAATCGATGTCCCATACAGCGATGGGCTTGCCACCACCTTGATGGATCGATTCAGCGATCTATACGTCGTAGCTTTGGTAGCTGCGTTCGGTCTGGTCCACTTCGCATCAATCCTTCGGGGAGATCTGGCGCAGGCAACCTGGGTCGCAGTAGCGGTCGCCCTCATTGCGCCTTTGTTACTGATGGTGAGAGGGCCTGCCGATCTCTTCGGTTGGGTGCTGCGTCGGCTCACCGATCGCTGGCATGAGAGCTACCGAAACGTACTTCGCTCGATGCGTTCGCTGGTGTGGAAGGGTCTGACGCTCGCGATTCCTCTCACCGCTGCGGCTTTTGCCATCAATTACGTGCAGGGTTGGCTGATCGCGCGGGCCATCGGCGTGGACCTGAGCTACCTCGACGTCGCGAGCTTGCTGTCCGCCACGAGCCTGCTCGGCCTGATGCCGATCTCGATCGCAGGCGTCGGAGTTCGTGAGCTGTTCTTGGCGCTGGTCTTTCCCGCGCTCGGACTACCGGCTGCACAAGGCGTTGCGTTTGGGCTGTTGATTTTCGTCTGCATCAACCTCTCGACCGTGTTGGTCGGGTTCGTCGCGTGGCAGATCGCGCCTCCCCCCGTCGGCGCAAGCGAGCCCGACGCATCATTCTAGGGCAACCGGCTTCTTGCCACGCATCCCGCGACGGCGTGCTCGGTTTCGTTGCGACGATGCTTTGTTCAAGGGGTGGGGCAGATGTCCAGAGGCGCGGAAGCACCTTCGGAACGCTCTTCCGATACGCGAGATAGCGCTCGCCGAACTGGCGTACGAGGTCGCGCTCTTCGAAAAGAGGATGACGAAGACGTATGACGACATTGCCGCCGCGAACACGCAGTGCCCAACGGTCATCACCGGCGCCTCCGAAATTACGATCAATATGCCCAGTTGGATCGGGTGCCGGACCAGACGATGGATGTCTGGGGTGCGAAACTCCGAATGGGGAACCGGTCGGCCCGCGAAGCTCCGCGAAGATCGCCTCGTGCTCCCTTTTGAGACGCTGGATTCGGCCGAGGTCGTTGAACAACTGCGCCTACTCGAGGTCTTCATCGGTGGTCTGCAAGCGTGCGCGGTACTCGTTCCGCGCACGTTCGTTCAGCGCCTCATCGGCTGATAGTCGACATAAACGCCCTTTCAGGTTCGCGTCCCAGGCGACTAACATTAAGTACCGCGAAAGTCAGTCCTCAGAGTGGTCCCCGTGGGCCAAGAGAGCTCCAACGACGAGCAGGTTGCGAGTTGTTCCATCGGCATTCAATTATCCAAGAGAAAGAGGGTGCTCGGGGCTGGTTCTGATCTTCTCGTCGACCCGAGCACACGTAACGCTGCGCCCTTTATTCGCCCTTCAGCCACGTTCAAGCTCCCAGTTTCAACATGAGGGATGCGTGGCTCCGAGCCAACTAGCCGCGCGACCTAGGGTTTGTCCGCCGGCTCCGCTCCCAGCTCGTCGAGGACTTCCTTCGCGGCCAGCAAGCCGTTAGTGGCAGCGGGGAATCCACAATAGGCAATCATTTGCGTGATGACTTCTAAGACCTCCTCGCGCGAAGCGCCGCAGTTGATGGCGCCTTTGACGTGGACTTTGAGCTCGGGGAG
The DNA here is from genome assembly GCA_035686645.1 of Polyangiales bacterium. Lineage (GTDB taxonomy): Bacteria > Myxococcota_A > Polyangia > Polyangiales > Houyiibacteriaceae > SG8-38. The sequence continues at coordinate 3,013 of DASRZF010000079.1, forward strand.
AGCGAAGCCCTGCACCGTCAACGCCGCTACTGTGCACAGCTCTCGGGTTTTATCGTCGAGCACATCGCGTGTGTACAGCTCGCCGAACGGAAATTCGACGTTCACTTTCGCGAACTCAGGCGAGATCTCTTTGATGCTCTTGATCCACTTGTCTGCGGCCGGGCCGAGATGGCGGCGCATTTCTTCCATTCCCTCTTTGTACTTTGCCGTTGTCATCCGCTTCCCTTCCTCGTGAAATCAGCCGCCACCGCTGGCGTTGGAGAAACCTTTCCGTTCCGTCAGTAGGGCGTCCCGTCCTTGTGTGGGTCGAGACCGAGCTTCGCCCCCGAGTAGCGCCTTGGACTGAACTTCATGTCGATATCGGAGCACTCGCCGTGAGTATAATAGCTACAGACGCCCTTTCAGGTTCACGCCACATCACGATTAGTACCGTGCAAATCGGCCCTCGACATGGTCCCCATCTAAGCATCGGGCGTCGCATCACGGACCAAAGCGTCGGCTCCTTTTGCGCAACCGCGCACTATCTGCGTCTCGCCTGGCAGGCACCGCGGGCGCCGGCGGAGCAGCGGGTGGGGTGGGGAACGGGCGGGACCGGTGGGGTGGAGCCGATCACCTCCGGTTCGTGGACGGGCTCCAGCGATCAAGGTCCAGACGAAACGTTCACGATCTGTTTCAACGTGAGTGAGGACGGAACCGAGGTCGTGACAGGGGGCTTGGGCTGCATGGGCATTCACTCGCGTTGGACTTCAACCCGGACTGCGGTGCCAGCTTGGTCTCGAACGAGCAGATTCCCATCGTCGACGGGGCCTTCAACTACGAGCTCACAGGTAGCGGAACCGCGAGTGGCACCATCGACGGCGAAACCGCGTCGGGCGAAGCCATGGTGGGAGATTGTTCGACCACGTGGGAGGCGACGCCCAGTCCCTGAGCGGACCAGGCGCCTGTCTGTCCGCCCCATGAGGTTCGATGAGCCGCTGCCTTCGGCGGATTTTCACGAATCGATAGGCGGTTTCCGGTCGCGTGGAAACATGACGTACACCGAGCGTTGGAGCGCATCGAGCACGAAGTCGACGGCAGCCTCCATGTTCCCATCGATCGAGAGAGTGCGGATGCCTTCGCGCGCGAGCGTATCGTCGTACGTGCCGGCATCGAACTGGAAAATGCCGAGGCCGCATCACGCCAGCAGTGCGCCATATGGGTCTCCGCGCTAGCGATTGCGGCAAACAGCAGCGGGTTCGTGATCCCGCGTCGCGCGATGACCACGCGTATTCGCTCAGACACATCCTGCCGCTCGTCGAGAGTGAGCTGGCTGACCTGACCTCGAACCATCGCATCGCTGACCACTTGTCCGGCAGATCGGGCCAGTTGTCTGAAGCTGCAAACGCATGGCGCAGATCGACGTACCCCTGCGCCTTCATTCTTCCTGCGCTCTCTACTCCACCCGGCTTCGTTGCCCGTCCCCAAAGCGAGCGTATATTCTGCTGGTGCGATTCGTACTTCGACGCGGCGCGCTCGGCGTCTTGTTGATCGCTGTCCCCCTGGGGTCCGCGGGACGCGCCGTCGCCGACTCCGCGTATGAAGAGGCCTTTCGACGCTCCCTCGTGCTCGAGGCGGGTGGCAATCCCGCCGCGGCGGCCGCCGTTCTCGAGTTGCTCGTGGACTCCCATCCGGACGACTACGTCCTCTTCCTCCAGCTGGGTTGGCTCTATTTCGTGCTCGAAGACTTCAAGAACGCCGAAGCCCATTATGCGCGAGCGAGCACCCTCTCGGAGGGAGGTGCGGAGCCTGAGCTCGGGCTCGCCTGGGTCTATCTACGGACCAATCGGCCCGACGAAGCCCTCGAGGCCTTCGACCGGGTCCTCGCGATGCGACCGGAGGATGCCTCGGCGCTCGAGGGGCGCGCCCTTGCCGCCGACGCGGCCCGCTCACTGCGTTTCTACGTCGACGGGAACGTCTCCCTCCTCCTCTACCCCGGAAATCCCTTCAAGGCATGGGCGATCGCACTCGCTTCTTCGCTCGACGCGCGGATCGCGCGACGGATGCTGGTGGGCGCGACGTATCGATACGCGGCGTACGCGATGAGGGACACGGGTACCGGGGCCCGGGCCGGGCTAAGGGCCGG
>DASRZF010000080.1:0-30066 GCA_035686645.1 Polyangiales bacterium
CAGCCGTACTCGGGGTCCCGTGGTCGCGTACACCTCTTTGCGTTGGAAGGCCTCGAAGAGCGGAGTGCGACCGTTCTCCTCAGCCCAGACTCCCGCGACACCTGCGGCCGACATGTCAGCTCCAAAGCCTTTGATGTCGAGAAAGGTGTCGAAGGTGTTTGCGGGGGTCGAGTCGAACGCCGTCTTGCCGTGGAAGTTGTCTTCCTCTGCGGAGGACATACCTGTGTGCGAATCCGTGGAGCCGATCATCCCGAACTTGAAGGGATTGACGCCGACTTTTGCCTCGGTTTCCAGGCCGCGACCAAGCGCAGCGCGCGCGAAGTCGCCCGCTTGAGGTTTCGGCCCCTCGTGGCCTTCTCGCACCGCCTCGGTGTCGATCAAGTGATTGAAGGGCTCGAAATCGGCGAACTCGTCATTCGGCGAAAGGATGGGGTCCGTTTCGGAGTCGCCCTTGATCTGCGTCACCTCGATCACGCGTTCCCATTTCATCCTGGTTCGTGCGTACTCCGCCGTAATGGGACGGCCTTCGCTGTCCACGTCGTTGAACATCAGTCCGCCACTGATATTCGAGTTGTGCGGAATGGCGGTGAAATGAGCGCCCGTTCGCGAAGAGGTTTCTTCGAGCCAGGCCCAGAGGTCCTCGGGTTTGTCGCTGTCGAACGCGCTGTACGGAATGAACTTCGCAGCGGTGTCGCCGCCCTCAGGCATGAACACGACACGGTGGAGGTTCTTGCCGTCGGGGGTCGAAGTCCACTCCCAGCCGATGAACGATGTGAACCTGCCCGGCTCATTGTGACGTTCCGTGATGGCGACCATGTCACTCCAAACCGAGCGCCGCAGGTCCTCGCCGTTCAAGTCCTCAAACGGTTGGTTCTTGTTGATCGCGGTGATGAACTCGAAGAACACCTCTTGGTTCTTGCCAGCCTCGACCATCTCGATGAAGCGCTTCCCGCTCGCCGTCTTGGTGAGCTCCGCGTCCCCGCGAAAGAGGCGAAACGGGACGCCCATCATCTCTGCGTGGTCCGCGACGACGAGGAAATCGAGCGGTGTCCCGATTTGAATCTTGCCCCCGTGATACGGATGAATTACCGGACGCCCCTTGGCGTAGCGGTAAGCGGTGTCTGGGTCCGCCGTTGTGTTGCCGAAGAAATAGGCGTCCGGCGAATAGCTCGTATGCAGATGGGTATCGCCCCAAAAGACCTCAGTCGGCTCGGCGCCAAGGGCGCCAGTGGTTGCATACGGAGGGGGCCCCCCGCTAGGCGCGCAGCCGGACAAGAGCCCGACTGTAAAAGAGAGCAGGAGCGCATCGGACAAACATGGGGATCGCTTCATCATCGTTCCTTCGCGAAGGCCGGAGCCTAGCATGCAGCCCCGTCTGCGTCGGGCCCGACGATTCGCTGGTGAAGTCCGCGCCGTCCCTGTGTAGCCTCCAGGATGGATGGCCGTGAAGACCCAAGGCACAGGGCGCGCTCTGATTTGCTTCGTGCTATTGGTATTGAGTGGGATGCCAGTACCCGCCGCCGCTCAACTCGGGCCCGACGGTAGCACCATCACGTCCTCCGATTACGCGATCGATCTCAGCCGCGGCGTGGTCATCGGCACTTCTCGCGTCACGGGCTTGTCCGGCGCAGCAACCGCTCTGGCCGAAGGCGTGGAGGGAGGTCTACAGAACCCCTCCGCGGTGGCTTATCGCGGTCCTCAATGGCCGGATTGGTACGACTACTGGCTGGCTCTCGGCACGACTTATCCGTTCAAGACGGGGGACTTCTACAACAGCGGAAGGGTAGTCGGAGATTCGGGACGGCTCGCCAATGACAGCATCTTCTTCTTGATCCCCGGCGCCTATTTCCAGATGTGGAACCTCGGCGTCGGTCTCACCATCGATGCGCAGTTCGTCAAGATCGAAGGTGCAATCGATCCCGTCACCATGGAGCGGGATACGCTCCGGCTGCGGTTTACAGTCTTTCACATTCAGGCCGGTTATGGCTTTCTGGACGGTCAGCTGATCATCGGAGGAGGCCTCCGCATCTTACGACAGCGCACCTATCTCTCCTCGCGACTGCCGAGCGAGGGGGACAGTTATAAGACGCTCGGCCTCGGTGCGGAGCTCGGCGTGATGTTCAAGCCACACCACAAGGCCTGGAGCCTCGGCGCCTCGCTCTTTCCCGAGCTCTCTACGGGGGTTCGTGAGCGTCAGGACGGCAGTCAGACTTCTGACGGCGACATCGTGGTCGGCGATTTCTACGTTCCGCGTTCGACGCGGATCCCGACCGTCGGGAGTGTTGGATTCTCGTACCAGTTTGGCTTGAGGCCCTCGAACCCACCTTGGGTCAGCGCCGAGCAGCTCGCTGCGCACGATCTCGAACGCCTCGATGATCGGAAGCGTGCCGCAGAGGAAGACGAGCGGGACGAGATCGCTCGGGTTCGCGCGCGCGGGGGACCCGAAGTCGAGATCTGCATCCAGGCCGTCAAGCAAACATACGCACGCAGGTACGCCGAGATCAAACGGTCCCGCAAGGAGTTGAAGAACCTAGCCTGGGAGATGCTGCGACGTGAGTACCGGCAAGGCTGGCCTCGCCGCTATTATTTGCTCAGCGCCGACCTCCAGATCAATGGCCGCGTCGACAATGCTGTCGGGGTCGAATCGTTCATCTTCCAAACGGTGCAGCGTTCCGGCGAGCGAGTGACGGTCTCGCCCCGAATCGGCTTTGAAACCGAGGTCTGGCCCCAGCGCATGAAGCTTCGCGGAGGATCGTACTTGGAGCCGAGCCGCTTCGCCGAATCGGAGCTCCGAATCCACGGAACGTTTGGGCTGGATATCAAGCTCTTCAAGTGGAACGTATTCGGGCTCTGGCCCGATGACTATCGCTGGCAGCTCACCGGGGCGGTCGACTTCGCCAGGGACTATGGGGCCTTTTCCTTAGGTATCGGCGGCTGGTACTAGTCATCGCGCGTTCGCGCCGGCGCTCTTCGATACGCCTATTGGGACCGGTCCGCGCTTGCCCTGAGTCCGATTCCTCTCTAGAAGGACCGGAGCAATGAGGGACAACGCCAGCAAATGAAGAATATCGTCTTGTCCGCGTGCGTTCTTGCGGCGCTCGTTTCACTGGGTTGCAAGAAGAACAAGACCACGCCTCCGCCTCCCGAGCTGGTGGTCACGCTAGTCAGCCCAGGCGAATCGCCCCTCGAACCGCTGCGCTACGCAATCCCGCCCGGCACCGTCGTCGATTCGCTGCTCGAAATCAGCGATATCCAGACCACGGCCGAGACGACGGAGGAGTCGCTGGGTGCGTTTGGTACCTTGCCGGGGTTCAAACTCTGGCTTCACGCCGGACCGACGGTCATGCAGCCCAAAGGTGCTCGCTACGTCTTGCGCATCACCCAGGCAGAACCGGTGCTTCCCGCCGGCGTGACCGACAGACAGTCCGAAGAGGTCGACCAAGGCGTTGAAGCGCTTCGGGGCATGCGCGGGCGCTTCGACCTCAACGAGCAAGGGATCGTGATCGACGCAGACGTTCCCTGGTCCGAGGGTCAGGAACGCATTCACCCACGTGTCGCCATCATGATCGGGAACATCCGCTCGGCTATCGCGACGGTTCCCGTCCCGAAAGAGCCGGTAGGGATTGGAGCGATCTGGGAAGTGCAACGGCCCCTACGTATTTGGAGCGCCAGAGTCACTCAGATCACGCGCTACCAGCTCACGGATCGCGCCGGCGATCGGTTCCGAGTCGCCGTGACCGTGCATCAGACGGCAGCGCCTCAGGTTGCCGATCTCAATCCAGAGCTCGAGATGCACGTTCGCGGATACGAGCTGCACGCGCGCGGACACGTGCTCTCCGACCTCGGCCTTCCACTGGCGCTCGAAGCATCCCTCGAATCCGATTCAGCCGCCGACATCGCACTCGTCTCTCCAGAAAAGACAGAGCCTTTGACGTCCGAGCGGCGCTCGGTTCTGCGATTGGCCTCGAAGATCGAAAGGTAAGATCCATGGTTCGTATCCTGTTGACCGCTGCGCTCTTGTTGGCGACCGTCGCGTGCGGCCCGAAGTATCAGCCACAGTCGGTGCACGTTGCCGACCCCGGACCCCCGCAACGCGTTCTTCCGGGTATACGCGTCGTCGATCCAGGCATGACCCCTCGCGCGCCACTTCGATATCGCGTACCTCCGGGCCACACCGAATTGCTCTTCGTCGAGATCGCTCAAGCCGAGGTCGTTCGCGCGGAGGGTAAGGGCGAGGAAGCCGGCATGCCCCCGATTCAAATCGAGGTGAAAATGGGACCCGCGGAGCCGACCCCCCAGGGTCTCATGCGTCATCCGGTTCAGATTACCCAGGTGCGAATTTCAGAGATGGCTGAGCAGATGAGCCCGGCTCAGCGCGAGCAGTTCGAGAAGACGCTGGCACCGCTACTCGAAGTGCAAGGCTGGAGCGAGATGGACATTCAGGGGCGGATTCGCCGAGGCGAGTTCAGCGGAATGGAAGATGTATCGCCAAGACTGCGCACGATGCTGGGCAACATCCGCTCTGCGCTTCTCACGATACCGTTCCCGGACGAGCCCCTCGGGCCACGTGCGCGCTGGGAAGTCGAGCGCAAGCTTCAGTTCTCGGGGGTTTGGGTGGACCAGGTCGCGACCTACGAGATCGAGAAGATGGATCGGGACCAGCTCACCCTTCAGATCACGGCTCGCCAAAGCGCTCCCACCCAGACGATGGCAAGCGGTCGACTCGAAGCGTATCAGGCGTCGATGATTGGTTCCGCCGTGGTGCGATTGGATAAGTTCACTCCGACCTCAGAAGCCGAAGCCACCGCTCAGATGCGCATCAGCACGCAGACCCAGGCGGGTCCAGAGCTGGTGCAGGTCGACGAGAGAACGATGGTGAAGCTCTATCCCGCCGATCAGGCCAAAGAGAGTGGCAGACCCGATGCGAAGAAGTCGAACGAGCCGGATGAGAACGCTCCGCCCCCCGCGGATCCCAGTGTCCTCATCGACCCCGGCAAACAGAAGCTCAAATGGTGAGAGGCGCGCCGTCCGCGTGCCTCAGCCTCTGCGAACGAATAGGGCCGGGTCGAGCTCTGCAACGAGTGTGTCCGCGGCCCTGGCCACCGTCTCTCGGTCGTTTCCATCGAACGTGACCTTCGTTCGGTAATCCTCGGCTTTCCATTTGATGTAACTGCCGACCATGACGCCCGGAAAGTCTTTGGCGATGCGTTCGAGCAGGCTTGCGATCTCGCCTTCGCCGCTGAGCGTGTAGATCGCCTCGGAATGAAATCCTTGGCCGCGGTCGAGGCGCTTTCGAAGGTCAGTGAACTTGAGCTCGAAAATCTCTGGAACGCCCGGTAGCACGAACACGTTCTCGATGACGACCGTTGGCCAAGGGGCGTCCGAGCTCCGTATCATCTCTGCCCCCTCCGGCATGTTGGCCATGCGATAGTGGGCTTCCGTGGCTCGATCGCCGTAGTAATGGCGGATCATTTTTTCGACTGCCTCGGAACGGACAACCGGGCGACCGAACGAAGCCGCAACGCCATCGATGGTGACGTCATCGTGCGTGGGGCCTACTCCGCCGCTGGTGAAGACCAGGTCGTGACCGTTGCGAAGGGTGGTGAGGTCCTCGCTAATCGTCTGCACTTCGTCGGGGCAGACCACCACCCGCCGCAACTCGATTCCCAGCTCGAAGAGCCCTCGCGCGAGGAACGTCGTGTTCGTATCGATGATCTTTCCGGAGAGGATTTCGTTTCCGATGATCAGTGCGGCTGCAGTTCGAGTCATGTCACTCCTGGCCTAGCTCGATTCCGACGGCCCGCGCCACCCCAACCAGCTCGCCATCCGGTGGCACGCGCTTGGGGTTCGCAATCGCAGACTCCAGAGCCACCGAGGTGACTTCCTGGCCTCTCAGCGCCACCACCTGACCGGTGTTGTCGTGAAAGCAAAGCTCCGCGGCGTGAACCCCAAAGCGGGTGCCAAGGATTCGGTCGAACGCGGAGGGAGAGCCTCCCCGCTGCAGGTGTCCGAGAACGGTCACTCGAATTTCGTGATCGATTCGCCCTTCGAGGAGACGCGCTAGCTGAAAGCCAGGGCCCTCGCTCCAGTCGGACCCCTGTTCCTGAGCAGCGCCAATTCGGGAAACGGTTCCGCCGAGTGGTTTGCTGCCTTCGCCGATGACGATGATGCTGAAGTTCTCGTCGCTCGAGGAACGAGAATCGATTTTGTGGACGACGCGATCGATGTCGTAGTGGATCTCGGGGATCAGAATCACGTCAGCTCCACCGGCAATCCCCGACATGAGCGCAATCCAGCCAGCCTCACGCCCCATCACCTCCAAGATCATCACGCTGCCATGTGCCTCGCTGGCTGAGTGCAGTGCGTCGATGGCCGTGGTCGCCGTCGAAACCGCGGTGTCGAGCCCGAACGTGAGGTCCGTGGCAGCCAAGTCGTTGCCGATCGCCTTTGGAACCCCGACCACGGCAACGCCCAACTTGGCGAACCGCATGCCGAGATTCATCGTTCTGCCTCCGCCCACGAGCACTAGAATGTCGATCGCGAGCTCTTCGAGCTTGTTCAAGACCCGGTCCGAGAAGTCGACCCGTCTCTTGGTACCGTCGGCGCTCTGCACTTCGTAAGCGAAGGGGTCACTGTGATCGGAGCAGCCGAGAACGCTGCCGCCTTTCGGCAGAATGCCTCTCACGTCGGCCCGGCTGAGCTTCACGACCCGGCAGGGCTCTTCGAGGAGTCCAGCAAATCCGTCCTCCGATCCGTACACCTCGAGGCCGAGCTCGGTGGCAGTTTTGACGAACGCACGGAGCACTGCGTTGAGACCCGGAGCGTCTCCCCCTCCATTGAGCACGAGGACTCGGCGGGTCTGTTCTTCTTCGTGCTCTCGGGCGAGGTTGTCATCCGTCATCGGAGGTCCGCCGTCGTTTGCAAGTCATCTCGTACATCGCAATGGCCGCGGCCACCGACGCGTTGAGCGAGTCCATTGGACCCCTTTGTGGAACGTGAACCACGATATCACAGCGTTGTCTAACCATGCGGCGAAGGCCCTGACCCTCGGAACCTACCACCAGGGCACGTCCAGTCGAGCTTGGCTCGAGCTCTCGAAGGTCGATGTCGGCCCCCGCATCGAGACCGATGATCTCGATCCCGGATTCGGAGAGAGAGAGGAGAGTCCGTTGGAGGTTGGTTACTCTGGCGATCGCTGCATGCTCGGTGGCACCCGCCGAAGCGCGAACGACGGCCGCCGTGATCCCGGCTGCCCGATGCTTCGGAATGATCAAGCCGTCGAGTCCGAGCGTCACGGCGCTTCGGATGATCGCACCGAGGTTCTGTGGGTCGGTGACTTCGTCGAGTGCAACCAGGGCAGGGGGGCCATCGGCTCCGGCGATGATCTCTTCCACTTCGACGAACTGATAGTCGTCCGCCAACGCAACGACTCCCTGGTGTCGGACGCCGTCGCTCAGTCGATCGAGCTCCGCGCGTTCCCGATTGGCGACCGGGATGCCGAGAGCGTCTGCGGCTTCCCGGACCTCCGGGTATGGGCGCTGCGGCTCGGTGAATATCCGGAGAACCCTCGCGTTTCCTCGCAAGGCCTCGAGAACGGGCCGCCGACCTGCGAGGACCCGTGTCATCTGGAAAGTGCCAGCGCGACCTGGCGCGCGATCTCGGCCGCCGCCGCGCTCGGATCGCGCGCGTCTCGAATGGGCCGTCCCACCACGAGCAGGTCGGCGCCCGCCTCAATCGCTTCGGCGGGCGTCATGACTCGTTTCTGATCACCGCGGTCCGCGCCCGCGGGTCGAATTCCGGGCGTGACGAGGAACGCCTCTTCACCGAGCTCGCCGCGAAGACTTTTGGACTCCTGAGCCGACGCGACGAAGCCACGCAGTCCAGCGTTCCAGGCGAGCTTCGCGAGTCGATTCGCCGCGCTCTCTGGAGTCCCCGTCAATCCGATGGCCGCGAGCGCTGCCGCGTCCAGGCTCGTGAGGACCGTGACCGCGAGAAGTCTCGTCGACCCCGCGTTCTCGTGCGCCTTCCGCAACGATTCGGGCCCTGCCGCTCCGTGTACCGTGAGGTACGCGACTCCCATCGACGCAGCTCGTGCGACTGCACGCCCCATGGTCGCTGGAATGTCGTGCAACTTGAGGTCGAGGAAGCACCGAGCGTCCGCGGCATGGATGGCCTCGATGGCGGCAGGTCCCACGGCGGTGAATAGCTCGAGGCCCACCTTGAACGTGTCGAGGTGCTCTCGCGTTTGCTCGATCAGCGCTTTCGCAGCGTCGAGGTCGGGAACATCGAGGGCGAGGGCGATGTGCGACCTCGGGTCGTTCTCATTCATGAGTCACCGCAGCAACGCTACGGTGCGGACTAGAGGCTGTCCAGTCCAGCCAAGGGATCGTCGGTATCGGCCTTTCGCTGCCGCGAGCTGCCTCGCCGATTCGCGGGAGCACTCGGAGCGCTCGGAGCTGCGGCTCGGCGCGCCGCCGCTGCTGCTTGAGCTTCGCGCCTAGCCATCTCTGCCAGTCGAGCTTGCTCCGCCTCTGCTTCGGCACGCTTCTGGGCTTCCAGCTCCGCTGCGGCACGGGCTTCCTCGGCTTCGCGCGCAGCGCGCTCCGCTTCCATCTTGGCGGCCAACGCCGTAGCCTCACGGCGCTCGACCGCGGGCTTGTAAATTCCAAAATACGATCCTGCGCCAAGACCGAGGACCAAGATCGCAGCCGCTGCGAATAGGCCGGGATGAACGCCCTTGCGCTGCTGCGCGCTTATGGTGGCGAGCTCGCGTTCGTGATCGAGCATGCGCGCATGGGCCTCAGCCTTCTCGCGCGCTTCCTGCTCCAAGCGGACCCGAAGCTCGGCCTCTTCGCGCTCACGCTGGGCCCGCTCTTCCTCTTCCCGCGCCAACCGCTCTTCGGCTCGACGCGCTTCCTCTTTGGCGCGCAACCGGGCCTGTTCCTCTTCCTGCCGGGCGCGTGCCTCGGCGGCAATGCGCTCGCGCTCGGCCGCCTCGCGTTGAAGTCGCTCCTCTTCTTCGCCACGAACACGGTCTTCTTCGATGCTCATGAGCTCGCGAAGGTTGAAGAGAACGGAAGACTCTTTTTCCTCGGACATGATGATACTTATATTACACTTTTCCGTTGCGTACGGACAAGGGCTGAACTCCCTTTTTCGAATATGAAAACGCTAGCAACCTACCCTAAGGGCTGTCAAACGAACGGTTTCCTTGGATTTCCAGCCTCACCGGAACCCGAGACCCAGGAGCTTGGAAATCAGACGCGTGTGATTTGATTCACAATAGAAATTATCGATAAGATTGGAACCGTGGGTGAGCTTCAAAATTTTCTTCAGTACCTCGAGCGAGGTGATGTCAGCGAGATCGTGTTCCAGAGCGGCGCAGCAGCCGCAGCCAAGAAGAAGGGAACACTCAAGCCGGTCACGCGCGAGCCGCTGAGCGCAAAGCACATTCTCAAGTTGGTGAGCAACACACCCCTCGAGGTGCTCGTGCCGGCAAGCGACGGCGCGACCGAACCGACAGCGATCCGGATCGACGGAATCGGTTACATCGCGACCATGGCTCGCTCAGGCGAGATGCTCATGCTGCGTGTCCGACGTGAAGGGAAGCACACGATTCCGCCTAAGGTCCCGATCGGCGCGATCCAAATTGCGCCGGTGCGCGTCCCCGATCTGCAGCCGGAGACCTCGCAGCCGGAGCTCTCGCAGCCAGAGATTCGGAAGCCGGAGCTCTCGCGGCCAGAAGTGCAACGCTCCTACCGTCCGGCGCCGGAAGCCTCTCCCGTTGCGCCCTTCGTGCCGGCTGGGGTTGCCTTGCAAGCGTCCTCCGAGCTCCGCGCGCTCCTGGCCGCAGCGCGCAACAAGCCTGCGAGCGATGTGCACCTCATGTCGGGAGAGCCTGCACGATTTCGGTCGAGCGGTTATCTCGTCCCCGAGGGCCAGGCACTGAGCGATCAGGAAGTCACCGCCCTCGTGATGCCCTTGCTCGACGCGCGAAACGCCGCCCAGCTCGATGAGCTGGGATATGCGGATTTCGCCTGCGACGTCGAAGGCGCGGGACGTCTTCGTGTCAATGTGAGCAAGCAGCGCTCCGGAATCAAGGGTTGCTTTCGACTGATCATGCCGGAGCCGCCCACGCTGGAGTCCCTGGGCTTGCCACCCGAGCTCCGTCAAATGCTCGACTACCATCAGGGGCTCGTCGTGATCTCCGGTCCGAGTGGCGCGGGAAAGACGACGACCCTTGCCGCGCTGGTCGACCTCTTCAATGCCGAGCGCGCGGTCCACATCATCACGGTCGAGGACCCGGTCGAAATCATGCATCCGAAGAAGAAGGCCATCGTGACGCAGCGCGAGGTCGGAGCCCACACCCAGAGCTTCCACACTGCGTTCAAAGGATCGCTGCGCGAGGACCCCGATGTGATCGCAATCGGCGAGCTACGAGACCGTGAGACCGTCGAGAAGGCGCTCGAAGCGGCGGAGACCGGTCACTTGGTGTTCGCCACGATGAGCACACCATCAGGCGCGAGCACGATCGACCGTTTGATCGACATGTTTCCTCCGGACGACCAGTCGCAGGTTCGTGCGACCCTCGCCGGGGCCTTGAAGTTCGTGGTGAGTCAGCGGCTCGTTCCACGCAAAGATGGGAAGGGGAGAGTTGCGGCCGTGGAGCTGCTGACCGGCGGAATGGCGCTTTGGAGCTTGATCCGCGATGACAAGCTCTTCCAACTTCCGAGCCTCCTTCAGAGGGGACGCGGCTTTGGTATGATCCGAATCGAGGATTCGCTGAACGCCTTGGTCGCCACCGGCACCGTGACGGTAGAGACGGCCAAGATCTTCGCCGATGACGCGCGACTCATCGGGCAAGTCCCCGCACCCGGGAGCGGCGCGGGCGCGCCGGAATCAGCGTCGAATAGACGAAAAGGAAACGTCCTCAACCCTTTCGCGAAGAAGGACAGTTAAGCGATGCCTGCTCTCGACCAGTACTTCGACGTGCTTTTGAACAAGGGAGGATCCGACCTCCATCTCTCGGTGGGCTATCCGCCCACCATCCGGCTGAAGGGAGAGCTCGTCCCAATTGCCGAGCAGCCACTCGATCGCCTCACCATCAAGAACCTGATGGATGAGCTTCTGGACCAGAACCAGCGCGATCACTTCCACGCGTACCACGACCTCGACTTCGCGTACGGCTACGAAGACAAGGCCCGCTTCCGGGCCAACTACCTCTACAAGACGACGGGCCCAGGCGCCGTGTTTCGAACGATTCCGAGCGAGATTCTGAGCGCGCAAGACCTGGGTCTGCCCGCCGCCGTCGTCGAGCTCGCAAATCGGAGATCAGGCCTCGTCCTGGTCACCGGTCCGACGGGCAGCGGCAAGAGCACCACGCTGGCGGCCATGATCGATCACGTCAATCGGACCCGAGAAGGGCACATTCTCACGATCGAAGATCCCGTCGAGTTCGTGCACCGGCCCCGCAAGTGTCAGATCACGCATCGCGAGGTCGGCATCCACACACCGAGCTTTGCAGACGCGATTCGCAGCGCGGGGCGCGAGAACGCCGACGTGATTCTAGTGGGCGAGCTTCGCGGCAGAGAGACGATGAAAATGGCTCTCCAGCTGGCCAGCTTCGGAATTCTGATCTTCGCAACGGTCCACACGAATTCGGCGCCTGCGACGATCGATCGATTCGTCAACGCGTTCCCCGCGAGCCAGCAGCCACAGATTCGTGGCATGCTCGCCGATTCGCTGGCGGGCATCGTGGCCCAGCAATTGCTCCGAACCGCGGATGGAACTGGCCGAGTCGCTGCGCAGGAGATCCTCATCGGAACGCCCGGTGTCGCTTCCGCCATTCGAGAATCGAAGACCTCGATGATCCAAAGCCTCATTCAGGGGGGCGGCAGCTACGGGATGCAGAGCATGGATGCCGTGCTCGGCCGGATGGTCGCCGACCGCAAGATCCGAGCGGAGGATGCCCTCGAAAAGGCCTCGGACAAGATCAGTTTCGTCAAGCTGCCGCTGGTCGCAGCGGCACTGAAGACCGCGCTCAGTTGACGGTGAACGAATAGCGCGCGCCCATCCGCGGGGCACCGAACCCTGGGAATCGCACAGACTTGATCTGCTGACCCATGCATCCCTGGAAGCCTGAGCTCCCACCGTGAATCGTGGCGCCCAGCACGGAGCCGTCGCCCGCGATCGCAAGGTCGACCTTGACGCTGCCGGGCTTACCGCCGCTCTTCAGCTCTGGGATCACACACCTGCTGTAGAACCGGTTCAGGTTCTGATTCATGACGCTGGCGACTTGATTGCCGGTCAGCCGGCCCTCTCCACCGCTCTGGGAGGCGTCGCCGATCTCCATCGCTTGGCTCATCGCCTCTTCGTAGCTGTAGAAGCCTCCGCTCCGCCTAGCCGGGGCTGGAGCCGTTGAGCCACGTTTGCGCTTTCGGACGGGCAGGTCGGGGAGCAAGCCGGCTTCGCCAGTGCTGATCTTTCCGAGCTTGAAGAGATCATCGAGCTCGGTCGATGCGGCCTCCCGGATGTCGCTCGAGCGTGACAGCAGGAACCCGCCCACCGAGATGATGGTGACGCCGATCACGGCGGCGGCGATCAGCCACTTCATCGCCGAGGATCGTTTTTCTGATCTGTGCGCGTTCACGCGCGCCGCTTGTTCCGCTGCGCTCGTGTCCTGGTGTTCGCGCTGCAGGACGAGCTCGCGGAACTCCTTCCACTCACGCAAGGGTTTGCGCTCGCCAGTGTCGATGTTGAAAGTGAGGTCGTCGCCGGAGAAGCCTCCGATGTTGAGCCGTTCGATGAGCTCCCGGGCATTGAAGGGCCCGTGGTCCATCTTGTCGCGCGCGACCATCCAGCGCTGCTTTGGGTCTGCGGATAGCTCGCCAATCAGGCTGCGGAGACCACGTCTGGGCGGCGGAGGAGGTGCGAGGGGAGCTTGCGCATGGATTGTGACGCCCGGAATCTCGAGATCAGCCGGCGGCAGAACGGAGCCGAGGTCGATGTCGAGACTCAGGTCTGCATCCGCGGCCGGTGGCACGGAGTTGGCGGCGCTGACGAACGGTAGGAGCGCATTGCGTACCGCCTCTGGCGATTCGAAGCGATCCTTGGGATCTGGCGCCAAGCACTGGAACAGGATGCCGTCGAGCTCCGCCGGTATGTCGTCCCGCACGTGTGAAGGCGCGACGAAGTTCGACCCAGGGGACCGCGTCGTCAGGAGCTCGTACAGGATCGCCCCGATTCCAAAGACATCACTCCGCAACGTCGCGGGCTCACCGCGTTTCACCTCGGGTGCCAGACATGCGTGATCCGCGTTCTTGAAAACATTGGGGCCTGCCGTGCCGAGCAGCACTTGACCTACGCCAAAATCGCGGATTTTGACCCGCCCTCCGCGGGTGACCCAGACGATGCTCGGCCGGAGCGTTCCGTGGGGGCCGTGTCCATGCGCGTAACTGAGGGCACTACAGAGGTGCGCGATGACGTTGTACACGCCCTTCAGCGAGAGCGGCTCGCCCTTTTGGTCGCGCTCCTTGATGAACTCGGAAAGACGGGTCCCGTCAATCCATTCTCCAGCCACGAAGTGCTCGCCTCGGGGTGTACGCCCAACACCGAACACTCGGGCAATGTTGCGGTGGGACAGGTTCGCCGCGCTGCGACACGCTTCGCGGAAATCAGGCGCAGTCTCTACGGAGACCAGGTCCGGCCGGATGACGTGCACGAGGATGGCGCGCTTGGTCTGCTGGTCTTTGGCGGACCAGATCACAGCCTGCGGGTCTTCATCGATCTGATCGATGACCTCGAATCTTCCTCCGACCACAGCGCCCGGGTGTAACCCCGATGGCTCCGGCCTCGTCGACGCTATCCCCTCAGGCATCTTCGAGGATCAAGATAGACGACCCGGGTAGCTCGTCCCAAATTTGGGTATCAGTCTGCCTTGTCCAGCTCGAGCTCGAGCTCCCGATCATGCAGGATCGCTCCGGCCATGGACTCGATCACGTCCTCGACCCGGTCCTCGGGGACGTCGACCAACGAGTGCCGGTCTCGAACCCGTATGCGCCCGATTTCCTTGCGCTTCAGGCCGGTTCGTTCTCGCATGAGGCGACCCAGCTCGGAGGCCTTGAGCTCGTCGCGCCGGCCTACGTTCACACACAAGGTCGCAGTAGGGCCTTCGTCGTCGTCTTCATCTTCGTCTTGGGTGCGCCTCTTCTTCTTCTTGCCGCCGTTGCTGTGCTCGTCCACATGCTGCTTGCCCCGGCGTCTACGCGTCGCCGCGACCTTGTCGAGGTCTTCCGACTCCGTTCCAAAGAAGGCGGCCAGCAAGCCCGCGAGCATTCGCTCGGCGTTCTCGTGCGTCATGAAGCGTCGCACCAAGGCGAGCTCGCGTTCCGTGGGTGCGTTGGGGTAGGCCACCTCGATCAGCGCGATGCGGTCGGCCTCTTGCCGCGTCCGTTGTTCGCCCTCGCTCGGGAGAGTGCGCTCGACTGGAAAGATTCGGTACTGGATCCGCAGATAGTACAAAATCCCAAGCTCGGTCGGACCGACCAAGGTGATCGCCGTCCCCGTGCGACCCGCGCGCCCGGTTCTGCCGGTACGGTGCACGTACTGCTCGACGTTCGTAGGAAGCGAGAAGTTGATGACATGCGTCAGATGAGAGACGTCGATGCCGCGAGCAGCAACATCGGTCGCCACCAGAAATCGCAGCTCTTCGCGGCGAACGCGCCCGAGCACTTCCTCCCGCTCGCGTTGAGGCCGATCGCCATTCAACCACTCGGCATTGAATCCCGCACGTTGCAAGGCTGCCGAGACTTCCTCGGTTTCGGCCTTGGTGTTGCAGAAAATGAGTGCGCTCTCTGGATCTTCGATCTCTAGAACGGAGATGAGGTTTGCGACCCGTCCAACACCACTCACCATGTAGACGAAGTGCTCTATTCCGAGCGCGCCCACGTGGTCGCCCGAGAGTCCGAGGAACTGCGGGTCGTGCATGTGCTTTTCGGCGACACGCTGGATCGCACGGTCCACCGTGGCGGAAAACAGCAGCGTCTGGCGCTTTTTCGGGAGCCGCTCGATGATGGCGTGCAGCTCTTTGGCAAAGCCCATCGAGAGCATCTCGTCGGCTTCGTCGAGCACCAACACCCGGAGCCGCGACGCGTCCATGGTGCCTCGCTTGAGGTGGTCGAGAACACGGCCTGGCGTTCCGCTGATGACGCGGGCACCCTTCTTGAGCGCCTCGACCTGCTTTTCCATCGACGCGCCGCCGTACACTGCGACGGTATCGACGCCGCGACGCGCCCCGAGCTTCGCGATCTCACGCGCGCTTTGGAGCGCGAGCTCTCGCGTAGGCGCGAGGACCAATGCTTGCTCGTCTCCATCTCTCGACATCAGACGATCGACGAGCGGAATCCCAAATGCGCCCGTTTTGCCGGTGCCGGTTCGGGACTGAACGATGATGTCGTGTCCAGCGACAGCGAGCGGGTAGGTGTCCCGCTGCACGGGCGTGGGGGTGTCCCACCCCATCTCTTCGATCGCTTTGAGCACATCCTCGTGCAAGCCAAGCTCTGCAAAAGTCTGGATGCCTTCCTCTTCGGGCGGCTCTGTCATGGAGTGGGCTCCGGTGGTTCGGGTGATGGGTAATCCGCTTTCGAGCCGAGCGCTTCGCTTACGCGATTCGCCAGAGGTGCGTCTTCACGCATGTACCTCTCGAGGCCGAGCTCGACGCGGTGTCGATATTGATTGAGAAGATGCACCTGGTCTTCGTCGCATCTCTTCGCCAGAGCATTGAGACGAAGATCCCAGGATTTGAGTGCGCGTTCGAGAGGAGCCACATCGGTTTCGTTGGTGGCGAGATAAGCGAGGCGCAGCTCATCGACTTCATGGCGGAGTAGCCTCAGCCCATCGGCGCACTCGAGGTCGAACGAGTCGTCGGCTGGCGGCCAGAACACCGCGGGAATTACCGAAGCAAAGCCGATCACGACCAAGTAGGAGAGGGCGATCGCATAGATGCCAATCGCCAGCCGGCGGCCAAGCCCGCCCCGTTGTTCTTTTTTCGGCAAAAACTTTCCTAGCTCACCAGACTTCTCTCGAAAGCGGCTTGGTTGTAACGAGCCGCCCGGACGCGGTCAAGACGGCGGCGGATTGCGTCGTTTCCGCTTCTCGCGATGGGTTCCCCAGAAGAAAAGGCCGACACCCACGACGATGGTCAGCGCAACGACGCCTCCGCACAGGCCGTACCAGAGGAACGTAGTGACTCCGGTTCCCATGCGGTCAGCAGACCAGCTTATACCCGACGCCGTAGACGGTCAGGATGTGGATGGGCCGATCTGGCTTCGGTTCGATCTTGCGCCGAAGCTTCACGATGAAGTTGTCGACGGTTCGATTGTTCGGCCCCGCTTCGAGCCCCCAAATCTTCTCCAGAATTTCGTCCCGAGACACGGGCTCGCCCTCCCGCTCCCAAAGGAACTTCAAGAGCTCCACCTCGTAGAAGGACAAATGCATCGTGTCCGATCCGCGAGTGAGCGTTTGTGAACCGGTTTCGATGTTGATGTTGCCGATCCGAATCTCCGCTTGGGAAGGACGGACGGAGCGTCCAGCACGTCGAAAGAGTGCTCGAATGCGGGCGACCAGCTCCCCGATCGCAAATGGCTTGGTGACATAGTCGTCGGCGCCGGCTTCGAGGCCTCGGATCTTGTCCGACTCCTGTCCGCGCGCCGTAAGCATCAGGATCGGCAGGATGGGATCGCCGCGACGGATCGTCTCGCAGACCTGGTATCCATTCATGTCGGGCAGCATCAGATCCAGGATCACGCAGTCGACGTCCTCAGACGCCGCCAGCTCGATGGCTTTCGCGCCTTTGGCGGTGTGCACGACCCTGTAGCCTTCGAATCGAAGGCTGTCGGACAGGCCGAGCGCCAGCGCCGGATCATCTTCGACCAGCAGGATTCCGCGTCCGTCTTCTGACATCGTGGCGAAGATACCCGTAGTACCGCCAAGCGGCAAAGCCGCTTCGCTCAGCCCAAGGCCTTCCCGGCCGCCACCGGAATGGAGAAGCCGACCACGGCACCGCCGCCTTGGGCGTTTTTCGCCCAAGCCCGACCACCATGGGCTTGCGCGATGTGTTTGACCAGCGACAGCCCGATGCCCGAGCCGCGAGTCTGGGTCGAAGTCGGTCCCCGGTAGAACCGCTCGAAAACCCGACGCAGCGAGTCGCTGGGAATTCCCGGTCCATGGTCGCGCACAGCGACGTCGACCATGTTCCGTTTCGACGTGACGGTGAGCTCCACCGGAGACTGCTCTCCGTACTTGACGGCGTTGTCGAGCAAATTGATCACTGCAAGGGCGATCGCTTCCTGGTCCATCAGAACCTGCGGGAGGTCTTCTGATGCGTTCAGTTGAATCTCGACTCCATCTTGCTCGCTTCGGTATCGAAATGCTTCGAGAGCGCGTCCGATGGCATCGCCGAGGTTGCCGCGCTTCAGACGATAGGGTCCCTTGCCCCCTTCGAGCGCGGAGAAATCGAGCACATTGTCGATGAGGGAGGTCAGACGCTCGGACTCCCTGCAAATGATGTCGAGGTATTCGAGCCTGCGAGCGTCACTGGGTACACGGCCTGATCGAAGCATGTCCGCAAACATTCGCACGACGGACAACGGTGTCTTGAGCTCGTGAGACACGTTGGCCATCAGCTCGCTCTTGAGTTGATTCAGTCGCCGTTCCTTCTCAGCCGCGTAGATGAAGAAGATCGCGCTCAGAAGGATGATCGCGAAGGACATGATCGGTAGAGTGAGCTCACCCTGCATGCGCGATCGGCCTCGTGCTTGCAGACGCGCGGCCTGCCGCGGCGCGACCTGGAGGCGCCACCGATAGAGCGTCCTCGGGAAACGGTGGTCGACCGTGTAGACTCCAGCTTCAGAGAGGTCGGGACCAAAAATGATCTGATTGCTCTCATCGACGATGTTGTAGAGAGGGGTCGTTTCATCTGAGACGAACATCGCGGGGAAGACCTCGTCGACGAGATACTTCGTGTCGTGCACGGCGACGATGAAGGTGACTTGGCCGGCGAGCGTGGCGTAAGCCCGATAGGAGAGCAGATACCCCTCGTCGTCGACCTGCTGGTGCAGGTGCCGCAGGAGGTTGGGTTCCGCAGCGTCGAGCTCGAGCGATTTCAATAGATCCTGGCGGAAAACTCGCAAGAAAGCCCTGCGGTCCTTCTTGTCCTCTCGGCTCGCCCATTGAATGATGTTTCCATCCGGGTCGAGCAAGAGCACCGAGCGGACA
This sequence comes from Polyangiales bacterium, assembly GCA_035686645.1. Classification (GTDB taxonomy): domain Bacteria; phylum Myxococcota_A; class Polyangia; order Polyangiales; family Houyiibacteriaceae; genus SG8-38. Next base: position 18,274 of record DASRZF010000080.1, read on the forward strand.
CTCGGAGTTTGCGTGGCGGCTTGAGGAAGCCACGCCGTATCGATGGTGCTCGAGTCGTTGGGATTCACCAACCGAAACACGGTGTGGTCCGCAACGGTAATGTAACCCTCAATCCGTTCTACACGTTGCTCTGCGACGGAAAGCAAGGACTGGGCGATCGTCTGCTCGCCAAGTTGGGCGTAGTCTCTCGACGAACGAATCGTGTAGTACCCGAGGATCGCGGCGGCGACGAGGATCGCGGGAACCAGGATGAAATACACGAGGCGAAAGCGACCGCCTTCCATCACGGACGCCCCGCGAGCCAGTGGCTATTGGCTCGCTCGAGGCTCCCGATCTCGATTCCTTTGGTCGCCGTCACGATTCGAGCCTGCGTGTCGCCTCGTCAAGGAGCGGAGGGTTGCACCCCTTCGCCCTTGTCCGGGCGTGGATCGCTGAGGTCGAGCTTGAGTCGATCCGGATCGAGCAGGGCATTCGCTAGGACGGCGTCCATCTTGGATACGGGAACGAACTCTAGGGTCTCCCGCACCTCCTCCGGAACCTCGTCGAGATCCGCGGTGTTGCGTTCTGGCAGAATGACGCGCTTGATTCCCGCCCGGTGTGCGGCGAGCACCTTCTCCTTGATGCCACCCACGGGAAGCACACGGCCCCGCAAGGTGATCTCGCCGGTCATCGCGACGTCATGACGCACGTGAATGCCGGTGAGCAGCGAGACGATGGCCGTCATCATAGTGACGCCCGCACTCGGTCCGTCTTTGGGCATCGCCCCCGCGGGAATGTGAATGTGGATGTCGCTCGTTTCGAGGAAATCCTCCGGGATTCCGAAGCTCTTGGCTCGCGTGCGGACGTAGCTCATCGCGGTCTGCGCGGACTCCTTCATGACGTCGCCTAGCTGACCGGTGAGTTGGAGCTTGCCCGTGCCCTTCATCTTCGTGCACTCGATGAACAAGATCTCTCCGCCGACGGAGGTCCAGGCGAGGCCTGTGGCCACTCCCGTTTCCGCGGTGCGTTCCGCGACCTCCGAACTGAACCGGGGTGCACCGAGGTAGGGTTTCAGCGAGTCCTCGTCCGAGATGATCCAGGGCCCTTCCTCGCCTTCGGCGACCTTCACTGCGACGCCGCGAATGACGCTCGCGATTTGACGCTCTAAGTTACGCACTCCGGCTTCGCGGGTGTAATGGTCGATGATGGCCGCGATCGCCCCGTCTTCCAAGGTGACTTGCTCGGGCTTGATGCCGTGCTCATCGAGCTGCTTTGGCACCAAATGGACCCGCGCGATGTCGGCCTTCTCGCGGCGCGTGTAGCCCGGGATCTCGATGATCTCCATGCGGTCGCGGAGCGGTGCCGGGATCGTGTCACCAACGTTGGCGGTCGCGATGAACATCACCTTCGAAAGATCGTAAGGGATTTCGAGATAGTGATCGCTGAACGTGTCGTTCTGTTCTGGATCGAGCACCTCGAGGAGTGCCGCTGCAGGGTCGCCGCGGAAATCGTGGCCGATCTTGTCGATCTCGTCGAGCATGAAGACCGGGTTGATCGTGCTGGCTTTCTTCATCCCTTGGATGACCTGGCCGGGGAGGGCGCCCACGTAGGTGCGTCGGTGACCGCGAATCGCAGCCTCGTCATGCACACCACCGAGACTGATGCGGTGAAACTTCCGTCCCAGCGCGCGCGCGACCGATCGGCCGAGGGAGGTCTTGCCGACACCAGGTGGCCCGATGAGGCAGAGGATCGGACCCTTCTTGTCGGTCTTCAGCTTTCGCACGGCCAGATACTCGACGATGCGCTTCTTGACCTTCTCGAGGCCCGAGTGATCCTCGTCGAGGACTTTGCGGACGGCCGCGATGTCCATGTTGTCGGCTGTCTGCTTGCTCCAGGGGATGTCGAGGATCCAGTCGATATACGTGCGAACGACGGTGTACTCGGCCGAGCCGACTTGCATCTGCCTGAGCCGTTTGAGTTGCTTGTGGGCGACCGTATCGGCCTCGCCTGGCAGGTTCGCCTTCGCAATCCTCTCTTCGAGGATATCGAGGTCGCCCTGATCGCCTTCTTCTTCGCCGAGCTCTTCCTTGATGGCCTTGAGCTGCTGACGCAGCACGTACTCGCGCTGGTTCTTGCCCATTTCCTCTTTGATCTGCGAGTTGATCCGCTCCCGCATCTTGAGGATTTCGAGCTGACGCGTGAGTAAGCGCAGAACCTTCCGGATGCGCTCCTTGGCATCGAGCGTCTCCAGAAGTTGGGACTTCTCTTCGACCGGTGCATCGAGGTTGGCCGCGACTAAATCGGCCAGCTGACCGTGCTCCTGAATCGAGTCGATTAGCGAGCCCGCCTCGCGGGGCAGCTCGGGCATGAGCTGAATGACCTGCTTGGCGATGTCACGGAGGCTTAGCGCGAGCGCTTCACTCTCCACGTCCTCGACGCTGGGCTCGTCCAAGCGAGACACACGCGCGCGCATATATGGCTCGGAGGTGACCACTTGCTCGAGGCGAATGCGCACCAGCCCCTGTAGAATCAGACTGTAGTTGCCGGAGCTGTGCTTGAGCGCCTTCAGAACGCGTGCCGCGACGCCCACGGGGTAGAGATCGCTCTGATCGGGGTCGTCGGTCGAGGGATCGCGCTGCGCGATGATTGCGATGATCGGCTGGTCTAGGTTTTCGATGTCCTCGACGAGCGCCACGGACTTCTCTCGACCCACGTCGAAGGGGGCCACTGCCGCCGGAAAGAGGACCGCGTTGCGAATCGGTAGAACCGGGAGCTCGCTACCAAACTCGATCTCGCCCGAGTCGGGTGGGGGAATCGATGTGATTGTGTCCTCTTCGTCGCTCATTCCGGTGTTCTACTCCAACTGGGTCAGATCCCAAGATTTTTCCAGCTACTGTGGGCGAACATAGCCACGCACCTTTTCCGTGGCAAGGGTCAGCTCGGAACCAGGCGCTCGCCGGTCCAGGTCCGCAGCCTACAAGCCGATTGAAGCCCATGGGTCCTCGCACTAGGCTCGGCCCGATGCGCCTTTCGGTGGTGGTTCCGTGTTTCAACGAGGAAGGGAATATCGCGCCGGTGGTGGCACAGGCCGTCTCAGTGGGACGGAGGCTCGCCTCGGAGCTCGAAATCATCGTCGTGGACGATGGCAGCACCGATGAGACCGCTATGGTCCTCGACAGGCTGCGAACGAGCGTGCCGGAGCTGCAGATCGTCGCGCACCCACGGAACCTCGGATACGGGGCGGCAGTGCGTTCGGGACTCGATCGCGCTCTGATGGACTACGTGTTTCTGACGGACGGCGACGGTCAGTTCGATCTCGAGGAGTTGCCGCAGGCGATTCGATTGCTCGGTGAGCATGACGTCGTCGTCGGATACCGGACCGCGCGGCAAGATGGCTGGTGGCGCCGCTTGTGGGGCCGGTCCTGGACGGCCTTGGTGAACTTGGTCTTCGGTCTCCGGGTAAGGGACGCGAATTGCGCATTCAAGCTGGTCCCCCAAAGCCTTCTGCGCAGCAGCAGGCTTCGGAGCCAGGGCGCGCTCATCAGCGCCGAGTTGATTTTCGAAGCCCAACGGTCGGACCTTCGTGTGGGCGAGTGCGCCGTAAGCCACTACCCTCGCCAAGCCGGCCGCCAAACGGGTGCCTCGCTTAGGGTCATCGCGACCGCGTTCTTCGAGCTCGCTGCGTGTATGCCGCGAAGATGGGCACCCGAGAAGCGCCTCGGGCCACACCGAGGTTCGCGCCTCGAACAGAGCCGGTTCCGTTGAGCTCGCGTTAGAAGCAGACGCGGTTTCGACCGGTTCGCTTCGCTTCGTACATCTTTTCGTCCGCCGCTTTGTACAGGTCGGAAGGATCCTCGTAGTGCGTTTGCCACTCCGCGACTCCTACGCTCACCGTCACATCGACGCGCGTGCCATCGAAGTCGAAGCGGGTGTCGCTGATCAGTCGGTTGATCTTCCCCGCGAGCTCTTTCGCGCCATCGACACCGACTTCGGGCGTGATCAGGGCGAATTCCTCGCCCCCGATTCGAGCCAATACGTCGTTGACACGCAACCTCCCGAGAAGCATGGCCCCGAGCTGTCGCAGTATCGTGTCTCCGGCCAAGTGACCAAAGCGATCGTTGATCTTCTTGAAGTGGTCGATGTCGAAGACCAAAAGAGAGAAGCTGCGCTTGTACCTCTTCGCGCGCGCGACCTCGCGGTCCAGCATTTCGTCGAAGTACCTCTTGTTGTTGAGTTGGGTCAGCCCGTCCGTCGTCATCAAGCGATAGATCTCTTCGTGGTACTCCACTTCCACGTCGTCTCCGACGATGAACTTCAGAATCGTCCGGCCGACCCTGAGTTGGTCGCCATGGCGGAGGCGCCCCTCGTCTCCGACGAGGTTGTCGTTGACATAGGTTCCATTGGTCGAGCCGAGGTCCCTTACGACGAACTCGCCCTCTTCGAATCCAATCCGGCAGTGATTGCGCGAGACGCTCTCCTGGTCGATCTGGATCTCGCACTTGGGCGAGCGTCCGATGATCACGGGTTCAGTGCTCACCCGGACTCGGCGGCCCATCTCCGGTCCGTAGATGACGACGAGACACCCGTTCTCACTCCCTCGAGGGGCCGTGCGGGCTTCACCGACTTGCGTGAGCACGGTCTGGCTGGCGCTCGTCGTCTGGTCCTTGAACGGCACCTCCACAATATACAGCGGGGAGGGGTGGTACGGTAAATCAGCGACAGGCGATTGCAGTCACAGCGGACCGTTGGGTTTGTTGACCCACAGAAAAGGGTTCAATAGCGTAGGCACGTGCGCGACCTATTTTCTCACTCCTGGCTGTGGGGGCTGGCGAGCCTCGCTCTGATTCTCGGAACGCCCCTGGCGTTGATGGCGAGCCCGCCGGCTGCTCAAAGGGCTTCGACAAACGTGGCGCGGGTGTTGAGCCCCCCCTTCACGGATGTCGACATCGCGAAAGCAAAACCTGGATCCGGGAGCTGGGTCGTCCCGCGCAGCGATGGCACGCGCGCCGTTTTGACCGTCGACGGCGAGCTCCAATCCTACATTCAAACCCTCTTCAGCCGCTACGATGTGCCGGCGGGCGGCCTGGTCGCGATAGAACCGAAGAGCGGGCGAGTGCTCGCCTACGTGGGCTACGAAGCCGGGAAGGGCAACAGCCCGCAGGTGGTGACCGATTCGGGTCCACCAGCGGCATCGGTGTTCAAGATCATCACCGCCTCGGCCTTGCTCGACGCCGGCGTCAAGAGCTCCACGTCGGTTTGTTACGGCGGCGGGATGCGTGGTTTGGAGCAAGTGGATTTAATCGACAACCCGAGTCGCGACCGATGGTGCGCGACGATGGCCGATGCGCTCGGTTACTCGATCAATGCCGTGTTCGCCAAGCTTGCCGACCGTAACATCGATGAGGCTCGCATGACCCAGTATGTCTCGGCCTTCGGCTTCGGTCAGCGTCTTCCGTTCGACCTTCCGACCATTCCAAGTCCCGTAGACGTGCCAGATAGCCGTTTGGAACGGGCGCGAATGGCCGCGGGCTTCTGGCACAGTCAGCTCTCGCCGTTGCACGGCGCACTTCTGGCCGCGACCATCGCGAATGATGGCAAGATGCCCTACGCCGCTCTCGTCGAGCGGATCGAAAGTCAAACCGGCGAGACGCTCTACGAACACACCCCGCGCACTTTTCGGCAAGTCGTGCCTCGCCAGACCGCACGACTCGCAGGCGAAATGATGACCCGAACGGTGACGAAGGGAACCTCGAAGAAAGCCTTCTGGGATCCGAAAGGTCGACCGTTCCTCCCCGGCATTGCCGTTGCGGGCAAGACTGGGACCCTCAGTCGCTACGAGCCCCATCGAACCTACAACTGGTGGGTCGGGTACGCGCCGGTCGACGATCCGAAAATCGCCGTTGCGGCTCTCGTGGTCAACGAACCGAAGTGGCGCATCAAGGCCAGCTACGTCGCGCGCGAGGCCTTGCGCCAGTATCTGATGCGCTGAAGACGTCGAGGCTCGCAAGCCCGCCAAATCGTGTGTTGCGGTTGGGTCGGACCCTGGCTAGGCTCCCCCGCGCTTCACTAGAAAGAAAGGTCAACTTCATGTTCCACAGCATTCGACTCGGGGCACTCGCGGCCCTCACAGCCATCTCGTTGCTCGGTGCGTCCGCTGCAACCGCGCAGTCACCAGTGCTCAGCCGCGTCATCAAGACCGACACGCTTCGAGTCGGAATGTCGGCGAACCAGCCGCCGCTCAACATGAAGAGTAAGAGCGGTCAGATGATCGGCCTCGAGGTCGACCTCGCCAAGGGGCTTGCTTACGCTCTGGGATTCGAGCTCGAAATCGTGCAGAAGCCGTTTGGCGAGCTTCTCGGCGCTCTCAAGAAGGGCAAGGTCGACATGGTGATGTCGGGCGTCGACATCACAGCTGCGCGCAGCCAAGACTTCCTGTTCGTCGGTCCCTACCTCTTGTCGGGGAAGTCTCTGGTCACGACCTCCAAGGCGTTGGCAGGCGCGGAGACCGTCGATGACATCAACACGCCGAACGTGACCTTCGTCACGCTGAAGAATTCGACCAGCCAAGCCTTCGTGAAGAAGAACCTTCCGAAAGCGAAGTCGGTGACCGTTGATGACTACGAGGCCGCGGTGGGGATGGTCATCGATGGGAAGGCAAGCGCGATGATCGCGGACCTACCGGCTTGTGCGCTTGCGGTTCTGCGAAACCCCGACGCAGGCCTCGTCACTCTCGCCGAGCCTCTTTCCGTCGAGCCCATGGGCATCGCGGTGTCGGCCAAGGATCCGCGCTTCTACAATCTCATCGAGAACTACATCGACGCGATCGAAGCCACCGGGATTCTCTCGGGGTTGCGTGAGAAGTGGCTCGAGGATCCGAGCTGGCTCGACGAGCTGCCATAGGTCGTCACCGGGGCGCGGGGAACGCGACACGGGGTTTCATCGGACGGGGCGCCTTGCAAAGGTGGCCGGAAGGACTGCGAGCAGGGGCCACGCAAGGCGCCCCTCGGAGCTCGCGCCAATCGGAGGGGGCTGCTCGCTGACCGATTGTCACTCACACGCCGCCGAAACCCCGCATCGCATTCCCCGCGCCCCTCCATACACCCCCCAGTGCCAGTGCCAGTGCCAGTGCCAGTGCCAGCGTCAGTGCCAGCGTCAGTGCGGGCGTGCTTCGACGCGTGCGGAGGAGGGCGGCTCGGGATGGGCAGCACAGCGATTGGGTCGAGCCTAGCCATAGGGCGTCTTGGGGAACTGGGGGCGAGTGGGTCCCGATCGCGAGCACGCCCGTCGCGAGCCGCCCTCCGGGGACTCCGTCGCGCCCCGGTCGATCTAGCCCTTGTTCCGAACGATGAAGGTGTTCATGCCTTCTTCGCGTTCGAACGTCGTTCGGTAGTCTTGAGCCTGCTGTCGCGTTTCGAAGGGTCCGATGCGAACTCGCCAGTGCATGCCTCGGCCCTCGACCGAACCGCTGGTCACGTACGCGGCGTGTCCGCGTTTGCGTAGCGCGCTCGCGAAGACTCGGGCCTCTTCGGCGTCCCCATAGCTGATGACTTGTAAGGTGTAGCGCCCTTCGTACCCTGCAGGTGACGACTGAGTTCTTTCGGTGACGGTGGCCGCAACGAGTGGGTCGCGGATGGCGGCCATCTCGACGAGCGTCCGGTCGGGACCCGCGGTGACGGCGGCCGGCAAGCCTGCCGCGATATCAGATCGCGGGGCCGGGCTGGTCAGAGGGTCCAGATGCGCGAGCTCTGCAGCTGCGGCGGCCATGGCTGCCGCAACCTCGGCGCGCTCCTCGGTGACCAAGGTGGTCGGAAAGCTGAGTGACTCGGGATCGATGTCGGGGTCCTCGGCGCGCTCGCCTCCGGCTTCATGGGCTTCCGTCTCGTCCGCTATGGCCAGCATCTGAAGCAGGTCCTCGGGTCGCGCTTCGTCGCCGCTCGGCAACGCGGCCACCGCGGCGACCACGATTCCGACCGCGGCCACGAGGCCCACGCCTGAGAGCACCAAGACCCCCCGTCCCTCGTCCGAAGATCGCTCTTCGATCCGTTCTAGATCGCGCATTGCAGTGTCCATCTTTCGTTCCGCTTCGAACCTGGTCTCGGGTTTACGAAACTTCCCTCGAAGCAGCCAAAAAACAGCAGTTCGGAAGGCCTGAGAGCGCGTGCAGGAGGGGGGCGGTCGTGGTAGCTTCGCGGCGGCGTCGCACATCTGGGGAACGACGCGCGGGAGCAGTAATTCATGGCGGAATCTTCACAGAAGCATCCGGTCGCGCTCGAAGACGAGATGCGGCGCTCATACCTCGACTACGCGATGAGCGTGATCATCGGGCGGGCGATTCCGGACGTGAGGGACGGACTCAAACCGGTCCACCGGCGGATTCTCTACTCGATGCACGAGCAGAAGGTTCATTGGAACAGCTCTTATCGGAAGAGTGCTCGCATCGTCGGTGATGTCCTCGGCAAGTACCACCCTCACGGGGACACGGCGGTCTACGACGCGCTGGTCCGCATGGCTCAGGACTTCTCCATGCGGTATCCGCTCGTCGACGGGCAGGGCAACTTCGGCTCGGTCGATGGCGACCCTGCCGCCGCGATGCGCTACACCGAGGTGCGGATGCACAGGCTCGCATCCGAGCTCCTCGCAGATATTGAAAAGGATACGGTCGACTTCGGGCCAAACTTCGACGATTCCGAACGTGAGCCCCTGGTCCTGCCGAGCAGAATTCCGAACCTCTTGATCAATGGCTCGGGCGGTATCGCGGTCGGAATGGCCACCAATATCCCGCCCCACAATCTGCGCGAGGTGGTCGACGCCACGGTACGCCTCATGGGTGACCCAGAGCTCACGGTCGACGAGCTCATGCAGGATGACGACGAGGCGGGCCGCCTTGGCGTGAAGGGCCCAGATTTCCCGACCGCGGGGTACATCTATGGCCGCGCAGGCATTCACCTTGGCTACCGGACCGGTCGCGGGCGAATCGTGATGCGTGCCCGAGCCACGATCGAATCGCTCCCGGGCAAGGGCGATCGCGAGATGATCGTGATCACCGAGATCCCCTACCAGGTGAACAAGGCCGAGCTTCTCAAGAAGGTCGCCGATTTGGTCCGCGACAAGCGGATCGAGGGCATCAGCGACATCCGGGACGAATCGGACCGCGATGGCCTACGGGTCGTCATCGAGCTCAAGCGCGACGCCCATGGCGAAATCGTGCTGAACAAGCTCTACCAAATGACGGCGCTTCAAAGCACCTTTGGCTACAACTGCCTCGCGATCGTGGGCCAGCGGCCCGAGGTCCTCGACCTCCGGACAGCGCTTCTTCGGTTCATCGACCACCGGCGCGAGGTCGTCGTTCGCCGAACCCGCTACGACCTCGCCCAGGCCGAGGCCCAGCGCGAGCTGGTCGAAGGTTTGGGGATGGCGGTCACCGACGTGGACCTGGTGGTGAGCACGATTCGCTCCTCGAAGGACCCCGACGAGGCGCGCGAGCGCCTGATGAAGCTCCCGCTCACGGGGCTGGAGGAGTTCGTGAGACGTGCTGGCCGCCCCGAATCAGAGATCCAAGCCGCCAAAGAGCATGGCGAGTACCTGCTCTCCGAGCGACAGGCCAAGGCGATTCTCGAGATGCGCTTGTCGCGACTCACCGGCCTCGAACGGGAGAAGCTCGCGACCGAGTACGGCAGCCTTTGCGACGTGATCAAGGAGCTCCAGGCGATCCTCGCAAGTAAGAAGCTCTTGGACGAAGTCATCGTGACGGAGCTCGACGAGATTCGCGAGCGCTTCGGCGATGCGCGGCGCACGGAAATCGTCGAGGCCGAGGGAGAGATTTCCATCGAGGATCTCGTTCCGGACGAGGAAGTCGTCGTGACCGTGTCCCATGCGGGCTACGTCAAACGCGTTCCGCTGAGCGAGTATCGGTCCCAAGGGCGTGGTGGAAAGGGTCTGCGGGCCATGGACACCCGTGACAAGGATTTCGTGAGCTGGGTGTTCGTCGTGAATGCCCATGCGAACGTTCTTTTCCTGAGCGACAAGGGCAAGGCCTACCTCAAGAAGGTCTATGAGATTCCCGAGACCAGCCGCGCCGCTCGGGGTAGAGCGGTGGTGAATCTCGTTGGCATGGAGCCCGACGAGCGTGTGGCGGCGATTCTGCCAATTCGCGAATTCGTCGAGGATGGTTATCTATTGACCTGCACTCGTCGTGGCCGCGTCAAGCGCACGAGCCTGGGTGCCTACGAAAACATTCGGCAGACTGGGATCATCGGGGTTGCAATCGGTGAAGGCGACGGGCTTCTGACCGCGCGAATCGTGACGCCCGGTCAACACGTGCTGATCGGCACATCGCATGGGATGAGCATCCGCTTTCCCATCGAAGACGTTCGCGCCATGGGCCGCGATTCGATGGGCGTGAAGGGCATCGACTTGCGTGAAGGCGACTTCGTGATCGGCATGGACATCATCGAAGATGAAGGCGAGCAGCAGGTATTGACGGTGAGCGCTAACGGCTATGGCAAACGCACGAAGGTCCCCGAGTGGCGGATCCAGAACCGTGGAGGCAAGGGCATCATCGCGATGGACACCTCCGAACGCAACGGAGCGCTCGTGAAGCTCAGGCTGGTTTCGCCTGACGATCAGCTCATGGTGATCACCAATGGCGGGCAGGTGATACGAACGCATGTGGGCGAGATCCGTGAGACGGGCCGCAACACCCAGGGTGTTCGCGTGATTCGTCTCGGCGAAGGCGAGCAGGTCGTGGACGTGGAGCCGGTTGCCGAAGGCGAGGACGATAGCGCCGAGGAATCCCCAGAAACCGAAGAAAATTAGCCGATACGCACTCGGAAGTGTGTACTCCGGTGCACAAGCGGCTATTCTTGGAAAGAGATTTGGGGGAGTCTTTTCTAGGGGGTAGGGGAGTGTGAGTAACGGACCCGTCATTGGGATCGACCTCGGTACGACGAATTCCGTGGTCGCCGTCGCCGACCAGCCTGGAGGCCGAGTTCTCGCGGAGAGCGATGGAGCGAAGCTGATTCCTTCAGTCGTGTCGTTCCATCCGAGCGGTGACATCTTGGTGGGCGCCGCCGCGAAAGAACGGCGCCTGCTCGACGCGCAGAACACGGTGTACTCGGTCAAGCGGCTCATCGGCCGGCCTTACACCAGTTACGAGGTGAAGCAGGCTCAGGAGCGTTTCGCGTTCGAGCTCTCGGAAGGCCCGAGTGGAGGCGTGCTCGTCACTGCACGCGGCGAGACGTATACGCTGAGCGAGATCAGCGCGTTCGTGCTTCGGCACGTTCGGAAAGTGGCCGAGGAAGCACTGGGGCAGGAGTGCAGCCAAGCGGTGGTGACCGTCCCGGCGAACTTCAACGAGCTTCAGCGCAGCGCCACGAAGGCTGCTGGGCGGGTGGCAGGTCTCGACGTGCTGCGCATTCTCAACGAGCCAACCGCCGCGGCTCTGGCCTACGGCTACAACAAGACGTCGACCGAGCGCGTTGCGGTCTACGATCTCGGCGGCGGTACGTTCGACATCACGATCCTGCAGCTCGCAGGCGATGTGTTCGAGGTGCTCGCCACGGCGGGCGACACGTTCCTCGGCGGCGACGACGTGGACACGAGCATCGCCGACCAGATGGCTGCGCAGTTCCTCGAGCAAAATCGATACGACGCCCGCCAGGATCGTCAGGCCTACGAGCGACTCCGCGCAGCCGCCGAGTGGGCGAAAATTCAGCTTTCGGACAAGCCCGACGTGAAGCTCTGCATCGAAGAGCTCGCGTACGGAGAGGGCGGCGTCGCACTCAATCTGGACTACGCGCTCACGCGTCAGCAGCT
>DASRZF010000081.1:0-25046 GCA_035686645.1 Polyangiales bacterium
CCTCGGATCAGGTTAGCAATCCGTGCCGCTTCACCCAAACGGGTGGGACATTTGCTTACATCGAGTTGCGCCGGACGACTCAAGGAAGAAAACGCGCCCGATGCTCCGCGGGGGGCACTGGGCAGCTATCGTATTTGCCGAACAGGCGATATCTCGTCCTCGCTATGATCCCGTAGAAGAAATCGGTGAGCCAGGCGGGGAGAAAGCGAAACCAAGAGAGGGCCTTGGCCGGGTAAGGCATCTCGCCCATCGCCAGGGCTGCAGCCCGCGATCGCAGAAACAGCTCGCCGTGCCTCAGGTAGACGATTGTTTCGATCTCTTCCGGGAACTCGGCGTAGAGCGCGCGGGCGCGTTCGGCGGTCGCACCCTGCAGTGGAGCAAAGCAAAACACCCCGTTTCGGTCGAGACGGAGCATGCGTTTCACGATGCCATTACACATCGCGCAGACTCCATCGTAGAAGAGGACATGCGGAGGCAGCTCGTTCATCGGAGCTCTCATAGCAGACGCCCAGCTTCGAGCGGCCCCGGCCACTTTCGTAGATATGACCGTGCGACCTGAGCGCTTGCAGGCTCCGCGGACGAATCGCAGGCGCGCTCAGGGTTACGCGGGAGTCTGACTACCCTAGGATGGCGTGGTCAGCATTGGATGGCGGAAGAGCGAGGTTGCAGCATGTCCGGGTCCTGGGAGAAAACAGCCTGCATTCTCTGCGAGTGCAATTGCGGTCTCGAAGTGCAGCTGGGGGGCGAGGGCCAGCGCCATTTCACTCGAATCCGAGGGGACAAAGCGCACCCCGCATCAAAGGGATACGCCTGCGAGAAGCCCCATCGCCTCGACTACTATCAAAACGGACCCGACCGAATCACCTCACCGCTCCGTCGCCAGGAAGACGGCAGCTTCGAGGAGATCGATTGGGACACGGCGATCCGAGAGGTGGCGGCCCGCCTTTCCGCCGTGCGGGACACACACGGTGGCGCCTCGATTTTCTACTACGGCGGGGGCGGACAAGGTAACCACCTTCCCGGCGCGTACTCGACGGCGACCCGGCGTGCGCTCGGGTCTCGTTATCGTTCGAGCGCCTTGGCGCAGGAGAAGACCGGCGAGTTCTGGGTCGGCGGGCGACTCATGGGGAGCGTGACGCGTGCGGACTTCGAGCATTGCGAAGTCGGCATCTTCATCGGCAAGAACCCCTGGCAGTCGCACGGCATCCCCCGCGCGCGCGTGACGCTCAAGGACATCGCGAAGGACCCCAAACGCAGTCTGGTGGTCATCGACCCGCGCCTCACCGAAACGGCCGAGCTCGCGGACATCCATCTCCGCGTGAAGCCGGGTAGGGACGCGTGGCTGCTCGCGGCGCTTGCCGCAGTCCTCGTTCAAGAAGACCGCATCGACCACGGCTGGATCAAAGCGCACGTCGATGGCACCGAAGACGTGCGGGCCGCCTTAGGCGAGATTCCCGTCTCCCGGTATTGCGAGATCGCTGGCGTCTCAGAAGCGCTCGTTCGCGAAACGGCCCGCCGAATCGGGGACGCCGAGAGCGTGGCGATTTTCGAGGACCTCGGCATTCAAATGAACCGACACTCGACGCTCAACAGCTACCTCGAGAAGCTCCTGTGGGTGCTCACCGGGAACTTCTCCAAACGGGGAGCGCAGTACGTTCCGGCGTCGATCGTACCCATCACGGGGAAGCTCGATAAGCTCGCCGCTGGCGTCGAAAGCAATCGCAGTCCCGTCGCTGGTGAGCGAATCATCTCCGGGCTCACTCCTTGCAACTCGATACCGGACGAAATTCTCACAGATCATCCGAAGCGGTACCGGGCCATGCTCGTCGAAAGTGGAAACCCGGCGCACTCCGTTGCCGACAGCCAGCGGATGCGGGAGGCGCTGCGCTCTCTCGACACGCTCGTGGTCATCGACATCGCGATGACCGAGACCGCTCGCCTCGCAGACTACATCCTTCCTGCCGCGACGCAGTACGAAAAAGCAGAGGCGACATTCTTCAACTTCGAGTTTCCGGAGAACTATTTCCATGTCCGGCAGCCCCTCTTCGATCCGCCCGAGGGGGTTCTCCCAGAAGCGGAGATCCATGCGCGCCTCTGCGAAGCGCTGGGCGCGTACACCGAGGAAGATCTCGCGCCTTTGCATGCTGCCGCTGCGCAGGGCCGCGCCGCGTTCATTCCCGTGTTCTTCGGAACGGTCTTGAGCAATCCAAAGCTCGCTCCCATGGCACCCGTCATTCTCTACCGAACGCTTGGACCGCATCTTCCGGCTGGCCTTCAGTCCGCAGCGGTGGTCTGGGGTTTGGTGCATCAGTTCGCGAACGCCAACCCGGGCTCGCTTCGTCGCGCAGGCTTCCACGGCAATGGCTTCGAACCCGCCGAGAAGCTCTTCGATGCCATCGTCGAGAGCCCTTCGGGATTGATTTTTGCCGTCGACGAGCAAGACGAGAGCTGGGCTCGGGTCAAGACTCCGAATGGCAGAATTCAGGCTGCAATCCCGGAGCTGCTCGAGGAACTGGCCAGCTTGGGCGATGGGGACCTGGCAGACGCCGCGTTTCCGTTCGTCTTGTCTGCCGGCGAAAGACGCTCGTTCACGGCCAATACGATCTTCCGCGATCCGGAGTGGCGGAAGAAGGACGCCGAGGGCTCACTCCGCATCAATCCCGGCGACGCCTCGGAGCTCGGGGTCGACACCGGTGACCGGGTTCGACTGACGACCAAGCGCGGCTCGGTCGACGTCAGCGTCGAGCTCTCCCAAATGATGCAGCCGGGACACGTTTCGCTACCGAACGGCCTCGGTCTCGATCACACCAATGAGGGCGGCGAACGAGTTCAAACCGGCGTAGCGCCGAACGAGCTAACCGCCACGGAGGACCGGGATTGGCTTGCCGGCACCCCTTGGCACAAGCACGTCGCAGCGCGCATCGAGGTCATCGCCTAGCTCAGAGCTGGTCCCGCGCGTTCTCGAGAAGCCTCCGCGCCTCGCTTGCCACCTCCGCGATCGGTGCGTCCGGAACGAGCTCGAACATCGCTTTGGGGTCTGCGAACGAGACCAGGGCACCGCCCTCGGACTCCTGCACGACGACGTTGCAAGGCAACAGCAATCCGATGAAAGACTCTCCTTGCAGAGCCTTGTAGGCCAGCTTGGGGTTGCAGGCGCCGAGGATTACGTACGGTCGGAAATCGACATCGATCTTCTTTTTCAGGGTTTCCTTCACGTCGATTTTAGTCAGCACGCCGAACCCGTTTGCCTTGAGAGCTTCAGTCACCTTCTCGAGCGCTTCATCCACCGAGACTCCGTCGAGTTGTTTCGAAAACGCATAGCTTGGGTCGTTCATCGCTTGCCTCCTCGGACACCTATAAGACCGCCTTGTGAACGAGCCAAGCGTGCCGCAAAATATGCGTCTCGGGTCTTCGCGCAGAGGTGTAGGCACCCGGAACGAGCAGCGTGTACAAGACTCTCACAGCCCAAACGTTTCACTACTTCGCACGGCCGCAAGAACGCGTGCTCAGGGAACCGCTGACGATCCCAGCAGCATGGAAAGGCAGCGAGCTCGCCCTGAACGATGACTGGCGAGAAGAGCTCACCGAGGCGGACCTCGTCGAGCTCGATCATGCGATCGCCACCGCCAAGGGAACCGGCAAGCCAATGGGAGACCTCAGCAAAGAGGATTTTCCATTGCCTGGCTTCTCGCGGAAAATCGACCGATGGCGACGAGAGATCCAGTCGGGCCGCGGCTTCCAGGTCATTGCGGGCGTGCCCGTCGATCGGTGGACGCAGCCCGAGTCGGAGCTGTTCTTCTGGTGCTTCGGGCAGCACCTCGGCGTTCCAGGCGCCCAAAACCCCGATGCCGACCTGCTTGGACACGTTCGCGACACCGGCGAGAGTCCGGACGAGGTGCGCCACTACCGCACTCGCGTGAACATCAACTTCCACTGCGACGCTGCAGACGTGGTGGGACTCCTCTGTCTTCGCAAGGCCAAGCGCGGCGGGCAGAGTCGAATCGTCAGTTCGATTTCGGTCTACAACGAGCTCCTGCGCCTGCGCCCGGATCTGGTCGAGCGCTTGTACGAGCCGTTCATGATGGACACGAAGGGCGAGGGCGGCGTGCAGTACCTTCCTGTGACGCCTTGTCGTTTCGACGACGGCCAGTTGCGGACGTTCTATCACACCGACTATTTTCGGTCGGCACGCGGTTTCCGCGGAGAGCCGATGCTCTCGGCCGAGGACCGAGCCCTGCTCGACCTTTACAATGAGATAGCCGATTCTGCGATCCTCTACCTCGACATGGACCTGGAACCGGGCGACGTGCAGCTGCTCTCCAACCACACGGTCCTGCATGCGAGGACGGACTACGACGACTATCCCGAGCTCGAGCGGAAGCGGCACCTCTTGAGACTATGGATCTCGCTTGGAGCTCGAGCGCCTCTTGCGTCGAAGCTCCGGCTTCACCGAAGTCGTGCGGCGCTCGCGACGACCGTGCTGAGGTGCAAGCTGGGGCACGCGCTCCGGAGGGCTATCCACTGAGCTCGAGGCACGCTTGAACCGCCGCCGCCGGGCTGTTCCGTCTCTGGCGTCGTGCTCTGTGTATCGAGTTTGAACCCGGCCTGTCGACCTAGCGCGCGACGATATTCCGTTGCCAGCCGCGCCGAGGACTGTCACAAGCGCTGTTGAAGGAAGGGCGGTCCAGATACGAAGACGGCCCAGTGCTATAAATTTACAATTGGCGACATCTTCGGCCCGGGCACGCGACTTCACGTATTTAGACGAGGAAAAAGAGCCCGTGTACACCTCGCGCTGGCACGAGAAGAATTGCGCGTACATGCCCTGGGACTATGCTGCCGCTCGCGCTCTCTGAGTTCAGAGGGGAAGGAAAAGGAACTCCATGAAGAGACATCTCAACTCATCTCTCACAGTGCTGGTGTGCCTCACTTTGTTTGTGACCATGTCGATTGGTTGCAAGAAGGATACTGAGGAGCCGGAACCCGAAGAGACCACTGGCTCGGAGATTCCCGAGCCGGAACCCGAAGTCGCCGTCGAGCCAGCCGAGGAACCCTGTGTCGTCGAAACCGTGTACTTCGCGTTCGACTCCTCAGAGCTCGACAGCAGCGCACGCGCTTCGCTCCAGGAGGCAGTCGAGTGCTACCGCGGTCAGCAAGATCCGGGCATGTCGCTTCTCTTGACGGGAGCGTGTGATCCTCGCGGAACGGAGGAATACAACATTGCGCTTGGTGAGCGCCGAGCTCAGTCCGTTCGAAGCTACCTGGTTTCGCTCGGTTTGGATGCAAGCCGCATTTCGATCACCTCTGTTGGTGAAGAGATGGCGACGGGCACGGACGAGGCCGGCTGGGCCCGCGACCGTAACGTCACGGGTTCTGAGAACTGATCGGTCGAGGGGGGCGCTCGTTGGGGGTTAGCCATTGATGCTTTCGGTATTCCTTCAAGCGAGCGCACCGCAACAACTGAATCCCTGGCAACTCGTGGTCGGCGCTTCGCCGGTCGTGCAGTTCGTCTTAGTCGTCCTCGTCTTCATGATGGTGATGTGTTTGTACATCATCGGGGCGAAGTGGATTCGCTTGAAGCAGGTCACTGACCAGAGCCGGGGTTTCCTCAAGGTGTTCTGGTCGGACGAGCGGACGCGCACTTGGAACGCCAAGGCCATGAACGACATTCACGCTCAGTCTGCGAGCTTCGAGCGTTCTCCGATCGCAACGGTCTTTCGTGCGGGGTATCGCGAGTTGGCGCGCATCGCGCGCACCGGGCGGCCCACCAAGGCGGACGTGGACAACGTCGAGCGGGCCCTCCGGCGGGCTCAGAGCGCCGAGCTGACGCGTCTCGAAAACAAGGTGTCGTTTCTGGCGACCACGGCTTCGACTGCACCGTTCGTCGGACTCTTCGGTACGGTCTGGGGTGTGATGAACTCGTTCATCGCCATCCACGGAGAAAAGAGCGCCGGCCTCGACGTCGTTGCTCCTGGGATCGCCGAAGCATTGATTGCGACGGCACTTGGACTTGCCGCCGCGATCCCCGCGGTGATGGGTTACAACTATTTCGTTCGCCGGATACGGGTCGTCGATAGCGAGACCTCGGCATTCGCGAGCGACTATTTGAACATCATCCGGCGTCACCTGTTGGTGGAGTAGGCATGGCGTTCTCGAACGACAACGGAGGACGGGGTACCGCGCTCAGCGAGATCAACGTCACGCCGCTGGTCGACGTGATGCTGGTTCTGCTGATCATCTTCATGGTCGCTGCGCCGATGCTCACGACTGGGGTCAACGTCGAGCTTCCAAAGGCGGACGCGCCGCGCATGGACATCGATCAAGAGCACCCGTTGATCACCGTCCAGCGCGACCAACGGATCTTTCTCTTCGACGAAGAAGTGTCGCTCGATGTGCTGCGGCAGCGGCTCGTGACCGACCAGCGGATTCGTGATGTCGACGAGGTGTTCGTGCAGGCCGACGAGCAAGTGCCGTACGGCGTCGTCGCTCAAGTGCTCGCGCTGGTGCGTCAGGCTGGCATCGGCAAGATGGGGCTGGTGACCGACCCGCTGACCCGAGAGCCGAGATAGCCGATGGTGGAAGCGAGCGACTGGCGGGCGCTTTCTCTTCTGGAGACGGAGCAGCCGACGGTGGCGGAGATCGCGGGAGGCATCGCTTTTGCATTGGCCGCGTTCGTCTTGGCTCCGACTCTAGTGTTGTTGAGTGCGTTCGTGCTCGGAGGCGTGGGTTCGATCTTTGGTCTGGGCATCGATGAGCTTCCACCCCCAACGATCGAGGTGATCGAGACACGATTCGTACGGCTCGGGAAGCGCAAGGAGCAACGAAGATTGCCGAGCAAAGAGGTTCCTGAGGCGCAGCAGACGGCGCCCGTGCCTCAGTCTCCAGATTCGGAGCCCATGGCGGCGGTTCCCACCGGAAAGACGGAAAAAGGGTTAGCTAAGCCAAAGAAAGAGCAGAAGGACCGTCAACAGGACTTGCTGTCGCAGCTGGGTGAACGCGCGGGTGCGATTTCCGATCTGACCAAAGGTCCGGAGCTCGAAGGTGACCCGGAAGGTATTGTCGAAGGGACCAAAGCCAGCGGGGACGAGACGGAGATCTACATCGGCAAGCTCTACGCGTACTTTCGCCGGGGCTGGCAGGTACCGACGCTGATCAGCGATGAGGAGCTTCAGAAGCTAGCCTGCATCATCGAGCTCTCGATCACCGACGACGGGCGTGTGGCCGGATACGAGTTCAAGCGGGCCAGCGGAAATGAAGCATTCGACGAGTCCGTTCGTCGGAGATTGAGCCAAGCAGAGGGGGCGGAGCTTCCCAAGCCGCCAGATTCGATCTCGAATCGAATCCTGGGGGAGACGATCTCTTTGCGTTTCTTCGGACGGCATGCACGTTGAGGTTACACATGACTTGGAATGCAATTGGAAATCGATGGACTCGAGGTGTTTTACTGCTGGGACTCGTCCTTGCGCCGGCCCTGATGTCGCCTCCCTCTGCAGTCGGGCAGGAAGAGGCGCCCCCGCTGCCAGAGGACAAGATCGTCGTCGACATCGACGCTCCCGATGAGGAGGTGTTCCGGATCGGCGTGCCGAATTTCATCGGGGAGCCCTCTGCGCATGCGGTCAACGGCAGCGCCATACTGCAAAACGACTTTCGCCTGATGCCCGGCTTCAGAGTGATCGGTCCGAGCGCGGTTCGCCACGACTACGCCAGCAAGGGGCTGGGTGTTGATCTGGGGGCTTGGGCCCTGCTCGGTGCAAATGGCGTCATCAAGGGCCAGGTCTTCGGGAGCGAAGCCGCGCTGACCGTCGAGCTCCGCTTCTATCAGTCGAGTGGAGGCGAGGTGCCCGCGCTCAGCCGAAGGTATCACGGGCCTTCGAGCGAGCTTCGGAAGTGGATGCATGACTTTGCCAATGCAGTGATCGGAGTGGTGACCGGAGTCTACGGACCGTTCGGCACCGAGATCGCGTTTGCGCGCAAGCACGGGCCCGGAAGCAAGAGCGTGTACGCCGCCTCGATGGATGGATATGGCGTTCGCGAGGTGTCGAGCGGCCGAGGCGTGTCGATGCTTCCCAATTTCGGGGCCGGAGCCATCTGGTACACTCGGATGACTGCTCAAGGCACCTTCATCACCAACACGCGCGTTGGCGGCAAACGGCTCATCGGTGGAACAGGGATCACGATGGCGCCGGCGATCTGCGGAGGCCGTATTTATTTCTCGTCCTCGAGGTCCGGGAATTACGAAATCTACAGCTCGAACCTCGAAGGAAAAGACGTGCGACGTCTCACACGTAGTCGCGCGATCGACGTGAGCCCTACTTGCGGTCCAAGTGGAAAGCTTGCGTTCGTTTCGGATCGCCACGGAAGCCCACAGGTGTTCACGATGAACATCAACGGGACGAACGTGCAGCGAGTCACGTTCCGCGGGAATCACAATCAGACTCCCGTCTGGTGCAGTGACCCCAAGCAGCCCCTGATCGCCTTCAGCGGACGCGACACGAATTTCGACATCTTCACGGTGAACGTCGAGACGCAGGAGTACACGCGGCTCACCCAAGGGCAGGGTGACAACAAAGATCCGGCGTTCTCTCCAGACTGCCGCTTGATCGCGTTTACATCGAACCGGCGAGGCTCCGAAGGCGTCTATCTCTCAGGACAGAACGGACTCGATCAGAACCAGGTGATCACGGGCGCGGCCGAGACGGTCCGCTGGGCGCGCTGAGCGAACGAATCTGCTTTGCTGCAGAGGGCCGCGCCTCTATGCTCGGCCACCATGGCGACGTGGAAGCGAGGCTGCCTCGGAATGATTGGGCTGACCGCCGTCGTCGCGCTCGGCCTCTGGGTAGTGCTAGGCGGCGGCAAGCTCCAATCCGATGGCGAGATCACGGCGATCCCGCTCAGCGGAAGCGCGTTGGCCGCGCGAGACCGCGTGCAGAGCGCGGTCGCAGACGACGCGGAGACGCGTGTGCTCTTCGGTGACCTTCACGTGCATTCGACCCTTTCGGTAGACGCGTTTCAGTGGAGTCTTCCCTTGATGGGGGGCGAAGGGGTTCATCCACCTGCGGACGCCTGCGATTTCGCTCGGTTCTGCTCGCAGCTCGACTTCTACGCGCTGACCGACCATGCCGAGGCGCTCACGCCCCGCACCTGGGACATGGTCCGAGAGTCGATACGCGAGTGCAACGCGGTCGATGCGGAAGCAAAGCAACCAGATCTCGTCGCATTCACTGGGTTCGAATGGACACAGATTGGAACGACGCCGGAAGGTCACTTCGGCCACCGCAACGTCATCTTCAGAGAAACCGACGATGCGCGATTGCCGACTCGGCCGATCGCGGCGCCGGGGCTGGCCTC
The DNA here is from genome assembly GCA_035686645.1 of Polyangiales bacterium. GTDB lineage: Bacteria > Myxococcota_A > Polyangia > Polyangiales > Houyiibacteriaceae > SG8-38. The sequence continues at coordinate 9,349 of DASRZF010000081.1, forward strand.
ACAGGCTTTTCGGGATCTGAAGACCATTCGCTCGAACCTCAGGATTCCATTCGTCACGTTTCCAAACCAGCAGCCGTATCTAGACGCATCGGCGCACGTCCGAGAGATCGCCCGTCTTTCGCTATGCCCCGAGGAGGGTGCATCACCCGACCTACCCGTGGGCTGTCGAGAGATCGCAGACACTCCCGAAGCGCTGTTCCGGAAGCTCGACGAATGGTCCTTCGACGCCATGGTGATTCCCCATGGCACCACCTGGGGTTTCTACACACCGCCCGGGTACGACTACGACAAGCAGATTCAGGCCAAGCATGACAACCCAAAGTGGCAGCAGCTGATCGAGGTGTTCTCGGGGCACGGCAATTCAGAGGAGTACCGCAGCTTTCGTGCGGCTGAGCGAACCGAGGGCGGCCTCGTCTGTCCCAAGCCCAGCGACAGTTACGAGCCATGCTGCTGGCGCGCCGGGGAGATCGTCCGCGGTCGATGCGAGGACCCGTTGTCCGAGGAATGCGACGCTCACGTGAAAGCGGCGCGGGAAAACTTCTTGCGTGTGGGCGTGTCGGGCCAGCTCACGCTACCGGGAACCGAGGCCACCGAATGGGGCGACTGTGGCCAGTGTACCGATTGCTTTCAGCCGAGCTTCGAGTACCGGCCTGGCGGATCGGTTCAATATGTCCTCGCCAGAGGCAGCTTCGACGGCTCGGAGACGCCTCGGCATTCGACGCTTGGCTTCATCGCATCGAGCGACAATCACGCGGCTCGTCCGGGGACCGGATACAAGGAGTTCGCCCGCAGGAGGATGACCGAGGCCCGAGGCGTCACTGCACCTGAATGGCACGAGCTTCTGTTCGGAAACCAAGAGAAGACGAGCGAGTCGGTCCCGCTGAGCCCCGAAGACGTGTTCGCCCGCCCGCCATTTCGTCGCGTATGGTTGGAACGTCAGGCCTCGTTCTTTCTGACCGGTGGCCTCGTCGCCGTGCACGCAAAGGAACGGTCTCGAGATGCCATCTGGCAGGCTCTGTTCGATCGAGAGGTCTATGGGACCTCCGGCGATCGAATCCTTCTGTGGTTTGATCTCATCAACGCCGCAGGCGGCCGTGCTCCCATGGGCAGCCAGCTCGAGCTCGATGGAGTTCCGAAGTTCAGAGTCCGCGCGGCGGGCGCGTTCGAGCAGCTCCCGGGTTGTTCGAAAGAAGTGATGGAAGCTCTCGGCTCAGAGCGGATCGATCGAATCTGCGCAGGCGAATGCTATCACCCGTCGGATGAGCGCCGGAGCATCACCCGGATCGAAGTCGTACGAATCAGCCGCCAGATGAGTGAAGCCGAGGCCGTCGAGGACTTGATCGAAGACCCTTGGCTCACAATCCCATGCCCCAGCGGCCAAGAGGTCTGCGAGGTCGAGTTCGAAGATCCTTGGTATCCGTCGGCCGGACGCGAGGTCGTCTACTACGTTCGCGCCATTCAGGAGCCAACCCCCGCCGTCAACGCCGGCCAGCTTCGCTGCACCGGCGACGAGTGCAAGCCGTGCTACGGGGACTATCGCGTATCGTTCGACGACGACTGCTTAGCCATGGACCAGGAGCGCGCCTGGTCGTCGCCGATCTACCTCACCCCGCCCGGGACGCCGGCTCCTGAATAGCCCTAGCGGTCGTCGCAGTCCGCGGCCCCGAGGGCGCGCACCTTGCGCAGCTCTTTTTTCGCCTCGGCAGCCAACTTCGAGCTCTTGTGGTCGTTCAGCAGCGCCTTCAGCGCGGTGCCCGCATCGTTGCACGAGCGAACTTGCAGAAACGCCTGGGCCATGTCGTACAGCGTTTCGTCGATGGCGTCGCCCTTTCGGTAGTTCGACAATACCTTCTGGAACTCCCCGAGCGCGGCTGCTGCCTGGTTCTGCTTCAAGTAGCTCGATCCGATCATGTACTGGGCGTTGTCCGCGTTCTCGTCCTTGGGGTAGCGTTCGACGTAGGCCCTCGCGAGCGCACGCGTGTACGAGTATTTGTTGATGCGGTAGGCTTTCGTCAGCGCATCCCAGTGCTCACCCTTGTTCTTCGGGATATCCTCCGCGTCGATGGCCACATCCATCCCGGCGGCTCGTGCAACGTCGTTCAAGCGCTGTTGAAGTTCGAGCGTTCGTTGCGCTTGCGCTTGGCTCGAACCGGCGCTCTCCATCCGGAGCTCGGCAACCTGACCCTCGATGACGGCTAGCGCTTGCTGAAGCTGCTCGATCTGGAGTCCTTGGTCGGCGCTGTTACGCCGCAGAATGCGGCTGGCCTCTGCGAGCGCTTCCTCGAGCTCCTTGCGTTTGACCTCGAGGTCGTTTTCGAGCGAGTCGAGTCGCTCTTGATTGGTTGCGATGTCGGCCCGCATCTGACTGATGCAGCCTGGCGCGGCGCCGAGCCACAGTGGTACCGCGATGAGACCGGCCACGAGCGCCGGTCGCGTGCAGCGGAGTTGTTGGAAAGTCCCCATTGCCCCCTCATTTAGTATAGATGGGTTACTCAGGCCATTTTAAGAGTGAGGGTGAAGCAGCCCGTTCTCGTTGATGATCCCCTGCAGCGCCCCCAAGCCCTTTTGTAGTTTTGCGAAGAAGGATGGGGAATGCGGTACGAAGTTGAAATTGGGGTGTTTCGACCAGAGCTCTCTGAGGCGCATGTCCAGCTGCCTGGCCTCCTCGTTCGTCTCCGTTCGTGCGGGGTTTCCGCCCTCGATCGATATGTCGCCCACTGCGGCCGACTCGAAGAAGATCACGGCGTCGTATCGCAGGAGCTCGTCACTCAGCGTCGTCCCCAAAGTCTCGAAGAAGCCCTGAGGAGCCGACTCCGGCCAGAACGCGGCGCCGTCGATCGTACCCCGGTCGCAGAGTTGGACCCGGCCCGGGTAGAGCGCGCCCTGGATGTCTTCGAGCGCAACTTGGGCGTGAAAAATCGCTTGCTGAGTTGCCGCGCGCGCCCTGGGCTCACCGCCCCGCGGAAACCCTCCCGTGAATAGCATCGTCGCAGTCTCGGGGACGATCACGATCTTGTCTCCGATCTCGCGGCGGAACAGGTCTGCGGCCGTGGTTTTCCCCCCACCCGGGCCACCCGTCAGCACGATTCGATAGTGATTTCTGAGCTGACCATGGGTCACCGGTCGAAGATACCCGATTCCTGGTCCTACGTGCACCCGAAAGCCTTTGTGGATTTTCGCGGATCGGTGGTATCGACGGCACTCGATGAGCAGCGAGGAACATGCGCCAAGAACGCTGCTGCGAGGCGGTTGCATCGTCGATGGTACCGGAGCAGCTGCTCGGTCGGGAAGCGTTCTGCTCGAGGGCGGTCGCATCGTTGCTGTCGGGGATCTTCCGGCCGATGCGGGAGCATCTATCGATTGCGCCGGCAAGGTGATCGCGCCTGGCTTCATCGATGCGCATTCGCACATGGACTTCTTCTCGGCCGGCACGGACCCACACCATTTCGACTCCTTTGCGGCGCAGGGCGTAACCACGTTTGTCGCCGGAAACTGCGGATTCAGCCCGTTCGGCTTTGCGCGCAACACGAAGCATCGCGGCCTGCTCGAGAATTCCCTGTTCAAGGCCGGCCGGGAGTCTCTGGATTGGAACAGCTTCTCGGAGTACCGGGGCGTTCTCGACGGGCTCGGTCTAACACAGAACTTCGTTCACCTGGTCGGTCACGGTGCGGCCCGAACCTCGCTCTCCGGATTCGAGGCCCGGGGGCTGAACGCATCTGAGCGCGCCGAAATGATCGCGCTGCTCGACCTGGCATTGAGTGAAGGCGCTGCGGGGGTCTCATTGGGACTTCAGTACAAGCCGGGCGTCTTCGCCAAGCTCGACGAGCTCGAGGAGGTCGCTCGCCTCGTCAAACGGCACGACAAGCTGCTCACCGTCCACGCAAAAGCGTACTCGTCGTTTTCCGGAACGTATCCGATGGTCCCCTTCGGACGGGCGCACAATCTCAAGGCGATCGACGATATGCTAGGGCTCGCACGCCGAACCGGCGTCAGGCTTCAATTTTCGCATTTGATCTTCGTCGGATCGCAGACTTGGAAGACGGTCGACGAGGCGATCGAGCTCTTCGATCGAGCGATCGCCGACGGCGTAGACGTTTGCTTCGACATGTTTCCCTATGCCTGTGGAGCGACCCTGCTCAATACCTTGTTGCCCGAGTGGTTCATGGCGCGGATGCCCGAAGCCCTTCACAGCTCGATCGCCAGGGCGAGGCTGCGCGTCGAGGCCGAGGTTGGTTTCCGGCTGGTGGGGTTTGGGTACCCAGAGATCCAGATCATCAACGCGAGCTGTCCGGAGTACGATGAGCACAACGGCCGTTTTCTTCCGGAGATCGCCGAGCGCGTCGGGAAATCCGACTTCGGCACGATGCTCGACATTCTCGACAAGAGCAACGCCGAAGCCCGGGTACTCTTCCACAAGTACTACAATGACGAGATCATCGACCGGCTGATGCGGCATCCGGCGGCGATCTTTGCTTCGGATTCCTGGCCCGAGCCTCGGGGGCACCAGAATCCTGCGGCGTACGGAACGTTTCCGAGATTCCTTCGCAAGGCGCGAGAGCGGGGAGTCGTTTCTCTCGAGGAGGCCGTCCACAAGATGACCGGCGCAGCGGCCGATCGATTCAGGCTGGAGCGGCGAGGGTGCGTGCGCGAAGGCTGCGCAGCCGATATCGTCGTGTTCGATTGGAACCTGGTGCGCGACGGCGCCAACCGGACCGGGGACGCCGCCCCATCTGGGGTCGAGCACGTGTTCATCAACGGACGGCCAGCAATTGAAGCTGGCGCGATTCATGCGGTGCGTGGCGCGGGCGAGGTGCTGCTGTCATAGATCTTCTGCGCGCAGCCACACGCTCAGTCAGATAACGATGCGAATTTCTACGGAAAGATACCGTCCAGCGTGTAGGCGTTGGCGACGCTTTCAATCGCGCCGAGATAAGCGGAGGTACGGAGGTCCGGGAGCGCTCTTCTCCTCCAAGGCTCGCGGATCTTCTCATACGCGATCGCCATTGTGTTATCCAGAGCCGTGCGGACGAAGTCGATTTCGTTGGGCGCCTGGAGAAGGAGGGCCGCCTCTTCCGGGGGCAGAGTCTTTCCGGTGAGGCGACTGATCGCTCCAAGCAGCCGGTTGTTGGAGATCTGCTGATAGCGCCGGGTCATTCGTTCGAAGCTCACGTGGGACAGGTTCTTGATCCATTCGAAGTAGGAAACCACCACCCCGCCTGCATTCGCGTAGATGTCGGGGAGCACTACGGTCCCGGATTCGCGAAGAAACCTATCCGCTTCCGGGTCTATTGGTCCGTTTGCGGCTTCCACGATCACCTTGGCTTTCAGCCGCGAAGCGTTGCGCATGGTGATCTGGTGTTGGAGTGCAGCGGGAATCAGCACATCGCATGGCTCTTGGAGAATCGCGTCAGGGTCGGCGAGGTATCGTGCCTCCTGAAAACCCCGGAGCGAGCCGGTCTCGGCACGATGCAGCAAGACGGCGTCGACGTCCAGCCCGCCTTCGTCGTAGAGTGCGCCGTCACTGACCGACACTCCGACGATGACTGCGTCCCGCTGTACCGCAGCGAGCGCCGCGTGGAGCCCGACCTTCCCTAGGCCGGTGACGATGATGCGTTTTCCCATCAACCCGACTTCCAGACCGAGCGGCTTCACATCTTCCGCTTGCGATAGGAAGTACTCGAGCGCGATGATTGCGCCCAGCCCCGTCGCTTCACGGCGCCCGGCGACGCCATGCAGGCTCATCGCTTTTCCCGTGACGCAGGCAAGCGAGTTCAACGTATCTGGCCCGTAGGCTTTGTACGTGTCGTAAATCCAACCCATTTCGCGCTCACCGGTGCCCACATCGGGCGCCGGCACGTCGACGTCGGGACCAATGAAGCGCTTGCGAATCAGCTCCGCGGTGTATCGACGCGTCACCCTCTCTAGAAACGAAGCCGACTCGTTGCGAGGGTCGAGGCAGACACCACCCTTGGCACCGCCAAAAGGCACGTCGACCACCGCGCACTTGTAAGTCATGAGCGCAGAGAGGGCCATGATCTCGTCCTGTGAAATGTCGAGCGCGTAACGGATGCCGCCCTTGGTTGGCAGCCGGTGATGGCTGTGCTCAGCACGATAAGCCTCAACCACGACGACTCGACCGTCGTCACGGCGCACAGGAAATCGCATTCGATAGACCGCGTTGCACGCGCGAATCTGGCCGAGGATGTCTGGAGCGACCTCGGTATGCTGGCAGGCCGCGTCGAAGTACTGGCCGACGTCGCTGAAGAAGCTGGGACTCGGAACCATGCACGACGATAGCGCGGAATCCGACCACAAAACCCCAAGAAAAGGCAGCTTGACAGGCACCAGAACAATGATATTGAAAATCACATTCAATACCATGCGCAGGCGCTGCGCTCTCTGCTGCACTTAGAAATGCTTGGGAGAGAAGAGGGTGATGACGAAAATGACGAAGTCTTGGTTGGTCATGGGGATGCTCTTAGGAGGCTGCGGCGGCAGCGCTGATAGCGAGGCCGGAGGCCCATCGACGGCGGCCCTCGCCCAAGAAGCCACATCCACGTACGCGCGAATTGCGCACCAGGCGTACTCCGACTCTCTTGCCACCGCCGTCATGTTGACCGACGCACTCGATGCATTCGTCGCTGAGCCATCGATGGAATCTCAGGAGGCGGCCAAGGCCGCGTGGCGGGCCGCGCGAGAGCCCTACCTGCAGACCGAGGTGCTTCGATTCTACGACGGGCCGATCGACAATCCCACCGACGGTCCGGAGATCTACCTCAACGCATGGCCGTTGGACGAAGCCTACGTCGACTATACTCAGGATGCCGCTTCAGCAGGGATCATCAACAACCGCGACATCCCCATCGATGAAGCCGCCCTACGTGGCGCCAATGAAGAAGGCGGCGAGGAGAACATCTCGCTGGGCTTTCACCCGATCGAGTTTCTGCTTTGGGGGCAGGACACCACTGATCCCTCAGACGAGCTCCCCGGGCTGCGGTCGTTCACCGACTACCTCATCGAAGAAGGTGGCACTGCGGAGAACCAGGATCGGCGGGGCGCGTATCTGTCGCTTCTCGGGAACCTCTTGGTCGATGACTTGGAGAAACTCGTGAACGCTTGGAGCCCTGACGATGCCGGCAACTACCGAGCCGCTTTCGAAGGCGGTGGATGGGAGCCCGCGCTCGAAAAGATTCTCACTGGCATGATCATCCTCAGTGGCTTCGAGGTCGCCGGTCAACGGCTCCAGGTGGCGCTCGACAACGGAGACCAAGAGGACGAGCATTCCTGTTTCAGCGACAACACACACCGGGACATGGTCCAAGACGTTCGGGGCGTGCAGAACGTTTGGCTCGGCGAGTACCAAGCCCTTGATTCGACCCAGTCGGTTTCGGGTACCGGTCTTCATGAGGTCGTCGCGTCGATCGATGGCGCGCTCGCCGCGCAAATCACCCAGCAAATCGCCCAAAGCGTTTCGCTGGCGGAAGCCCTTCGCCCGACGGAGGCTGCTCCACCGTTCGATCTCCTGATCTCCCTCGGAAACAGCGAGGGAAACCAGAAAGTTCAGGCGCTGATCGATTCTTTACGTACCCAAGAGGACTTGCTCTCGAGCGCATTCGTCGCCTTCGGGCTCAGCGTTCCAGAGCCATAGTGAAAGGACCAGCGCATGACCCGCTGCACCGCTCTTGGCGTCGTTCTCGCGATTTCGCTATTCGGCTGCTCGGGGGGCTCCACGAGCCCCACCGCAGATCCAGCCGAGGCCTTCCCCGGCGGCGATACGACGACTTTCTTTCTCTTCGCGGGTAACGAGCTCGCGCAACCGGCTGCCAATTTGGAAGATCGCTCGCCCTTCTTCACAGGGGACAGCCTGTTCAATCAGACCTGGGTCACGGCGCCAGCATCGACCGCCGCTCGAGACGGTCTTGGACCGACGTTCAACACGCGCTCTTGCGCGGGTTGCCATTTCCGAGACGGTCGAGGCCGTCCGCCCCTCCAAGATGGAGGCACGCTCGAGTCGATGCTGATCCGCATCAGCATTCCAGGGGAGGACGCGCATGGAGGACCGCTCGGTGACCCGAGCTACGGCGATCAGCTCCAAATCGACAGTCTCGCGGGTGTTCCGGCCGAGGTGAAGGTCCGCGTCTACTGGGAGGAGCAGCAAGGGGCATACGAAGACGGCACGCCGTACACACTTCGCACACCGCGATACGCGTACGAAGACCTGGCGTTCGGGCCATTGGCGGACGATCTCCGGGCGTCCGGCCGCACGGCACCACACATGAGCGGGCTCGGCTTGCTCGAAGCCATTCCCGAGGAAACGCTTTTGGACTGGGCCGATCCCGAGGACGCCGATGGAGATGGCATCAGTGGAAGACTGAACTGGGTTTGGGATTCGGTTGCCCAGGCGATGCGGCCGGGGCGCTTCGGATGGAAAGGCGAACAACCTACGGTCCGACAGCAGGTCGCGGGCGCACTGCTTGGCGACATGGGCATCACCTCGCCCTTGTTTCTGGATCAGAACTGTCCTGCGCCACAGATTGAATGTGCTGCGGCTCCAAGTGGCGGGGAGCCCGAGATTGGCGAAAGCAACTTCAGCAAGCTCGTCTTTTACAGCTCGACCTTGGCGCCTCCTACGAGGGATGACTACGACGACCCGATCGTCCTTCGCGGCCGCGAATGGATGCGCGAGCTCGGCTGCACGAGCTGTCACAAAGAGAGCGCTAAGACCGGTGAGCATGATTCGATCCCCGAGCTCTCGAGCCAAAAGATTCGTCCCTACACCGACCTGCTCTTGCACGACATGGGCGAAGGCCTGTCGGACGAGCGACCCGTGTTTCTGGCCGAGGGGCGTGAGTGGCGGACGCCACCGCTCTGGGGCATCGGACGTGTGAAGGTCGTCAACCAGCACGATTTTCTCCTGCACGACGGACGGGCGCGCGGGTTTGCCGAAGCGATCCTTTGGCACGGAGGTGAGGCGGAGGAAGCCAAAGACGCGTTCCGAAGTTTGCCATTCGAAGAGCGCGAATCACTGATCCGTTTCTTGGAGTCGCTATGAACACGCCCGTGCGCATCGTCTTGCTCTTGGCTGTCGTCTCGGCGGCAGTCGCAGGATGTTTCAACGAGCCTTTCGATCAGCAAGCCATGCTTCACTCACTCGGCACGGATGTGATCATTCCGAGCTATGCGTCGTTCTCGGAACAAACCGAGACGCTGCTCGTTTCGGCCAGAGCGTTCTGCGAGGGTGCTACGGCCTCGCGACTCGGAGATCTTCAAGCTCGGTGGAAGGAGGCCCGTGTCCACTGGAAGCGGACGGACGTGATCAACTTCGGCCCATACATGGAACAGCCATGGAGATTGGGCCCCAAGATCGACTCCTGGCCGGTTCGCGAGACCACGGTCGACGAGAATCTGGCCGGTGAAGAACCGCTCAATTTGGAATCCGTGAGCGCGCTTGGTGCGGCCAGCCGCGGGCTTCCTGCGATGGAGTACCTCATCTTCGATCCAGCGGGCTCGGGAGTGGCACTCGCGAAGTTCGAGGGCGCCGAGGGCGAGCGCCGCTGTGATTACGTACTCGCGTTGGCGGAGGATCTCCGTGGGAGCGCCGAGGCGATGGTTGAAGCTTGGTCCCCGGAGGGCGACGATTATCTGGGCGCCCTCTTGGCATCCGGCGAACCCGGTGCGCCATTCATGTCGGTCCGCGATGCCAGCAACGAGATCGTAAATCGAATGGTTTTCCTCGTGGAGAACATCATGCGCCTCAAGCTAGCCCGGCCTCTTGGCTTGGAGGCAGGTGGCGACCCGCAACCCAATGAAGTGGAGTCTCGCTACAGCGATCACTCCATCGAAGACATTCTCGCGAACCTCGACGGGCTCGAGAACATCTATCGCGGCCGATACGGTGACCGCCGTGGTGTTGGCGTCCAGACGTGGCTCCGCTGGGGCAGTCCGCCGATCGATACCGAGATGATCGCAGCGATCATTAGGGCTCGTTCGGCTGTCGAAGCCATTTCAGAGCCGCTCAGTCGTGCGGTCGAGACCGAGCCCGCGCTCGTCCAGACTGCGTACGACCAATTGCGCGATCTCAGAAACACCATTGGTGTCGACGTGATCAATGCGCTCTCCGGAAGTGCGACGTTCAACGATACCGATAGTGACTAGGCCCAACCTCGAGAAACTGAGGGCTCCAGTCGACGGCGCCAGCCTGGGCGTATTCCGCGCCGGATTCGGGCTCATGATGCTCGTCAGCGTGGTTCGATTCTGGTCCAAGGGCTGGATCGACGAGATGTACATCCAACCCGCGCTGTTCTTCCCGTACTGGGGGTTCGAGTGGGTAGAGCCCTGGTCTGCCGAGGGGATGTATCTGCACTTCGCAATACTCGGCGCCTTGGCCACGTTGATCATGATCGGGCTATGGACGCGCCCGGCGCTCTTGCTTTTCTTCTTCGGGTTTACCTATGTGGAGCTCATCGATCGTACGACTTACCTCAACCATTACTACCTGATCAGCGTCGTATCGCTTCTGATGGTGTTCCTTCCGGTCGAGCGCTCCTTCTCGTTGAGTCGAGCACTCGGTCGTACCACCGGACCCGAAACCGTACCTCGATGGAGTGTCTACACGCTCCGAATGCAGGTTGGCCTGGTCTACGTGACCGCCGGTCTTGCCAAGTTGCGAGCTGACTGGCTCTTTCGCGCCGAGCCATTGCGCACTTGGCTCAGCTGGAACGCAGACATCCCAGTCGTGGGCCCGCTCCTTGCGGAGCCCTGGGTCGGATTTGCGATGAGCTGGGCGGGGGCGTTCTTCGACCTGTTCATCGTGGCGTTTCTTCTTTGGAGGCCGACTCGCGTCTATGCCTTCGTCGCCGTCGTCTTGTTCCATGCCTTCACCGGAGCGCTCTTTCCGATTGGGGTCTTTCCCGTCGTGATGGCGCTCAGCGCGACCATCTTCTTCGAGCCTGACTGGCCTCGGCGATTGATTGGGCCGCCAAGCGCCGTTAGCCAGACACCACCCCCCGCATTGGCGCCGCTCGGACGATGGCAGAAGCTGGGTTTTGCTCTGCTCACGGCGCATTTCGTCTTCCAGGTCGCCTTCCCATGGCGTCAGTTGTTGTATCCAGGAAACGCCTGTTGGACAGAGCAGGGGTTTCGACTTTCTTGGCACGTGATGCTCATCGAGAAGACCGGACAGGTCGACTTTCGCATCGTCGATGAGCCGAGCGGTAAGACTTGGCTCGTCTTCCCGCGTGAAAGGCTCTCGGCTTTTCAACATCGGATGATGTCCACGCAGCCCGACATGATTCTGAGCTTCGCTCACCATCTCCGCGACGAGTGGAAAGCCGAGGGATATCCGAACGTCGCGGTCTATGCCGACGCCTGGGCGTCACTCAATGGTCGCCGACGCCAGCGGCTCGTCGATCCCGCCGTCGATCTCGCGCGCGAGGAGGAAAGCTGGGCCAACAAGACATGGATCGTGCCATTGGAGGACACTGTGGAGGCACGCAGAGAGTAGTGGGTTTGACAGGAACAGCGTCAGTGCCAGCGTCAAGGTCAATGTCAGTGAAGGCGTCAGTGACGATCGGGGTGTTGCGTTGAGCGTTTCGTTGACGCGAACCGGGCCTCTCCTCGCCTACCAGACTTTTGGCCGCCGAGGCCCCCCAGTGCTGTTCATCATGGGGTTTGGGATGCCGGGCGCAGTCTGGAGTCCTCAGGTCGACGAGCTTCAGAGCGACCACCGATGCTGCCACTACGACCACCTGGGCGTGGGCGCCAGTGAGCCCGGGCCGCTTCTTCGGACAATCCCGGCAATGGCTGACGATGCGGTGCGCATCCTCGATGACCTTTCATGGGACCGGGCGCATGTCGTCGGCGTCTCGATGGGAGGCATGATCGCGCAGGAGCTCGCTCTGAGGTCCGCCGATCGATGCCAAACACTGACCCTCATCGCCACGCACGGTGGCGCTCCCATCGCCTCGCTTCCAACCCTCCGAGGAATGGGCCTCTTCCTCAAGGGGCTCTTCGGCGGCCCCAAGGCTCGCATGCAATCTTTGCCTCGCTTGCTGTACCCCCCGGAATTTCTCGAGACGATAGGGGCCGACGGGCTTCGGGCGCACCTCAAGGTGCGGCTCGGCCAGCCGGCACGGCTGCGCACCGTGCTGGGGCAGCTATTTGCCGTCTGGAGACACTCTACCGAGGCTCGCGTCTCGCAAATCGACATACCCACACTTCTCGTTCGTCCAGGGAAAGACATCCTCATCCGACCGACACAAACCGATCGCCTGGCCAAGCGCATCCCGAACGCGCGTGTCCTTCGATTCGACGACGCAGGTCACGGCGTGACGTTCCAAAAGGCCTCGGAGCTGAACGCTGCTTTGCGTACGCACTTCGCCGAGGACGGCAACCGGCGACCGAAAGCCAGCTCAGCGCCACGTGCAAGAGCTTAGAGCGCGAGATCGATGGAGTGGAGTGCGACCGTCGAGACGCGTGTCGCGACCCGGCTCATTCTCGCGTCTTCAGGACGGCGATCAGATCGAGTCGGTCCAGCTTTCTCCGTACCAAGAGCGCGCTCGCGATTCCGGACGCCAGAACCACAGCCACGGAAAAAGCGTAGGTCTGATCGGAGATGATGAACGGGATTCTGAAGATCTCGGGGTCCGCCCAGGATGCGATGAGCATTTTGGCTCCCAGGGTACCCAGCAAGAGCCCAAGGGGAATGGCGATGGCGATCTGCACGGCCTGCTCGCCCAGCAAGATCGCCGAGATCTCCCCGCGTGTGAAGCCGAGCACACGGAGCGTGGCGAGATCCCGGCCTCGCATCGAGACGCTCACGCGCGCGTTGTTGTAGACGATCGAGATCGCGATGGCGGTAGCAAACAAGGTCATGATCAACGTCATGACTTTCATCGTCTCATCGGTCTGCTTTTCGAAGCTGGCGATCGCGTCGCTCTTTCGAGACACCGCCTGAATGGCCGGAATCTCGTTGAGACGCGACTGGACCTCAGCCTCCGTGGGGACGTCGATCCGTAGCAAGGCCGTCGAGAACCTAGGGCTCTCTCTCAGGAGCCGATGGAGGTTGTCTTTTGACAGGTACCCCTGCAGACCGAAGCCTTCTTCGATCAGCCCGGCTACAGTGAGCTCTCGGGTCCCCCGGTCTCCCTCTTTTAGCTCGATCTGAACGACGTCTCCTGGTTCCACATTCAAGATCTTTCCGAGAACGCTCGTCAGTAGAACACCGTCTTTCGGGATTGGAACGTTCTTGAACTCGAGGTTGAACAGTTGTCGCAGCCGCGAGGCATCGGGGATCCCCATGAGCATGGTATCGCGCCAATGGTGCTTGGATCGCATCCGAACCGGCGTCGCTCGAATTCCTTCCACTTCCTCGACTCCGGGCACGTGTGCCAGATACCCAAGCCCACGCTCTGGCATCGCATCTGAAAAGCTCACGGTGAGGTCCTCTCGCTGCTGACGCTCGAACTGAACCATCATCATGGGCCCGTATGCGTCGTATCCGAATCGACCCAGGATCACGATCGACAAAGCGAGGGCGATGCCAAGCGACGAAAGCGCCGTCCGTCCGGGACTTCGCCAGATTTCGCGAAACACCATCAGCGCGGGCTGACTCATCCACTTGGTCATCCCCCATCGTTCGAGCGCCGCGGTCCGGTACTTCGCTGGGGCGGGAGGCCGCATGGCCGCCGCGGGCGGAAGCTTGACTGCGGCGCGCACGGACATGGAGGCTCCGAGCGCCCCGGCTATCAGGCTGAAGAGAATCGCGTTGATGCTGACACTCAGGTCGACTCTCTGCGGCATTTGCGGCAGCCGGAAGAACTCGGCGTACATGGCGAGCATCCCCTTGCCCAGCCAGACTCCGAGGCCAAGGCCGATCAACGCGCCGAAGCTCACGATGAGCGCCACCATTTTTAAATAGTGCGTGGCAATCGTCGCGTTTCTGTATCCCATTGCCTTCAGCACTGCGATTTGCGGGCGCTGCAGCGCGACCAAGCGACTGAACACGACGTTGAGCAGGAATGCTGCGACGCCGAGGAAAACAGTAGGAAGAAAGATCACCAACGTTTCAATCCCTTGGATCTCGCTCGTGAGGACCGAATGCGAGAGTTGGTGCTCGCGTGTGTAGGCTCCGAGTCCGCCGTACGGCTTGAGCACACGGTCGATCGCCGAAAGGACACTGTCCTGATTGGCTCCGGGCTCGAGCTTGACCGACAAGTCGTTGAATGCGCCTTCCATCCGATACGCGGCCGCGATCGCATCCTCGAGCATCCAGAGAGGCGTGAACCGCTCGTCATCGGGCATGAGCAGCCCCGAGTCGACTGCGAACACGTATTCTGGTGAAAGTGCGTGACCCACGACCAGGAGGTCACGCAACTTCCCATTGATCACTGCAGAGATGTGATCGCCAGGCTCCAAGCCGTGTGCTTTGGCGAACGGTTCGTTGAGCAGAACTTCGTCGTATCGACCGGGCTCGAGGTTGCGCCCCGCCCGGAGGACGAGCCCATTCATCGGCGCCCTGCCAGTGGAGGGCACGGAGATCAGGTCGCCGCGTGCCGGCGAGATGAGATCGTCCATCGGCAAGCGGACCTGCTCCACGATTCGCGGGTAGGCGCGGGCGACCCCGGGAAGCTCGGACACCTGTCCAGCCACCGACTTGGGAGCTCGTTCGAGGTGCACGAACACTTCAGCGAAGTGATTCGTCTGGTAGTAGAGGTCACGGGATTGATAGAGGGCGCGCCAAGCGCTTTGGAGCGCGATGTAACAGGCTACGCCAGACGCCACGACTATTGCGATGGTGAGCGCCTGCCCGCGGAGCCGTACGACTTCGCGCAAGAGCTTTCGATCGAGAGCCTTCACCGGTTCGTGCTCCGCAGCGCTCGCCCCATCGAAGCGATCTGGGCGCGCATCTTCCAGGGCCACCGTGAACCCGGATTCAACCGAGTGTCAAGCGCCGCTCTGATGTATAGTGCCGCGGGTGAGGTGCCCCCCAATCGTTGTCATCGTGTCGCTGCTTCTGGGCTGCAACTCGATGGGCAGTGGCGATTCAGCGCCCGTGCAACTCGGAGTCGTTCGAACGGTGGACGAGGCAAGGCTCGAGGACCCCGGCAATTGGGGGGATGAGCTCGATCTCGCGCTTGAAACCGAGTTCTGGGATTTGATCGGCAACTCCGATCATGCTCGCTACCCCGCTTGGCACTCGAAAGCCAAGGCGTACGTCGCTGCAAACTTCGATGCCGACCCGCGTCTTGGAATGCTGATCTCGGCCGGCGCCGTCTTCAGTCTCACTACGCTATTTCAATACGACGATCCGCTGGCACACCTGGCCGAGTACTCCGACTACGTCGCCGATGCGACCGTAGGCATCCACGACGCGATTGAGCCTCTCGGCGACCATGAGCCCGCGCTCGTCTTCTTTCACAACAACCAGGCCATGCTCGCGTTCCTCTTGAGCGAGAACGCGGACCTCGGAATCTGCCACCTCGAGAAGCTTCGCAACCTCGAGGACAGCAATCCTACGTTTCACGGTACCGAGGGAAGGGCAGCGGCGCCGTTCACCTATGGCATGGTCGACGATCCAGCGTACGTGGATTACGGGATCGCCATGATGGAAGGCTGCAACAATTGGATCTGCAACTGGACATCCAAGCTGGCGCCGTTCAAACCCATAGGCCAACTCATGACGCTCGCGGAGCTATACG
>DASRZF010000082.1:0-7504 GCA_035686645.1 Polyangiales bacterium
CTCGCCCATGTCGAAGAGCCGGTACTTGAGTGAGGAGCTTCCGGAGTTGAGAACTAGAACGTTCACGACCTGCTCTTGTACGTCGCGAGAAGATTTCGAACAAGAGGGCGCGCTTGTTAGGAGACGGTTCGTGGTTTGGGCCTAGGACGCATTGGCGGCACGGTACTCCTTCTTTCTCCGTTACAGCGTTGGCAGCTTGGACTTAGCCCGCTTCCGTAGACACCTGGCTAGGTTGCTGGGGACGGCCTCGACGGCCGCCGGACTCATGTCTCCAACGTGGCTGTGGCGCTTTCGATCGTAGAAGACCTCGATGAAGTCGCAGACGGCGCGCCCCGGCCTGAGCGCCGGTGCGCCATGGGTCGCCGTGCAGGAGCTGACACCGGCCGAAGGGGACCTCCAACGATGCGCGGTCGAGAGGGACGCCAACCCTCTCCCAATCCTGAACCCGTGCGAGGACTAGCGTGCGCGCAGGTGACACACATAGGCCACAGCGCACCAAGGGACGCTGACCGAAGTCAGAATCCCTTGTTTTTCCGGTGACCCCAAGTACCTGGAGTTGGAACGAATTTTCCGCTTTCATTGAAGAGTGGGACAAGCTGCGGAGGGCCGCATGACGAGCTTCGACGACGACGGTCGGCCGGACCGGAGCGCGACGCACGACGATAACGTCGATAAACAGTGCAGCGGCGCCACCGGCCTTGGGAAGGTCGCCCTCCAGGGTCTTTACGTCGTAGGTGAGGTTCTGTCCTTCAAGACGGGGATTGCTAATGGTCACCACCACATCGGTGACTCCTCCGTCGTGTTCCAGGATCGACCGCACGCCGGGTGCTTGGCGAGGGTCGCACGATGGTCACGATCTGCAAAGTCACGACAAACGCAGCTGACACCGCCTGTTTCTAACCTCGGCCGGCGCCACGACCACGTTCGTACGCTGCTTGCACTTGCTTTTCGTCAAGACCAAGCCGGCGCATTTCAGAAGTGATCGTCCGGACCTGGCGGCCGTACGCACTCTTAACTGGCATGCCGGCGAGACGCTCGATTTCGGCCATCAGTTGTTCATCGAGACCGACTTTCGCGCGCTGCTTCGGGGACAGTTGCGCAATCGAACGAACCAAGCGCCCCATCGTGGCCTTTTCCGCGCGGTCTGCTGCGCGGTCCGACGATCGCGATTCGTAGATGACTTCTTCTTCGGCCGTCGTCGACCGGAGCCGTGATTTCTTCTTGGACACGCCGCACCATGACTCACTCGAAGGCGACAAACTACGCTATTGTGGATTTAGCCTCTTTATGGATTCGTTCCGGGTTCATCCGGGCCTCTGATTGCAAAAGCAGAAGACCGACCGAAGCCGCGCTCTCTCATGGCGGTGACGCCAACGATGCGAAGTTGGAACGAATTCTCCACCTTTATTGAAGAGTGGGAGGAGCTTCGGAGGGCCGCTTGATGACGTTCGACGACGGCGATCCATGCACAGCTACGCGTATTGCGTTCAGCGAAGGCGGCTACCGCGCTCCACCCGTGTATGTCGAGCCATCGGCAACCCTCGTAAGGGTCCGAGTAGCTGTCGGGGAGCCGATCGTCCGCCTCAGGTTTGGGCCTCCTTGCGAAGCCGGACCACCTGACCTTCTATTCCAGCGAGCCCCTTCTTGAACATACCGGTGAGGCGCCAGCGCAAGATCGGCACTAGGGGTCGAAGGTACGGTGCTACCTCGGAGGCCATGACGTAGGTGACCCGAGTCTCTCTAGTGCCAACGGGCTCGATGAGCGCGTGCTCGACCACGGACACGACCCCTGGCAGGTTGACGTCGAGAATCGTGAATGACCACCGGTGCGGCGGGTCCCATGCGATGAAGCGCTCGTTCACCTTGAACAAGTCCACGTGAATCCAGCGCGTCGATCCAACCCCACCCGACACGTCCGAGGTCGTGCGGCAGCTCTTCGCAGCGTTGAACCACTCTGGCCAGCGCTCGTTGTCGACCATCACCGCCCACACCTCCTCTGGCGTCGCCTTGGCCGTGACAACCGTGGTGATTCGAATTGGGGCGGTGTCGACAAAATCGGTGTTGCGCGGCGTCAGCTTTGGCATGCCTCATCGTATGCCTGACG
Organism: Polyangiales bacterium; assembly: GCA_035686645.1. Classification (GTDB taxonomy): domain Bacteria; phylum Myxococcota_A; class Polyangia; order Polyangiales; family Houyiibacteriaceae; genus SG8-38. The sequence goes on from DASRZF010000082.1 coordinate 2,105, forward strand.
AAGCGTTGTCGTCCGGAAGATCTGACCCAGGTTGAGCAGAAAGCGGGACTATCACGCAACCTGTCGACTTCGGTGACAGATAAGCGCAGCCCTCGATTGAGCGAGCCTTCTTGCGAAGAAAAAGCCCAGCCGAAGCCGGACTCTCTGATGGCGGTGACCCCAGCGACGCGAAGTTGGAACCAATTTTCCGCTTTCATTGAAGAATGGGACGACCTTCGGATGGCTGCATGATGAGCTTGGACGACGGCAATCCGTGCACAGCTGAGTCGCGCCCGCTTGATCAGGCTCGCGATGATCGTGGGTCACATCTCACGGCGGACAGGGTCTTGAGGAACGACAGGCCACTAGCGATGCGACACTTTCCCCGTTAAACTGCTTTGGTGACCTCGGCAACCAAGAAAATCCTAGAAGACGCACTTGCCCTATCTGAGGAGCAACGGGCGACACTGGTCGCTGCCCTGAACGAGAGCCTGGAGACAGCGGAAGACGAGCTCACGCCCCAGTGGAAGGCGGAAATTGCTCGGCGCATCGAGGCCGTGGAGCGCGGGGAGTCGCGTCTCATCCCAGGCGATGAGGTCGAGGCCAGAATTCGGAAGACGCTCCGCGAGATCTCGTGAAGCTACCATTCGAGGCGGATGCTGCCGATGAGTTCGAGGCGGCAGCGACCTGGTACGAGCGTGAACGAACTGGCCACGGCAATTTGTTCGCGTCGGCAGTGCGCGGAAGCGTGGACCGGGCCGCTCGGTTCCCCAAAAGTGGCATCCGCGCGCACGGATTCGATCGCGAACGAGATGTGCGGCGCTTCAGCGTGCTGCGTTTTCCGTACTCGATCGTAACCGCGATCGTGGATGGCCGCCGAGCAGTGGTCGCGGTTGCGCATGCAAGTCGCGAGCCCCAGTACTGGTACGACCGCGTGAAATAGATGGCGCCGTGACTCAGCCACGCGGATGTCGACTCGAGACATCGCTTCAAGGACAAAGCCCGGCTGAAACCGGGCTTTGTGCTGGTGACCCCAGCGAGGTTCGAACTCGCGTTACCGGCGTGAGAGGCCGATGTCCTAGACCACTAGACGATGGGGCCGAAAGCTAATCTTGCTACGTTGGCTGCGTTCCTTAACAGCTAACTGGCTCGGGGACTAGGATTCGAACCTAGATAGCCAGTACCAGAAACTGGCGTCCTGCCATTAGACGATCCCCGAATGGTCTCGACACCTTAGTGAGGACGCCGAGCGGCGGCACTATAGCGGCAAGGCACCGCTCAGCAAGTGACTGGCGCAGAATCCTATTCTTGACTATTTAAGAGGGGTACAAATCGTGATTTTTCTAATAAAATCAGTCCAAATATCGCAATTTAGCTATTGTTGACTTGACCCGCGGTAATGCTGCGGAATAGTGAGCAATCGCCCTTCGGCCGCAATTCGAGCGACTGGGGCTGAGGAGCATCATGACTTCGTGGAAAGAACAGCTTGGCGATCGTATCCCGGAGCAACTCGCCGGTGAAGTGGACCTCTTCGAGGGGCAGATCGAGCTCAAGAAGCAGGGTAAGCTCGAAGACAAGATCTTCGCCGAAACGCGTCTCCGTCGCGGTGTGTACGGCCAGCGCTACGACAACGGCCTGCGCGACGATGGCACGGGGCAGAAGACCTTGGCGTTCCCTTGCGGGGATCTGACGAAGGGCCCGGAGACGGTTTGGGATGCGCCCGGCATGATGCGCATCAAGATTCCATTCGGAAAGCTCACCGCCGAGCAGCTCGAGGTCCTGAGCGAGCTCGCAGAGGAAAATTCGGATTCGATTCTGCACGTCACCACGCGGCAGGACATCCAACTTCATTTCATTCACATCGAAGAGGCGCCGGACATGATGCGCCGGCTCGCCGCCGTGGGAATCACCACACGCGAAGCCTGCGGCAACAGCGTGCGCAACGTCACCGCTTGTGAGTACGCCGGCGTCTGCACGACGCAGGCCTTCGACGTGACGCCCTATGCCAATGCGATCACGCAGTTCCTCCTGGGCCACCCCGACGTTCAAGATTTCGGCCGTAAGTTCAAGATCGCTTTTTCGGGCTGCGAAGACAATCCTTGTGGTCTCGTCACCTTCCACGACCTCGGCGCGGTCGCGCATGTTCGCGAGGGCAAGCGCGGGTTCCGCGTCGTGGTCGGCGGGGGGCTCGGCGCGGTGCCGGTGCAAGCCAAGGTGCTGGCCGAGTTCTGCCCGGAAGAAGAGCTGCTTCCGCTCGCCCAGGCGGTGTCACGCGTGTTTGCCCGTCTCGGCGAAAAGCAGAGCCGCGCGCGCGCGCGCATCAAGTTCCTCGTGCAAAAGGTCGGCATTGACGAGTTCAAGAAGCTCGTGGCCGCCGAACGCGAAACCCTGCGCCCCGACGAGCGCTGGACGGCGTTCCTCCACGACCTGCACGCCACCGACGAAAAGCCCGTGCGAGAAGCGGGTGCGATCCCGAGCAAAGCCCCGGCTGATTTCCGCGCCTGGGCCGAGCACAACCTCAAGCCCCAGGCGCAGGAGGGCTACTACTCCGCGATCGTGAAGCTGCCACTCGGTGACTTCACCTCGACGCAAGGCCGTGCGCTCGCCGAGCTGGCTCGCAAGTACACCGGCGATTCGATTCGTTGCACCGTCGAGCAGAACCTCACCTTCCGCTGGCTCAGTGGAGCGGACGCGGTCGCGTTCTACGAAGGCCTGCGCGCGCTCAACATGGCGGCTGCAGGAGCCGGCACCATCACGGACATGACGTCCTGCCCCGGCACCGATACGTGCAAGCTCGGCATCTCTTCCTCGCGCGGCCTCACCAGCGAGCTTCGCAATCGGCTCACGCAGATCGAGGACCAGCTCGACCCTGCCGTGAAAGCGCTCCGCATGAAGGCCAGCGGCTGCTTCAACTCCTGCGGTCAGCACCATGCCGCCGATATCGGCTTCACGGGCGTGAGCCGGCAGGTCGGCGGCCGCAAGGTTCCGCACTTCAACATCGTGCTCGGCGGCCAATGGACCGAGAATGCCAAGAGCTACGGGCTGGTGGTCGGCGCAGTGCCGTCGAAGAACATCCCGAAAGCGGTCGAGCTGATCACGGCGCACTACCTCGCCAGCCGCGAAGGCGACGAGAGCTTCCAGGCCTTCATCGCGCGGGTCGGCAAGCGAGAGTTCCGCCAGGTGCTCGCCCCCATTCAGAAGCCGCCGGCCTATGAAGACGACCGCAGCTACTACAGCGACTGGGGCGACCCGCGCGAGTACACGATTGGCGACATCGGGGTCGGCGAGTGCGCAGGCGAGATCGTCCCCTTCGTCGAGTTCGGTCTTCAAGAAGCGGAGCAGCAGCTCCACGATGCTCAGGACGCGCTCGAAAGCGGTCAGGCGGCAGCCGCCGCAGCAGCCGGCTTCAATGCGATGGTCACGGCCGCCAAGGCCTTGGTGCGGCACCTCGAGATTCAGGTCAAAGACGACGCCGACGATGTCGTCGCGAACTTCAAGACACACCTGCACGACACCGAGCTCTTCCATGACCCGTTCGCGAAGGGGAAGTTCGCTGCGTACTTGCTGAAGTTGCACGACGATCGGTCCTATGAAGCCGCCGACTCGGAGATCGCTCATCGGACGCTCGACGAAGCGCAGTTGTTTCTCGAAGCGGCGCATGCGTGCTACCAGCGACTCACCCAAGCAGCAGCCGCCGCGGCGGAGTAAGGCCCATGCAAGCAAGCAAGTTTCAGGTGAAGGTCTACGCGAAGGCCGGCCACATCGAGCTCGAGAAGCTGGTCCCCGTCTTTCACGAGTGGATTCGCGCGAAGAAGATCTCAGACGAGCTCTTGATCGACGTCGCAGACTATGCGCACGTCCCCCAGGGACCGGGTGTGGTGCTCATCGGCCATCAGTCCGACTACTACCTCGACGTGGCGGACGACCGGCCTGGTCTGCTCTACAGCCGTAAGCGAGGATTCGAAGGCGATTTCCAGGCGGGCATCGATGACGCATTTCGCCGCGCGCTGAACGCTTGCAGGCTGCTCGAACAGGAAAGTGGCCTCGGCTTGGAGTTCGCCACGGGCGAGTTGCTCTTTCGTGTGCAGGACCGGCTGAAGGCGCCGAACGAGGGCACGACGTACGATGCGTACAAACCTGTTCTGGAGAAGACGGCGACGGCGTTCTTCGGAAAGGCCCCTTCGCTCGAGAGGATCGGAACGCAGCGAGAGCCATTCGCAGTTCGCATCGACACCGGCTCGACGGTCTCGGTGGCCGAGGCCCTGGCCCGACACTGATTCGAACCGGGACCTTTTTTGGGCGCTCCTCGATTTCGCGATACAAACCTCAGCTAGGAGCTGAAGTCGTGACGCACCCTCGCCTCGTCGTTCTCTTGGTACTGAGCCTCTTGACCGCAACAGCCTGTTCGCGCGGTTCCAAGTCCGAGACCGACGGCAATAGCGAGCAAGCGGGTGTCCGAGGCAATACGGCGGCGATCAACACGGTGCGTGCGGCGGCTCACGCCATGGCGCAGCCCGAACCCAGAGTGGATTTCGTGGCGGCGGCGATGGAGGGCGCGATCACCGCGCGCACGAGGAGCAAAGCTCTCATCCACTACGACGGCTACCGGGCGACTCTCACCACGCCCACCGATCGCGTCACTCAGGTCACCTTCGAGCTCATCGATGCCAAGCCCACGATCCGCCAACTCACGGCCGAGCTTGGAGAGCCCGAGCCGAATCCCAAGGGCATGCTCTACACGTACGAGTACTCCCCGACGGGCGCGACGATTCGCGTCCTGGCTGAGCCCGTCTCCATGCCCGCGGAAGAAGACAGCCTCGTCCGCCGCATCGTGATCGAGGGCGCGCGCACCCGCTGAACCGGGCTCAGAGCTCGAGCGATTGAATCTTCGCCACCACGCCCAGATCGGCCGGTGGAAGAGAATAGCCATCGAGCTCCTCTGGCGTGACCCAGACGTGCTCGGCGACTTGCAGGTTCTGCACTTCGCCAGCGCGCAGCACGCAGCGATAGAACAAGAGGAGCACATCCCTTTCGCGGTATCGGTGATGGGTCACGTCGAGGATTTCACCCACGTCGATTTCGATGCCGCACTCTTCGAGACACTCCCGGGCTAGCGCAGCTTCCGGCGACTCCCCTTGTTCGAGCTTGCCCCCTGGGAACTCCCACATGCCAGCCAAGTGCTGGCCCTCGGCACGACGGGTGAGAAGCACCCGGCCCCGCCGAATCAGAACCGCAGCGGCGACGACGACAGGCACCTCAGGGCATCTCCCCAATCGCGCGAAGCAGCGTTGCCTTGGCGACTCGAAGCCCAATGGCCGAATCGACCACATCGACCTGCGCACGAATCAGCTCGGACTGCGCTTGCAGCAAAGTGGTGGTGTTGACGATCCCGGCTTGGAGCTGGTCCCGCGTGACGCGATA
>DASRZF010000083.1:0-7178 GCA_035686645.1 Polyangiales bacterium
GATCATCAGAGCCGGGATGTTGACCACGTTCTCCAGGCCGACTTCGTCCGCTCTTTCGGCCAGCACCCGCGCATGGTTGGCGTGGTGAAAGGCCAGGTTCACAGTGATCGGCGGCGCGTTGGGGCCTGCTGGCTCGAGGTCGTTCTGCGCATAGAACGGTGGATCGTCCGCGTCCATCAGGTCGAGCATGTCGACCCGCGCCCGGTACTCGAGAATCGCCGGCGAGTCGAAGTCATCCACGTCGGTGATGCCGTAGAAATCGAGCAGCGCCTGCGCCAAGCCGAGTGCATCCGCGAGCTCCAAGAGGTTCAATCGGTATTCTGCAAAGACCACGGTCGTCCACTTGCCGATATCATAGGTCGCTTGCGTGGCAATCGCGATCAGCGCGGTCACTCGCGTCGACTGTCGCAGCACCGGATCCTCGCTGCTCGGATCGGCCATGTCATCGTTGAAGCCGATCCAAAGGCTCGTGCCCGCGCCAGCGGAGCCGCCCATCAGAATGACGTTGTCCGGGTCGATGTTGAGTTGCTCCGAGTGATACCGAATGAACTGCAGGGCGCGCGTGCTATCGGTCAGCGACTTGATCACCCCGTCCGGGTCGGGCGACTGCAGGAGTCGATAGTCGATCGACGCAAACGCAACACCTTCCGCGAGATACGACATCACGAAGTCCTCGCTCTCCGACGTATCGCGGGAGCCTCCAGTGAAGCCGCCACCGTGGATGTAAATCAGCAGCGGCGTCGGCTCGTCCGAAGCGGGCAGATAGATGTCGAACAGGTTCTGGTCGTACGGCCCGTACTGGATCGCTTCGAAGTACTCCGCCTCGACCGCGCTCAGGTCAAATGCGGCTTCGGACGCCGTGAGCTCGAGCGGAACGGGCGGCGACGTGTTGGTGGAGCTGGAGTCGCTTCCGCAGGAAGCCGCGAATAGCGCCAAGATGATGAGAGCAGGTCGAAAGAGGCTAAGTGATTTCATGGCGCGCCGTGATAGCATCATCGGCGCTTCGCGCACGTTTCGGCGAGCCCTGGCGCCGCCCCGAAGAACGCCTGAGAACCAACTTTCCCCAGGGATTTTGGTCAGTTGAAGTCCGTGGGCACTTTTCGAGCGCTGGCCACGACCAGGCGCGAAGGCTCCACGAAGCGGATGATCGTGGGCAGGTGTCCCCGGGTCAGTTTCAGCTTTCCCTGCATCATCCCTTTGATGGGGTCGAGCTTTCCTTCGATCACATCTTTCCAGCGCGCATACGACGCGACGATGACGAACTCTGCTTCCGGGGGATCATCGGTTCCTTCGACGAACTTCGCAGCTCGGCATTCCCCCGCGTGCACGTCGAGAATGATTCCCGCCGCCTGTTCGATGCCGTTTGCCGGGTCGGAACGGACGATCATGGCCACCGCGCCAAACGTCCACGCTTTGCCCACTTCGCGGTACGCGCGATCGTTGTTGAGCGCAACTCTCAGCGCTGCAGTCCATTCTTTCGAGGGAAACCGATGCATGAGCCAACTCCAAGCCCGGACTTGAGGACCGCCTCCTTAGCCCGCAGCGGAAGCTCGCGCAATCGCGTCGTGCTACAAACCACATCGTGTGCGCCTTGCATTCCGTCGTTCTCGGTCGCCATGGATTTCGCCATGCGTTTGCTACCCGGTCGGGTGGGGTGAGCGTTGCTCCTTACGATACCCTCAACCTCGGTTTCCACTTAGGCGATGCGGACGAATCGGTGCATGAGAATCGCTTGCGCTTCGCACGGAGCCTCGGTCTCTCGCGCGATCGCCTATTCGAGCAGCGGCAGGTGCACGGGACTGACGTGCGAGTGGTTTCCGAAACCGACGCAGCCGACACCTTCGCCGAGCTCGAAGGCGACGCACTCATCACGCGTGCCGAAGGCTACGCCGTCGCAGCACGAACCGCTGACTGTGTACCCATCCTGATCGCGCATCCCCCGAGCGGACACGTGGCCGCCGTTCATGCAGGCTGGCGCGGAGCCGTGGCTGGGATCTTGCCGCGCGCCATCGCATCGCTTGCTCACGATCCCTCAGAGCTCATCGTTGCGCTCGGCCCGCACATTCGCGTCGAAGCTTTCGAGATCGGCGAAGAGGTCGCGGCGGAAATCGAGCAGGCGGCGAACGGTCGTCCCGTCGTTCAGCGCAGTGCCGCGAAACCCCACGGCGATCTCGCTGCGCTGATTCGATTGCAACTTCGAGACGCGGGCGTTCCTCACGAAGCCGTCGACGACGTGGGCGGATGTACATCGAGGGATGCCGCGCAGTTCTTTTCGCACCGGCGCGAGCACGGAAAAACCGGGCGGCACTTGTCGGCCATCGTCGCCAGAGCCTCTCGCTGACGAGCTTGCATCTCGCTTGCGATTCGGCTTCATGCTAGCGAGGGGCAGTGAACGAGTTCGCCAAAACCAAGGCCAGCGTGGACGCCTCCGAGAAGAGGACGCTCGGCGAAGGGCTCTTCCGCAAGTGCGAAGCCTGCGGTGATGCGGTGAAGAAAGAAGACTTCGAGCGCAATCTCGAGGTCTGTCCGGCCTGCGGTTTTCACTTTCATTTGGCGGCGGAGCAATGGATCGAGCTCCTCGCCGACGAAGATACCTGGACCGCGCTCGACGCGGACTTGGCGGCCGCCGACCCTCTGAGCTTCGTCGACTCGAAGCCCTATCTGGAGCGCGTGGAAGCTGCGCGAGCATCGACCGGTGTAAACGACGCCATCCTGGCGGGCACGGCTCGAATCGATGGACGGATGGTGCAACTCGGGGTCTTCGTATTCCGATTCATGGGTGGGTCCATGGGGTCGGTGGTCGGCGAGATCGTCACACGCATGATGGAACGCGGTGCGGAGCAGAGGCAGCCCGTGGTGCTCTTGTCCTGTTCGGGTGGCGCACGAATGCAGGAGGGCTCGCTCTCCCTGATGCAGATGGCCAAGACGGTGGCCGCACGGGGCAAGCTTCGCGCTTCGGGTACACCTTTCATCAGTGTCGTGCTCAATCCGACGACCGGCGGTGTCGCGGCAAGCTTCGCTCTTCAGGGCGACGTAAACATCGCGGAGCCGGGCGCACTGATTGGCTTCGCAGGGCCACGCGTCATCGAGGACACGATTCGGCAGAAGCTCCCGGAGGGCTTCCAGCGAGCGGAGTTCCTTCTCGAGCACGGCATGATCGACATGATCTCCACCCGTGCAAACATACGGGACAACATCGCGCGCATGGTCGAGTATCTCTCAGAGTGACACGTTACCAGGAGGCGCTTGCTTGGCTCTACGGCCTGGAGTCTCGCGGAATCAAGCTTGGCCTCGAACGCATTCGTAGCGCCGCGGAGCTGCGCGGCCATCCGGAGGGCGCGCTGCGCTATGTCCACATCGCGGGAACCAACGGGAAGGGCAGCGTGGCCACGATGCTCGAGTCGGTGCTCCGAGCCGCGGGCTATCGGACCGGGCAGTTCGCTTCGCCGCACCTGCAGCGATACGTAGAGCGCGTCCGCATCGGCGGCAGGCCGATTTCGGAGCGCGAGGCGGCAATGAGGATCGAGGGTCTGCGGTCGGACACGCGCCTGCCGCCCCTTTCGTTCTTCGAGCATACGACCCTGCTGGCATTCGAGGCCTTTCGCGACGCCCGCTGCGACATCGTGCTTCTGGAAGCGGGACTCGGCGGCCGGCTCGACTCGACCAACATCGTGACACCCGATGCAACTGTGATCACGAACATCAGCCGCGAACACGAGCGGATTCTGGGCGACACGCTTTGGAAGATCGCTCGAGAGAAGGCGGGCATCTTGAAGCCGGGAGTTCCCGGTGTCGTCGGCACGCGCGTTCCAAGCGCAAAGCGCTCCATCAGCGCGCGTGCGAAGACGGTTGGAGCACCCCTTCGCTGGATCGATCGCGACTTCGAAAGCGAGTGGAGCAATGGATCGCTACATGTCCGTGTGGGGGATCGCCAATGGGACGGCCTTCGACTCGGTCTCGAGGGAAGGCACCAGGCGGACAACGCTGCGTGCGTGCTCGCGACGCTGAACGAGCTCTCCCGAGCCGGCTTCGAGATTTCGGATGCGGACATTCGTTCGGGCTTGAAGAAGGCCAAGTGGCCGGGCCGTCTCGAGTGGCACCCCGGCGAGCCCGCGTTTTTGTTCGACGCCGCGCACAACGCATCGGGTTGCGAGACGCTTGTGCGCTACCTCGACGAGCTCGAACCGAGCGGCCGAGTCGTGCTCTTGTTCGGAGCCATGCGGGACAAGAACCACCAGCGAATGCTTGCGGCGTTCGATGGCCGTGTAGACCACCGCGTCTATGCCGCCCCGGCGGTTCATCGGTCTGAAGCCCCTGCCGTCTTCGCCAAGATCCGCGAGGGAACCGTGGCCCGCAGCGTGCGAGATGCAGTTTCCCGGGCGAAACGAGCCGCTGGCTCCGATGGCTTGGTCGTCGTCGCAGGCTCGATCTTCCTGCTCGCTGAGGTTCGCGGCCTCGTGAAGAACGTGCGCACCGACCCCCCCATCGCGATGTAGGCGTTCGCTTGCTCGCGCGGTGAACAAGCGTGCTATGCCTTCGCCGATGAGTGTGTTTCTGCAGGCCTGTCGGCGTGAGCCGACTTCGTACACCCCGGTTTGGATCATGCGGCAGGCGGGGCGCTATCAACCCGAGTATCGAGCGCTGCGTGAGAAGGTCAGCTTCATCGAGCTCTGCAAGTCGCCGGACCTCGCCTGCGAGGTGACCGTTCGCGCGGTCGAGCAACTAGGAGTGGATGCCGGAATCATCTTCGCCGACATCCTCTTGATCCTCGAGCCGCTCCAGATCGGTTTCGAGTTCACCGACGACCACGGTCCGAAGATCATGAATCCGATTCGCACCGCTGCGCAGGTCGACGGCATTCCCGAGCGCATCGATGCAGCGGGCTCGCTTTCGTACGTGATGGACGCGATCCGAACCACGCGTAAAGAGCTCGAAGTCCCGCTCATCGGTTTCGCCGGCGCGCCGTTTACCTTGGCCTCGTACGCCATCGAAGGTGGTGGTTCGAAGAACTACTACGAGGCGAAGAAGCTGATGTACGGCGACGAAGGCCTCTGGAACGCGTTCATGTCCAAGCTCTCGAGCGCCATCGCCGACTATCTCATCGCGCAGATCGACGCCGGCGCGCAGGCGGTCCAGCTCTTCGACAGCTGGGTCGGTTGTCTTTCCCCCGAAGACTACAGGCGTTACGTCTTGCCGCACAGCAAGGCCATCTTCGAGAAGCTCCCGAAGAATGTTCCGGCGATCCACTTCGGCACGGGCAATCCTGCCCTCTATCCAGCCATGAAAGAAGCGGGCGGCGACGTGATCGGCATCGACTGGCGTATCTCGTTGAACGACGCCTGGTCCGTCCTCGGCGAGGACGTCGCCTTGCAGGGAAACATGGATCCTGCAGCGCTACTCGCGTCCACCGATGTCATGCGCGCCCGAGCCAGCGAGGTCCTCGAGAGCGCAGCAGGGCGACCCGGCCACATCTTCAATCTCGGGCACGGCATCATGCCCGAGGCGACGCCGGCACAAGCGCGTGCTCTAGTCGACCACGTGCACGAGGCGAGTCAGAGCTAGTCCCCGCGCACGCCGATGAAGTGAAACGTGAGGGCGAACGTAGCCGCAAGCTGCTGGCCCAACGCACCTGTCTTTATACTTCCGCCGCCGGAATCGTTGCCTCTGACCGCCAATCCGATCATCGACCAATCGAAAGTCGCCGCGAAAGACATCCACCGGATGATCGGAATGCGTAAGCCCGCGCCGAGCGTGAACCCTCCACCGTCCACGTTTAGATTGGTCAAGCCCGTGTCGAATGGATCGCCATTGAACGTTCGACCGTAGAACAGATCGATGCGAACCATCGGGTGCACCCAGGGGATGAACCGGAAGATCCCCTGAATGTCGAGACCCACCTTCATGAGCTTGTACGTGTTGTAGTTGGCTTGCCGGTAGAATCCTCCGAGCCAGAACCCTCCAAGACCGAGCCCCAGCGCGCCGCCAAATTCGGGGCCATTGGCCTTCGGCGCATTCGCCGTGGTGCCATTGATGTCGACCGAGCCGAACTTGTCGGGGTCGTATGCGGATGGACCCGCGAACATCTCCATCCAGAGCAAGCCCTGAACTTTCTTATAGTACACGCTGCGCTTCTCTTCTTGTGGCTGCGCGCTGGCCTCGGACGCAGTGACCGTGCCCGCCTCGTCCTGCGCCGACGCGGTCGTCCCAAACATCAAGAGAGCTCCAATCAACAAGACTATGTACTTCATCAGTTCTCTCCCCATGAGAAGTCGTCGTGCTTCGTCTCGACTCGGTAGTTGCCTTCGAACCAGTTGCCAGCGTCGATCAGCTTGCATCGCTCCGAACAGAACGGGAAGTTCTTGGTCCGTTTGGATAGCTGTTTCTTGCAAATTGGACAGCGTGCGGTTCCCACTGGTCCGAACGGTAGCACGGAAAACCCCACTTCTGGGAGGCCTACCGGTTCCGTTGAAGCAGCCCGCCGAGATCGGCCTCCTTCGCGCTCTGTACGGACGAGCGCTAGACGAAGGCTTCCGTTGATTTCAGAGTTTACGTCGAAGTGAATCGAATCCCCCACCTGAGCTACCTCGATCCGCTCGATGCCGTTTGGCTCACCACGGCCCGCCGAATTGGATTTCGAGTGGAACGCTCTGCCGAAGTGTATGCTTCGACGGACGGGCAGGGCGTCATGATCATCGGCGATCCCAGCACGCTCGATCCCGACGATTGCTTGGCTCAGATGATTCTGCACGAGCTCTGTCATTCCTTGGTCGAGGGACAGGAGAGCCTCGCGGTTCCAGACTTCGGGCTCGACAACGAAAGCGAGCGAGATCTGGTTCGCGAACACGCCTGTCTTCGACTGCAAGCTTGGCTTACCGGCGAGCACGGTCTTCGGCAAGCACTCGCTCCGACCACCGATTTTCGGATCTACTACGACACGCTGCCCGAGGACCCGCTCCGCGATGTCGACGATCCGGCATGCGCGTCGGCGAGGCAGGGTGCTGCGCGCTCACGGCAAGTGCCCTGGGCTCCGCACCTGCAAGAGGCGCTGAAGGCAACGGCGACGATCCTCAGGGCAGCCCAGCGCCTCGGCGCCAAGGACCCGGGCGCCGACGCGCCACCCATTTGGTCGAAATTAGAAGAGTAATTTCGCTGGCGCTGACGCTGGCACTGACGCTGGC
>DASRZF010000084.1:0-3207 GCA_035686645.1 Polyangiales bacterium
CTGACTCGAGGGGTTCGGTGTCACGGCCGCACCGTCGAGGCACTTAACCCCGCTGAACGACGAGCCATATCCCGTCTCGATGTAGATACCACCCGCAAACACGACGCGGGGAGCGATTCGCCCGGCGATGAAACCCGACGGCAAGGGTCCAAACCCGAGCCCAGAAGAGACACTCGTGTTCGGTCCTTGCACCGGCGCCGTTTGATTCACGAGCAGGCCGGTGAAGTTGAACGTGAACCCGAGCTTCGGGATGCCCTCGAGGTTGGCCGGGTTGAGGGCGAGGGCGGCAGGCCGATCGAGGAACGTGACGCCTGTAAGACCCATCGCGATGCTCCGCGTGTCGTAGGCGGTCGGCTCCGGATTCGCGCTCGCAAACGCTGGAATGAGCAGCCCAAGCAATAGGCTTGCCGTCAGTAAATTGTGCTTCATTACGGGGCTCCTCCACCAACGTGCGCCCTGGGGGGGCCGCCGCAGCATACATGGAAGCACCGCTGATAGGTCAACCAAAAAAGGCTCGATCGGTGTACGGATATGCAGGTGAAAACCCGCGGCTACGTGTCTTTCTCGACCATCGGCTCGACGCGGGTCGGGCAGCTCACTCCCGTGCCGCCCAATCCACAGTAGCCTGCTGGGTTCTTCGCGAGGTATTGCTGGTGGTAGTCCTCCGCGTAGTAAAAAGGCGGGGCCGCGATAATCTCCGTCGTGATGCGAGCGTATCCTGCATCGGCGAGCGCCGACTGGTAGCGCAATGACGATGCGGTCGCCAGTTCGCGCTGCTCGTCACTGAAGTAGTAGATGCCAGATCGATACTGAGTCCCACGGTCGTTTCCTTGCCGCATGCCCTGCGTGGGATCGTGACTTTCCCAGAACAGCTGGAGTAGCTTTTCGTAGACGAGCTCTGCGGGCTTGTACACGACGAGAACGACTTCGTTGTGGCCGGTGAGGCCCGAGCAGACCTCTTGGTACGTGGGATTCGGAGTGTAGCCTCCCGCATAGCCGACAGCGGTCGTGTGAACCCCGGCGCTCTCCCAGAACTTTCGCTCAGCGCCCCAGAAGCACCCGAGCCCGAACATCGCCATTTCAGTGTCGCTCGGGAACGGCCCTTCGAGAGGCGTGCCGAGGACGAAGTGTTTCGCGGGGACGCGCATCTTGGCGTCCCGTCCCGGGAGGGCTCGTTCGGGGCTGGGCATTTCGACCTTCTTTTCGAAGCTGAACATGAGGGATCCATAGTGATGGGAGGCCGCGTCCGCTAGGGCCGAAGGCGCGAGGCTTGGCGTTCTGTGGATATTGGGATAACGAGATTCGATGGAAACGCCTCAGTTATCCGAGATCGCGAGGCGCTTGCGGGACAGCCAGAGCATCCTCTTCATCACGGGTGCGGGTGTTTCGGCAGATTCGGGCCTTCCGACCTACCGGGGCATTGGAGGATTGTACGAGCAAGAGGAAACCGACGAAGGGATTCCAATCGAGGCGGCCCTTTCGGGCGCAATGTTCCGACGCAACCCTGCACTCACCTGGAAGTACATCCATCAAATCGAGAGCTCTTGTCGAGACGCGGGTCCAAATCGAGCGCATCACGCGATCGCAGAGCTCGAGCGACGCTTCGAGCGCGTCTGGATACTCACCCAGAACGTGGACGGCCTGCATCATGCGGCGGGCAGTCGGAACATCATCGACATTCATGGAGACGTCCATCGGCTCGTCTGCACGCGATGCGGTCATCGCTGGCGCGTCCGCAGCTACCTCGGTCTCGACATCCCCCCCTCGTGTCCGGAATGCGCCTCATTGGTGAGACCCGAGGTCGTGCTGTTCGGCGAGATGCTCCCCATGGATCGCACCCGGGTGCTGCAGACGGAGCTCACGCGCGGGTTCGACGCCGTCTTCTCGATCGGGACGACGAGCGTCTTTCCGTACATCGCGCAGCCCGTGCTCGACGCGCGTCGGCGAGGAAGACTCACGGTCGAAATCAACCCGGGCACGAGTGAGGTGTCCCACGTCGTCGACTATCGGCTACGAACGGGCGCCGCGGCGGCAATGGATGCGGTTGTGCAAGCCCTCGATCAACCCTAGGCTGGCTGTTGCATGGGGGAGCAGGACTATCGTTACGACGCGTCCTACGAGGAAACCGTCGAGCTCTCGGACGGCCAACGCGTCCACCTGCGGTTGATGCGACCGTCCGACAAGGCGATGTTGCTCGAGGGCTTCGAGCGCCTCTCGCCGGATTCACGGTATGCTCGCTTCATGGCGCCGAAATCCAAGCTCACCGAGTCTGAGCTTCGTTACCTCACCGAAGTCGACGGTGTCGACCACTTCGCGATAGGGGCGATCCGTCGGCATTTGGTTTCGAAGGACGAAGGCGTCGGAATCGCTCGATTCGTACGACTGCAGGAGAAGCCGGACACGGCAGAGCCGGCAGTGACGGTCTCCGACGACTATCAGGGCAAAGGGCTTGGCTCGGTCCTTCTTCAACGCCTGATCGAAGCGGCCTGGGAGCGCGATGTTCGCTGGTTCGTGACCGAGTTGCTCGCCGAGAACGCGGCTTCGAGGCGGATGATCGAGGCCCTCAGCCCCGAAGTGAAATTCGGTCAGTCAGGAGACGGCGCGTTGATCGCGACATTGCCGGTTCCCGAGCCGGACCATACGCCCACCGCCCCCGGTTTCTTTGCGAGCTCCGCAGTACACAAGCTCTTGTCATACGTGGCCCGAGCCAAGGTTTCCGTGCGGCCCCGCGTGATACGGCCGCCCGAGCCGCCCATTTAGGAGACCTGTACTGGAAACATCATCGGTGCGCGCACTTCAACCATACGCTGTGCATCGGTGAGGGTGCCGACAATCCTGAGGGCGAAGGGGAACGCGGTGCCCGGGCCGCGGCTCGTGATCAAGTTGAGGTCGGCCACCACCGAATGCTCGCTATAGTCGGCCCAGTTTTCGAGCTCTGGCTTCACACTCGGGTGACTGGTGAGTTGACGGTGTTCAAATACTCCGTGCGCCTTCAGCGCAATCGGTGCGGCGCAAATCGCCGCGACATATCGGCCCGCGCTCTCCTGGACGCGCAGCAGCTCCCCGACTTTCAAAGAGGACGCCAGCCGTTTCGCACCTTCGGCGCCGCCCGGCAGCACGATGACGTCGAACTCGCCGACGACGCTAGCAAGGGCCACATCGGGCGTGATGACGACCCCGCGGCTGCATCGAATCGGGTCGGCTCCG
>DASRZF010000085.1:0-6099 GCA_035686645.1 Polyangiales bacterium
GCGATCGGTGATGAAGTTCCGAAGCTGCTGGGGATCTTTGTAGTCGAACTTGAAGTCCGGAGGTAGCCCCAAGCCCGGCGCTTTCTTGCGTGCACCACGGCGGCGGCCACCGGCCTCAACGTCGAAATCCTGTCTAATGTCGTCGCCCATGGCTCAGCCTTCCTCGCCCTCGTCGTCGGACGCAGCTTCGTTTGATGTCTCATCGTCGTCATCCGCCGTCGCCTTCGGCTTGGAGACGGACGAGGTCTTTGTTTTGTCCTTGGAATCGTTGGAATCGTCGGAATCGTCGTCCGAGTCGTCGTCCGAGTCGTCGTCCGAGTCGTCGTCCGAGTCGTCGTCGGAATCGTCGTCCGAGTCGTCGTCCGAGTCGCGGGGGGCCTCTCGGGACGCGCGCGGCGCCATCCCGAGGCTCCGAGCACGCTCCAGCTCAGCGTCCTCGGATTCTTCCTCTTCTTCTTCGACATGAAGGTACTTGACCTCGTCGGGATCCACGGCGATCGAAGCCGGGTCGATGTCCTCGGCGATCAGGACCGTTTGGAATCGCACGACCTCGTCCAGCAAGCGAAGGTTGCGCTCGATCTCGGCAACGAGATCATTGAACCCGACGTACTTCAGATAAACGAAGATACCTCGATGATTCTTCTGAATCGGGTAAGCCAACTTGCGCTTCCCCCAGTTGTCGAGCTTCGTGAGCGTACCCTCTAGGCGGGTGATCACTTCCCTCAGTCGGTCGACAATTTTTTCGGCGGCGTCGTTGTCGACGTTTGGCCGCAGAATGTAAATTGTCTCGTATTCTCGAGCCCACCGCGTGGCGGACGCTGCTGCGCTGCTTGCCATATCTCCTCCTGGTCTGGTCGGCCCCAGCGCATGGCTGGAGCGAGGGAGGCCGAGGCATAGCCGATCCTGAGTCGGGTGCCAGTGCTCAAGACCTGTCGTGGTGCCGATTCATGGCCTGACGGACCCCGTTGCGAACGCTAGTGTCCACCATGTCGGCCGCTAGCTCGAGCGCGAGCCCGAGCTCAGCTCTCTCCAAGCTATTGAAATCGCTAAGAACATACTGCTCCGGGCGTCCATGCTGGGGCCGACCGATTCCGACGCGGCAACGTACGAATCCCGGGCCGCAGTGCGCCACCATCGAGCGAAGCCCGTTGTGACCGGCCGTGCCGCCTCCGTCCTTGAGACGCACCACGCCAAACTCGAGGTCGAGCTCGTCGTGAATGCACACGACCTGCTCGAGCGGCACCTTGAAAAATTGCATGGCGGCTTGAACAGACTCGCCGCTGAGGTTCATGTAGGTCATCGGTTTGAGCAGGACGATCTCCTCGCCACCGACCGCAACTTTGCTGAACTCGCCCTTGAACTTCTCGCGAGAGCGAGGCGCGCCCCATCGCCGCGCCAACTCGTCGATCACCATGAATCCAACGTTGTGGCGATTTCCAGCGTACTGGGGCCCGGGATTTCCCAGGCCCACGATGAGGTGCGTGCCCACGAGCCAGCAGGCTCCTAGCTGGTGGCCTTGGCCTTATCGGCCTCGGCTGCCGACGCCGCCGTAGCTGCTGCTCCTGCCGCAGCTGCAGCCGCATCCTCGGCCGCTTCCTCTGCGGTGGCCTTGCGAGGCTCGAGAATGATAGCCAGCGTGAGCTTGGGCTGCAGGGTGCATTCCACGCCCGGAGGGAGCTTCACGTCTTCGACGGCAATGCTGTCCCTCAGGTTGAGATGAGTGACGTCCACGTCGATCGATACCGGGATGTTTGCCGGGGTCGTACGAACGGGAAGCGTGCGACGGGTGACGTTGAGGACGCCACCTTGAACCACTCCGGCGGCCCTTCCATGGGTGTGGAACGGCACCTGGACATCGAGCTCCTTGTCCTCGAACACCCGATACAAATCGATATGGAGCAGCTCCTGGCTCACCGGATCCGTGGTGAGGTCCTTGACCATCGCCAACTCGGGCTCGCCGTGCACGGTCAGCTTGAACACTACGTTCCTTCCGCGCTCGCCTCGAAGTGCCTTGGTTAGTTCTTTGGGGGACAGGGTCAGCGGCGTGGGCTCTATGCCCGGGCCGTAAAACACGCCCGGGACCTTTCCTTCTGCACGCAGCCGACGCGCTGGCCCCTTTCCGCGGCTATCGCGGACCTCAGCCTGCAACGTCGTAGTTTCCATTCTCAAATACTCCAATTATACGAACAGCGAGCTCACCGAGTCGCTGTGGTGAATCCGTTTGATGGCCTCTCCTAGCAAACTTGCCACCGAAAGCACGCGGAACCGACCGGTCTGCTTGGCTTCCTCCCGAAGGGGTATCGTGTCGGTCACGATGAGCTCCTCCAGGGGGGAATCCATGATGCGTTCGAGCGCCGGACCCGACAAGACCGGGTGGGTAGCCGCCGCCATGACCCGCTTGGCCCCCTTCTCCTGCAAAGCCCTGGCAGCGTTCGTCATGGTTCCGGCCGTGTCGATCATGTCGTCCAGGATCAAGCACTCGCGCCCGTCCACATCGCCGATGATGTTCATGACTTCACTCACGTTCTTCTGCTCACGACGCTTGTCGATGATGGCCAGATCCGCATCGAGACGCTTCGCGTAGGCACGGGTGCGCTCCACCCCTCCTGCATCGGGCGAGACGAACACCGGTGGGGTCCTGAAGCGGGGGCGCAGATGCTGCAAGAACACGGGCATCGCGTAAAGATGGTCAAAAGGCTTGTTGAAAAAACCCTGAATCTGCCCTGCGTGCAAATCCATCGAAACGACGCGATCGACGCCCGAGGCGCTCAGCAGGTCCGCGACCAACTTGGCTGTGATCGGCGTTCGAGGCGCAGCCTTTCTGTCCTGGCGCGCATATCCGTAATAGGGGACGACTGCGGTGATCGAGCCGGCGGACGCACGCTTGAGCGCGTCGACCATGACCAATAGCTCCATCAAATTGTCGTTGACTGGCGCGCAGGTGGACTGGATCACGTAGACGTCGACACCGCGAACGTTTTCCTTGATCTCCGCGAAGACCTCGCCGTCTGAAAACCGCGTGACCCGCGCGCGACCCATCGGCAATTCCAGGTAGTTGGCGATCTTCTCGGCGAGAGCCGGATTTGAGTTTCCTGAAAAAACGCAGGTCGACTTGAACATCGGTGGTCCCCTGAATTGAGCAAAGAGCTGCCACCCGGTGGGAAGGCGTCCGGGGGTAGCAAAGCGACCGTCGAGTGTCAACCACGAGTCGTTTCGGAAAGATCCTCAACGAGAGGCGTTCCGCAGTTCCTCGTGATTCACGGTTGAGCTTCCTGACGTGTGAGTGTACACCTCATCGCTCCCGTTGCCCGGAGGCATGATGACGTCGAGCGTAACATTGTTGACGGAACGCGAGCACTTCGTGCAGCAATGGCAAACCGCCCTGAGCGAGCACGAGATCGTTTCCAGAGTGGTTGCACCAAGCGACCTCGCCAACGCGGTTGGCGGACAGGTTGCGGTGATTGTCGACGGAGCCGATCTCGATGCTGACGAGCTCCTTTCTACGATCGGCTTCGTGCGTGCTTCCGGCGCATTGCCCGTCCTACATGTCGAGCGCGATGGCGACATGATCGAAGACATCATTAGCGAGGTCTGTCACGGGCTCGTGACCCGAGATGAAGCAGACTTGGCCCCCATCGCCGCGGCGATCACGCGGCGCGCCAATACGCGACGAGGTCTTCGCTTCGAGTTCGTCACGGTGTCCCCTTGCAGTGATGACGTGCTCGCGGTGCTCGGCAATGGCGACGCGTCCCTCCATTCACGTCCGATCGATGCGAGCGACGATGGATCCGAGATCACGAGCATCACGATCGATTCGACCGCAACCAAGGCGGTACTTCAGCTCGCGAGCGGTGCGGTCTGCCAGCTCGCGGTCGCGCTGGTGCATGGCGCGGACACGGCCCACGGGCATGACGACATTGCAATCAATGGCGAGAAATTGGGCGCGCGTCTTCGTGAGCTCCGTCTCGCGGCGGGTCTCACGCAGGCCGAGCTCGCGCGTCGAACCGGCATTCATCGCCCGAACATCGCGCGCGTAGAAGCGGGGCGACACACGCCCTCGCTCGAGACGCTTGCCCGGATCGCAAATGCGATCGGGGTTTCGACGACCCACGTTCTGGTCTCACAAGAACCATGAGCGGCGCGCCGGAAGGCAAGCCTATCAAGGATGCATCGACCGTGATCGTACTCCGCGAGACAGGCGGAGCACTCGAGACGTTCATGCTCTGCAGGCATCAGCAGAGCGGCTTCATGGGGGGCGCACACGTGTTCCCCGGCGGGAAAGTGGATCCCAGTGACAGCGACCCCGGGTGGCGCGAAAGAATTGATCGCTCCGCAGAAGACCTCAGCGAGCAACTCGGCGAGGCCGATGCGGATGTTGGGCTCGGCCTGCTGGTTGCGGCCGTGCGGGAGACGTTCGAGGAAGCCGGCGTCTTGTTGGCGAGCACCTCCGTGGATGCTGACCTCGCCGAAGCTCGCCAACGCCTTCATGATGGTGCCGCGTTCTTGGATCTCGCAGCAGAGCTCGACCTGAAGATCCGCTCCGCGGCGCTCACGCCCTACGCGCGCTGGATCACCCCCAAGATGGAAAGCCGAAGATTCGACACGCGCTTCTACATCGCCGTCGCGCCTGCAGATCAACGCGCCCGCCACGACGGAACCGAAACGACATCGGCCGTCTGGCTTCGCCCGGCTCGCGCGATCGCAGACATGTTCGAAGGTCGAATCAAGTTGGCACCGCCAACGGTTAGAACATTGCAGTGGTTGGCCGACTTCGATGACGCTGACTCAGTGATCGCGGACGCGCTGTCCCGGAAGCCCCCCCTCGTCCGCCCCGAGATCGTGACCGGTGACGGTGGCTGGTTCTTGGCGCTTCCGGGGGACCCCGCGCACCCCGAGAACGAACCCGTGCTCCCGGGTGCTACCCGTATGGTGTTTGACAACGGCGCCTGGCGGGAAGCTCCATTGCCTGTTCGCTAGGCTACAGATTTTCCAGAATATTCCGGCTTCTTCTTGTCTCTCGGGGTGCCCGGCAGCTACCCAAGGAGGGGATGACGGCCGATGCCCGAAAGCCGAGGGATCTCTTCACAGCGTCGCAAATCGCACGCTTCTGCCAGGTGGATCTGAAGACGATCCACAACTGGGCCGATCGAGACCAGATCCCGCACTTCCGCACCCCTGGCCGGCATCTCCGATTCCGTCGCCCCCACGTCTTGGATTTCCTCCGCAAGTACGGCTACCCGATCCCAGACGAGTTGGACGCAGAGCGTCCGCGCGTCGCTTTGCTCATCGAGAACGCCGGCTCGAAGCGCGAGATCGTCGCCGAGCTGCGAAAGGCATTCGACGTCGTCGACTACACTGACCCGATCACCGGACTCCTTGAGATCGGTGAGCAACCGCCCGACGCGATCGTCCTCGCTGCCACGGTCGGACGCTTCTCTGGGGCAGAGATCATCGCGGCGCTGAAGCGGGGCAGTCACACCCAGCACGTTCGCGCGGTCCTGTTGGAGGACGGCGGAAACGGGAAGGAAGCCGCCCTCCACGCGGGCGCCTCGGCACACGTGAGCGGATCGGATCTGCGGGGCCTTCGAGATACTCTCGAAGCCCTGATGGGCCTTCGACACTGATCTCGGACGCGGGCGCTGGCAGTGGCGCTGAACTAGCGAGAGCAAAGCCTGCTATTTGCATGCTGGGTCAGGGCGCACCCGTTGCGCCCACCACCCCGACAGACGCAGCACTTGCGGTCATGGTTTTGTAATACCGCCAAGAATCCTACAAATCCGCGCTGGCACACCAAATGCATCAGCATCGCTCGCCTTGTTGGCGCTCCGGTGGGGAGGGCTGAAATCGGGAGTTTGTCATGCGCTACTTGTTCGGACTCCTTTGTGTCTGCGCGTCGGTCGAGACTTTGCCTCTGAGCGCGAGCGCACAAGAGGAGGAGGTTTCTTCTTAGCCAGCACCCGAAAAGCCCGCGCTGCAGCTCAAGCTAGACTCTGCCGGTGTTGAGGCTGCCCCCTGTGCCAAGCGCGCCCCGGACAGGCGACGGATATACGCTCGAACAGATGGAGCTTCGGGTGAAGCGAGCGAAGATCGGGCTCTGGA
>DASRZF010000086.1:0-4720 GCA_035686645.1 Polyangiales bacterium
GCGTGCCCGGGGCAATCGACGTGCGCGTAGTGACGGTTGCCCGTCTGGTACTCCACGTGGCTCGTCGCGATCGTCACCGTCTTGGTGTCGTCGCGCTCCGTCCCGCCCTTCGCGATGTCTTTGTAGCTCTTGACCTCGCCGTTGTGCTTGTCGGACATCACCTTCATGATCGCCGCCGTCAGCGTCGTCTTGCCATGGTCGATGTGACCAATCGTGCCGACGTTGATGTGTGGCTTGTTTCGGACAAACTTTTCTTTAGCCATCGTTCGCTTCCTACTTCGTCATTCTTCTGAGTGAGCTTGCTTGAACTCACTAAATTTGGGGAGCCCAGGATGAGACTTGAACTCACGACCTCCCCCTTACCAAGGGGGTGCTCTACCACTGAGCTACCTGGGCATAGTCTGAATCGCGTCTCGTTTCACCTGCACTGCGGGTTGGAGCGGGCGACCGGGCTCGAACCGGCGACATTCAGTTTGGAAAACTGAGGCTCTACCAACTGAGCTACACCCGCGTAATCTGTCTTCTTATCTCCTGGTGGAGGGTGGTGGGTTCGAACCACCGTAGGCATAAGCCGGCAGATTTACAGTCTGCTCCCTTTGACCGCTCGGGCAACCCTCCATGGTCATTCCGTTTTGTCGTGTAGAGCTGGCGATGAGACTTGAACTCATAACCGCCGGTTTACAAAACCGGTGCTCTACCAATTGAGCTACGCCAGCATGACGGCGGCGGCTGTACTACGGTCCGACCCTCGGGAAGTCAAGGGAATCGGGGCTAGATACCGGAGGATGGTGGCACGCAGGCCTTTCGGTCCTGCGGCTCGTCGACGAAGGTGATGTTCGCCGAACAATTCGACCAATTCGCTTCATCACGGTTGCGATTGCATTCCGGCTTGTTCACGCAGACCCTGAAACAGTAGTTCGCTGCGCCACCGCCGTCGTCATGGGTGACGCACGCTGACCCTTCTGGGCAATCCGCGTCGCCCTCGCAGCCTTCGAGCCCGCAGTACCCGCCCGTGAACTGGGTGAGGCACTCGAGCGTGATGTTTTCATCTGCGGATTCGCACTCCGCGGCCGCGTCGCACTGCGCGCCCACCCCAATGCGGTCGGCCTCCGTTTCCCCGGAATCTCCGCACCCCAGCAGGAGCCCCGAAACACAAGCCGCAACGCCAATAGCACACACAAACCTACACATAACTACCCCCTGCCTCAGCCCGCCTCTGCCGTCTCGATGCGATTGCGCCCGTGGGCCTTGGCTGCGTACATCGCCCGATCGGACGCTTTGAGCAACGCGTCGAGGTCCTCTCCATGATCTGGAAACGCCGCGACTCCGACGCTGGCCGTGACCGACAGGTGCGGCGCCTCGGAAATCTCCGTTTTCGCCACCGCAGCACGGCAACGCTCGGCGGCTCCAACCGCCTGCGCCAAGTCCGCCCCGGGAAGAAGGATGACGAATTCCTCTCCTCCGAATCGCCCAACGATGTCGCCAGCGCGCAGCGTGGACTGAACCGCGTGCGTCGTTTGCGCGAGCACGAGGTCACCTCGCGCGTGGCCATGGGCATCATTGATCCGTTTGAAGTGGTCGAGGTCGAGCATGAGCACTGCCAATGGATTGGAATCGGCGCGTGCTTTCGTGAGCGCTCGCTGCATGACGGCCATGGCAAAGCCGCGCGTGTAGGCACCAGTCAGGGAATCAAACTGGACTGCTTCGTAAAGACTCAGTTCGTCTTGGCGCCAAACGCCGATCAGATGATCCATGATCGCCGCAAGCGGAATGTAGATCAGCGCGGCGGCTACGGCGCGTTCCGCGGCGACCCTTGCGAGGTGCGAGTGCGCGAAGGACGGGTCCAACAAGAACAGGAACGGCAGCAACCCGGCCTTGCTCGCGAAGTGCATCGCGAACATGGACGTGAACCAACCGATGACCGCGATCCAAAACGAGCGCCGCTCCAGCAAGACCATGCCCAGGAGCAGAGCGGCGACCATGATGAGTCCGCTCGCGGCCGTGTAGGGTCCGATCGCGTAACACACGGCCGTGCCGGTGATGATGTGCGCGGCGATCGTCGCGAAGAGCAGCCAGGAGAACTTCGCTTTGCGCCTCACGTACCAGCGCCAGGTGCAAGCGTAGAAGCCGATCCAGAACAGGAGCGCGCCGACCGCAAGCGCCGTAGTCGTTCGAAGGGCCGCACCGTCGTCGGGTCGTTCGAGGAGGAACGGCCAGCCGTCGAGAACGGCAAACGAAAAAGCGACGATCACCATCAGAAGCACCGTGAGAAACTGCACGTAGAGGGCGCGATCGCGGGCGTTCCATCCGAAGGGCGAGCCCGTGGGCAGCAGTGATGCGCTGAAGGGGATCACCGACACACGCGGCTTGGCCCGCGCCTGACTTCCTGCATCTTCCGGCGGCGGCCGAAGGCTGGGCGGCTCGCTGTGTAGACTGACGACCATGTCCCCCTTTCAGGCTAGCAAGTCGGAGGGCTTGCTGTCCTCAAGCTGCGTCGTGAAGGCCGATCGGACGTGTCGCCAAGACGAGCTCCCGAACACGAACCCAGCGACGAATCGAGCGCCAATGCGCGTTGGCCATCGCCAAGAAACGAATCGCGCTATCGTTGAAGAGAGCGCCCCGCGTATCCCGAACCACTTCGGCGCCGATCCAGAGCAGCTCTGGTTCGCCCGGGAGGGTGAGCTCGATCTGAAGCCGGTCGCAGCTCCGGTTGGCAAAGATCGCCAATGAATCGAAAACCATCCCGTACTCGCTGATGCTAGTCACGAAAGCGGGAAGCACTTCCTCGTCGCATACGAGCGCGGCGTAGAGGGCCACGGGAACGAGCGTCTCACCATGAGCGCCGGGAGCCATGAGCTCGAAGCTACGGGGAGCAGGTTCGCTGGGCAAGAAACTCACCGCAACGGCAACGCGCCATATCGTTCTGATTCTAAGGTGATAGGCGCCGCCCGGCGCTTGCCCACGAACCTGGTTTGACGGAAAGCCAGCGGCCGTGTTACCGGCAGCTGAATGGCCGTTCATTCAACAGCCAACAAGCGTCGCGGCTCCGTCCCGGACAAGCGGGCTCGGATCCTGAAGGCGGCGATCAAGGTCTTCGCCAAGAAGGGCTTCTACGCGACTCGTGTGAGCGAAATCGCGAAGGCGGCGGGAGTCGCCGATGGAACGATTTATCTCTACTTCAAGAACAAGGACGATGTCCTCATCACGATCTTCGAAGACGGGCTGAAGCAGCTCCTCGAGATTCTGCAAAGTGTGGCCGAGTCCGAGGAGAGCTTCGAGAACCGAGTCACGCGGATCATCGAGCTGCAGCTCGGACTGCTAGAGGACCAGCGTGATCTAGCCGAGGTGATCACGGTCAATCTGCGACAGTCGTCTCGCCTCATGAAGCAGTATGCGGCCCCTTTGTTCATGCAATACATCGATGTCATCGCCGGCGTCATTCGGGAAGGACAGGAAGCAGGGGCGTTCCGCAAAGATCTGAACCCGCGGGTCGTGGCTCGCAGCCTTTTCGGTGCACTCGATGCGATATTGCTCACCTGGGCTCTCGGAGACAGCGACCCCGTAGCGTTGCGAAAAGCCGCGGCGCATTGCGCCAGCCTCATCCTCGAAGGTCTCCGCCAGCGCTGACACGATCGGCGCAAGGGAACTGAGGGTGCAGCTCACATCTCCGTGCAAGGGAGTGTGATAGCGATACGGACACCCGCCATCGTCGCAAAGCAGGTGTTCTGGTACGTCACGCCGTCGCAACCACAGACGGGGCTATCCGTGTCGGGACAGCTCGTAGGCCGCGCATTGCAGATCCCAATCCCGCCTTCGCAGATCCCGGTTGCGCAAATCTCCGTCTCTGCACAGTCGGCGTTCGAGCGGCAGGCAGAATCGATCGAATTGCTGTCGCCGCAACCAAGAGCGAACGCGAGCAAACCGAAGAGAGCATAGACGCGAATGGACATCGATCAAAACGCTAGCCCAGGACCTGAGCTCGTACCAGCTGGGTGTCGGTGCATTCCGGCAACATCGAGATGGCAGTTTTGGAACGAGTCGATCTTCGAGCGAAGCGGGACGACTACCCTATGACCGAATGGATCAGCTCTTTGCTGACGTCCCAGAGGCGCTCTGCAGCGTTTCGATCTTCGGATGCCTTGCTCGGCTTCGCGGGTCGCACTCTGTCGAAGTAGCGGCCCGTCACGCCCCTGAGCTCTGGCGAAGTCGCAACGTGAAGCGAAGTCTTGGCGCCCTCGGCCTCCGACATGATGAGCATGCGCGCGATCGGCGAGCGGTGTAGCGCGTTGAGCAGGACGTTGTTGCGAGTGATGCGACTGCGCACGTTGCCAGGGTTCAAGGCGTTGGAGGTGACGCCGAGATCCTTCCAGCGGCGGGCCAGCTCGTTGGAAAAGAGCACGTTGGCGAGCTTGGAGTGACCGTAGACCCAGAATCCTCGCCAACCGTTGCGAAACATCAAATCGTCCCAGTTGAGTGACTTGGGTCGCACATGCATCGACGACGAGACGTTCACCACACGGGACTCCGAACCTGCCGTCAGAAGGTCCTTGAGCTCGGTGGTCAGCAGGAAGTGGGCGAGATGGTTGACCGCGAAAGTATCCTCGTATCCATCCTCGCTCAGCGTGCGTTCCCGGTGCCATACCCCAGCGTTGTTCACCAGCACGTCGAGCGACGCGAAGCGGGTCTTGACCTCTAGCGCCAACTCACGCACCGCGACGAG
>DASRZF010000087.1:0-2736 GCA_035686645.1 Polyangiales bacterium
GTCTTGATCGCCGAGCGGGGCGGGGTCGCGTACTGCGTGCCGATGTCGGAAGTCTCCGTGAACGCGGAAACTTCGGTCGACCGCACCCGCGAGCTTGGACGCGTGCCGTTCGAGGCAACTGCCAGGAACCAAATGCGCGAAGACGTCGATGCGATGGGCCTCTTCGCGATGGGCCGCGAGCGGGCGACTCTCGGCACGGCAGCACAGCTCATAGGTCTCTCGCGACGCATGCTCGACATGGCGGTGCAATACGCAAAAGACCGCGAGCAATTCGGCAAAGCGATCGGCGCCCAGCAAGCGGTAAAACACCGTCTAGCCAACGCGTTAATCGAGCAGGAGTTCGCGCGGCCCATGGTCTACCGCGCGGCCTGGTCCATGGCGACTTCGGCGCAGGATGCCGAAATCCATGTTTCCCTTGCCAAGATCTATGCAGGCAGGGCTGCAAGATTCGTGGCCAAGGAAGCGCTTCAGGTCCATGGCGCCATCGGCTACACGATCGAGTGCGACCTTCACATGTGGATGAAAAGGGCGTGGGCGCTTGCCGCGGCTCACGGGGACGCCGCCTACCATCGCGAGCGCGTGGGCCGGCACATCCTTTGAGTGCTTCGGAGCTTTTGCAGTGGCGCCTTGCGGGCGACGACTGCTCCCCCTAGAAATACGAAATAGCGAGGTTCAGATGCCGGAAGCATACATCGTCGAAGCAGTTCGTTCGCCCGTCGGAAGAAAAAAGGGCGGGCTCAGCAAAGTTCACTCCGCCGACCTCGGCGCACATGCCATCAAGGGGCTGATCGAGCGCGCCGGCATCGATCCGGGCATCGTCGACGACGTCGTGTTTGGCTGCGTCGATTCGGTTGCAACGCAGGCCGGGGACATCGCGCGCACATGCTGGTTGGCTGCAGGCTACCCCGAGCACGTTCCCGGCGTCACCATCGACCGTCAGTGTGGATCCTCCCAGCAGGCGGTGCACTTCGCGGCGCAGGGCGTCATGAGCGGAACCCAGGACGTGGTCGTGGCTGGGGGCGTTCAGAACATGAGCATGATCCCGATCGGCGCGTCGATGATTGCCGGCAAAGACCTCGGTATCCGAGATCCATTTTCTGGGTCGGTGGGTTGGACCGAACGCTACGGCGATAAACCGGTCAACCAGTTTTACGGCGCCGAAATGATCGCCAAGGACTGGGACCTCTCCCGCGAAGAGCTCGAGAGGTTTGCTCTCGAGAGTCATCGGAGAGCGCTCCAAGCTCAGAAAGAGGGCCGTTTCGATCGCGAGATCATCCCGTTCGGCGACGTCACCGCGGACGAAGGCCCGCGTGCCGATACGACGCTCGAAAAGATGGCTGCCCTTCCGGTCCTGATGGACGGTGGCCGGCTCACGGCGGCAGTCGCCAGCCAGATCTCCGATGGCTCCGCTGCGCTGCTGGTGGTCTCGGAGAAGGCGCTCAAGGAGTACAAGCTCACGCCGCGCGCTCGCATCCACCACTTGAGCGTTCGAGGTGAGGATCCCATCCGCATGCTCTCGGCGCCGATTCCCGCAACCAAGTATGCGATGAAGAAATCGGGCATGAGCCTCGACGAGATCGATCTCGTCGAGATCAACGAGGCGTTTGCGCCCGTGGTCTGCGCTTGGGCGAAGGAGCTCGAGGTCGACCTCGCGAAGGTGAACGTGAATGGTGGCGCCATTGCCCTGGGTCATCCGCTCGGTGCAACAGGGGCCAAGCTCATGACGACTCTGCTTCACGAGCTCGAGCGAACCGGTGGCCGTTACGGCTTGCAGACCATGTGTGAAGGTGGCGGACAGGCGAACGTCACCATCATCGAGCGCCTCGGCTAAGTCCTTCATCGGGGACTGAGGCGATCGCCTGGCGAGCGAATCAGCCCTGAAATGTGACATTCCGAACAGTAGATGGCGACTTTGTCGACTTCGTTTTCCCCGGTCGGCATGATGAAGCTTCGGGACACATGAGCTCCAAGCTCCCAAATCACGGCTCGAATCGACCGCCTCCGATCAGGAAGCACTCGGAGGTTCGGCCTTCGGTCCAGCCCGATGATCGGCGCCACACCGAACGCTGGGCCTCGGACGCTCGAATCGAGATCCTCTCACCCGTTCGCGCCGAGGCATCTGCGATCGATGTGAGCGTCACTGGACTCCAAGTGGCGCTGAACGGCTGGCTCTCGACTGGGACTCTCTGCGATCTGCGCATCACGACGCACACAGGCCGAGTGATCTTCAAGCGAGCTCGAGTTGTTTGGGCAAGGCGGGTCGGCGAGCAATGCGTGGCCGGGCTCTACGTGGTCGGCTCGATCGTCCCGCCAGCCGAGACCGAATAGCGTCGTGCCAGACGTGTTCGTCTGAAAGCCTGGCCTTCGAGACCGGGTTTCTAGGGCTTTTTTGGGGGACTCGGCCACAGGCGGCTTGACGGATCGGTCCGCGCAAAATAGAACATGTTTCACTCGGGATGACGCTTTTTCGACCCGGAACCGGGAGGTGAACATGGCCAAAGTAGCCAACACAGCAGAGTATTTCGACACACTTGCCGATCGCTTTCTGGCCGACCAGGCCAAGGGGGTGAACGCCCAGATTCAGTACACCCTGAGCGGGGAAGGCGGTGGCGAGTGGACCATCACGATTGCGGATGGGCAGTTTCAAGGCGTCACCACCGGCGGCGTCGAGAAGCCGACGCTCAACGTGATGATGGACGCCGCGAAGTTCGTCGAGATGGCCAATGGCGACCTCGA
>DASRZF010000088.1:0-9044 GCA_035686645.1 Polyangiales bacterium
TCCGGTCCGCACCTTTCTCCGCGCGATGGAAGCGTTCGAGCGATACGTCGACCCCGACCGCTGCGTGAAGCTTCTCAAGGAAACGCTCGCCATGCGCCCGGACCTCGTCCGCGCGCAAGCGGACCTCGTCCTCGTGAGCGAGAGCATCGATGCACGGTACGCGGAGCTGCAGGCGCTCAAGAAGATCAGCCCCACCCACATCGTCGTCCGCCTGTCCGGCCGGATGATCGAAGAAGAGTACGAGACCGCCAAAGAGCTGCAGGGCGCGTTCAAGCCATAAGAGTGGATGGAGTGCCCACACTGGCACTGGCACTGGCACTGGCACTGGCACTGGCACTGGCGCTGGCGCTGACGTGCGGAGGAGGACGGCTCGAGATGGGCAGCGCAGCGATTGGGTCGAGCCTAGTCGTAGGTCGTCTTAAGGAACTGGGGGCGAGTGGGTCCCAATCGCGAGCACGCCCGTCGCGAGCCGTCCTCCGGCGACTCTTTCGCGCAACACGCTTCCTGGCACCGGCGCTGAATACCCCTACGGGGGGATCGGGCGAAGCTCGATCGTAATCGTGCTCTCGCCCTTGGGTAGGTCGAGCTCCATGTCGTGGGGGAAGTGGTCTTCGGCCTCTACGGTCATGAGGTGAACGCCCGGGGCCAGAGCCTTGGGCTCCTGCGACAAGACGGTGCCACGGCCGAAGTAGTGGCCGTCGATATACACCGAGGCCGTCGCAGGGCTGGTGATGACCCTGAGTCGCGCCGGCTCCGGGGCGATCGTGTTGTTCTTCGCGCAGCCTAGCGCCAGCAAGGCGACGAGCGCGAGGGCGGCCCGCCTCACTCCCATTCGATCGTCGAGGGAGGTTTGGACGAAATGTCGTAGCAGACGCGGTTGCATCCCCGGACCTCGTTGATGATGCGTGTCGAGATTCGAGCAAGCACCTCGTGCGGGATACGGGACCAGTCGGCGGTCATGCCGTCCCGCGAGTCGACCGCCCGGACCGCGATCACGTAGTCATAGGTTCGCTCGTCGCCCATCACGCCCACTGTGCGCACGGGAAGAATGACGCAGAAGGCTTGCCAGATCTTGTCGTAGAGATCGGCCGCCCGAAGCTCCTCGTCGAAGATGGCGTCGGCTTCTCGAAGAATGTCGAGCTTCTCCCGCTCGATCGCGCCCGGACAGCGAACCGCGAGGCCGGGGCCGGGGAACGGGTGCCGCCAGAGGACATCGCGAGGCATGCCCATCGCCTCGCCCACTTCGCGAACCTCGTCTTTGAAGAGCAGCCTCAGCGGCTCGATCAGCTCGAGGTGCAAGGTGTCGGGCAGGCCGCCGACGTTGTGATGACTCTTGATGACCGCGCTCGGCCCTTTGAAAGACAGGCTTTCGATCACGTCCGGGTACAAGGTCCCCTGGACGAGATAGCCGACGTCGTCGAGCTTTTCCGCCTCACGCTGGAAGACGTCGATGAAAACGCGACCGATGATCTTCCGCTTTTTTTCTGGGTCGGACACTCCCGCGAGCTGATCGAGGAACTCGTCGGCAGCGTCGACGTGAATGAGCTTGAGGCCGAAGTGATCGCGATAGGTGTGGACCACGCTCTCGGCTTCGTCTTTTCGAAGCAAGCCATTGTCGACGAAGATGCAGGTCAGGCGGTCTCCGATGGCCTTGGAGACCAGCATCGCCGCTACGGAGGAATCGACGCCACCGGACAGACCGCAAACGGCGGCCCGCTTGCCCACTTGTCTGCGAATCGAGTCGACGCTCTGCTCGACGAACGAGCCTGGCGTCCAGTTGGCCGCGCAGCCGGCGACCTCGAAGAGAAAGGCGCGCAGCATCTCGACGCCACGGGGCGTGTGCGCGACCTCGGGATGAAACTGGACCCCGAAGATGTTGCGCTCGAGATTCGCTACTGCGGCAAACGGGCTGTTGCTGGTCCGCGCGATGGTCTCGAAACCGGGCGGCAGGCTCTCCACCCGGTCGCCGTGACTCATCCAGACGTCGACGTGACTGCCCGCCTGAAATCCATGAAGAAGCCCTTCGGGCTTGAGCACTTCGAGTCGCGCGGGCCCGTACTCGCGCTCGTCCGCGCGCTGCACTTTCCCGCCGAGCAAGTGACTGGTGAGCTGCATCCCGTAACAGATGCCCAAGACGGGCACGCCGAGATCGAACACGCCGGGGTCGACGGTCGGCGATCCGTCGGCGAACACACTCGCCGGTCCGCCACTGAGAATGATCGCTCGGGGCGCGATGTCCTTGACCTCGGCCAGGGAATAGGTGCAGGGCTGGATCTCGCAGTAAACGTGCTGCTCACGAATCCGACGAGCGATGAGCTGCGTGTACTGCGACCCAAAATCGAGAATCAAAACCCCATCGACGATCATGCGGCGGGTCTAACATGCCCCCCCGAACCGGTCGAGCGACGGAACCCGCAGTGGCCGCAGCCTAGAACGCTGGCGCTGACATCGGCGCTGGCGATGTGAAGATCGGAGAGCGGCTCGCGACGGGCGTGCTCGCGATTGGGACCCACTCGCCCCCAATTCCATAAGACGACCCACGGCTAGGCTCGACCCAATCCCTGCGCTGCCCATCCCGAGCCGCCCTCCTGTGTACACGTCGAAGCACGAGCGCTGACACCGGCGCTGGCACTGGGAGTGTATGGAGGGGCGTTGCGGAACGCGATGCGGGGGTTCGGCGGCGTGTGAGTGCCAATCGGTCAGGGAGCAGCCACCTCCGATTGGCGCGAGCTCCGAGGGGCGCCTTGCGTGGCCCCTGCTCGCAGTCCCTCCGGCCACCTTTGCAAGGCGCCCCGTCCGTCGAACCCCCGTGTCGCGTTCCGCAACGCCCCGGTTAGCTCACGCGATAATTCGGCGCTTCCTTAGTGACCATCACGTCGTGCACGTGGCTCTCGTGGAGCCCTGCGGCGCTGATGCGCACGAACTCGGCGTTCTTTTGTAGCTCGGCAATCGACGGGTTGCCTGTATAGCCCATGCCGGCGCGCAGCCCGCCGACCAGTTGGTACACGACCGTCGATAGCGCACCGCGGTACGGCACGCGGCCCTCGATCCCCTCCGGGACCAGCTTACCTACATCTGAAATGTCGGACTGTGCGTAGCGATCGGAGGAACCTTCACGCATTGCGCCGAGTGAGCCCATGCCGCGATACGACTTGTAGGTTCGTCCCTGGTAAAGGACGAGCTCGCCAGGCGCCTCGTCGGTGCCCGCGAAGAGAGAGCCGATCATCACGCTCTCGGCGCCGGCGGCGATCGCCTTCACGGCGTCGCCGGAGTACTTCACGCCGCCGTCCGCGATGATGGGAACGCCATGCTCGCGCCCTACCCGCGCGCAGTCCATCACCGCCGTCACCTGCGGAACCCCGATGCCAGCCACGACACGCGTCGTGCAGATCGAGCCTGGCCCCATACCGACCTTCACGGCGTCTGCGCCGGCGTCGATCAGCGCTTTGGTGCCAGCGGCGGTTGCGACGTTGCCCGCAACGACTTGCACCTCCGGGTATGTCGATTTCGTCTCGCGCACTGCGTCGATGACGCCCTTGGTGTGCCCGTGCGCGGTGTCGATGATCAGCACGTCTACCCCTGCGCGAACCAGAGCCTCGGTGCGGTTCTCTCGATCCGGACCCACGCCGAGGGCCGCGCCTACGCAGAGCCGGCCGAGCGAGTCCTTGATCGAATCCGGGTATCGATCGGCCTGCAACAAGTCCTTGATGGTGATGAGGCCGACGAGATCGCCATCGTCTCCGACGACGAGAAGCTTCTCGATGCGATGCTTGTGCAGGAGCTCCCGCGCCTTGTCCTGCTCGACACCGGGAGGCACGGTGACGAGCTCTTTGGTCATCAGCTGAGCGACCTTCTGATTGAGGTTCTGCTCGAAGCGGATGTCACGGCTCGTGAGAATGCCGACCGGCTTGGTTCCTTCTACCACCGGCAGCCCCGATATCTCGTGGCGCCGCATCAACTCGAGTGCGTCGTGGAGCGACTCCCCCGGCCCCACGGTGACCGGGTCGACGATCATCCCGGTTTCCGCTCGCTTCACCTTCGTGACCTCGAGCGCCTGAAGCTCCGGGCTCATGTTCTTGTGCAAGATGCCGATCCCGCCTTCGCGGGCCATGGTCACCGCGGTGCGCCATTCGGTCACCGTGTCCATTGCGCTCGAAACGAACGGAATTCGCAGCTCGAGACCCCGCGTAAAACGGGTCGACACGTCCGCGTTCGCGGGCAGAAAATCCGCGTACCCCGGAAGGAGCAACACGTCATCAAAGGTGAGTGCTTCCCGTAGGATGCTGTCAGTCACCGGAACCTCCCAAGGACCCTAAAAATTGGCGGCGAGTATAGCGCCCCGGTGACGGCACGCTAGTAGGCGCGCGGGAACTCGTCGATATCGACCTGGTCGAGGGCAAACCGGATGAGCGCGCTACGGCTGATCCGCCGATGGCCCTGCTTTTTGAGCTTCGCCACCATTTTGTCCAGCCGGGCGAGGTCTTCGGTGTAGAGCGAGATGCAAATGACGTCGTAGTGGTCCGGCTTCTTCGCCTTGGGCTTTATGGTCTTTGCGCGTCCGCGTCGGCCACCTTTGTCGCCGTAGAACGTGTCTCGCAAGACCGCATTCACCTCGTCTTCTTCAAAAACGCTCTCAACCCCTGTTCCTTCACGTCGCTTCATATACCCCCCTAAGATGCAACCAAGAGATCAGCCTGCGCTCGCCGGCCGGTCGCGGCAACGGCCGTCACGCGCTCCACGAGGCGCATGTAGTCCTCTGCACCATGACTGCTGGGCGCGTATTCGAAAATGGTCTGCTTCGCGCTCGGAGCTTCGCGGAGCTTGGTGTTGATGCGAATCGGGTCGTAGCAGCGTCCTTCGAAGTGCTGCCGCAGCGTGAGAATCGCCTCTCGCGAGATTCGATTGCGTACGTCGAAGAACGTCGGAAGGACTCCTAGCAATTGTACGTCGTGTTGAAGCAGCTCGCGCACGTTGCGGATCGTCCGCAGCACCTGTTTCACTCCTACTAGGGAGAGATAGTCGCAGGCCACAGGAACGACGACGCTGTCCGCGTAGACCATCGCGTTCTGATTCATCAACGAGAGAGCGGGTGCACAATCGACGACCACGACGTCGTAATCGCGACAAGCATCACCGAGACGCTCGCGCATGATGCGGTCACGGTTCGGACGTTCCGCCAAAAACAGCTCCGCTGCGGCAAGCGACTCGTTGGACGTCAAGACGTCGAGTCCGTCTCGAACTGGGATCGCAACATCCGCGGCCTTCGCACCGTTCACGAGCACGTGATAGAGCGTCCGCTGCCCAGCGATTCCGAGCGACGCGCCCACATTGCCTTGCCCGTCGGCGTCGATGAGCAGCACGCGACGGCCCGACTCCGCCAATCCAGCCGCCAGGTTGATGGACGTCGTCGTTTTCCCGGTGCCGCCCTTGTGGTTGAACACCGCGATTCGCTTTGGCGTCGGGCGCACGATTCCAATCTCGCTCAGCCGCTGATGCCCGCGCTCGCGACATTCGGGCGTGCAGAAATACTGGCGTCGACCATCGCTCACGCTCATTTGATACGGGAACTCGATCTCGAACATGGCTCCGCAGGTATCGCAGGCGTTGACTCCGTCCGCGCCGAGCAGCAGTCGCTGTTGGCACGCCGTCGAGCAGATGTAGACGTACTGCCCGTTCTCCTCGCGAACCTGATAGCGAAATCGTGCTTCGAAGCTCTTTTCGCACACATGACAAGTCGACTTCATCACCACTCCCCAGAAGTTATCGAAGTACTTCCTGAAGTGGTTTGACCAGAACGCAGAGCGCTGGTCAAAAAAATCGAACGACGGGCGTTCGGCTAGACGTCGAGCTCGACAGCGTCCGCCTCTGGCGCTTGCTCCATGATGAACTGGTAGCGGGGCGCGGGGTCCTTCCCCATGAGCTCGCTAAAGACCCTGTCGGCCTCGAGCTCTCCTTCGACCACGACGCGTAGCGCCCGCCGTCGCGTCTTGTCGAGCGTGGTCTCTCGGAGCTCGTCGGCCGTCATTTCACCAAGACCCTTGAAGCGGCTGATCTCGACCTTCGCATTCGCGGGAGCCTCGGAAATGATCCGGTCTCGCTCCTGGTCGTCGAGCGCCCAATGCACCTGCTTTCCAATGTCGAGACGGTAGAGCGGAGGCTGTGCCAAAAAGACGTGCCCTGCCCTAACGAGGCCCGGGAGCATGCGAAAGAAGAACGTGAGCAAGAGCGTCGCGATGTGGTGTCCATCGC
Organism: Polyangiales bacterium; assembly: GCA_035686645.1. Taxonomy (GTDB): domain Bacteria; phylum Myxococcota_A; class Polyangia; order Polyangiales; family Houyiibacteriaceae; genus SG8-38. Next base: position 6,250 of record DASRZF010000088.1, read on the forward strand.
TGTCTGCGTCCATCAGCAAGAACACGCGACCGTAGCGGAGCTTGTTGATGTCGAAGTCTTTTCCGATACCGCAGCCCAGGGCGCTCACTATGTCTTGTAGCTCGCGGTTGCCGAGAATCTGCGCCTGCGATGCGCGTTCGGCGTTCAAGACCTTGCCGCGCAGCGGCAGAATCGCCTGCGTCTTGCGGTCGCGCCCTTGCTTTGCGTTTCCGCCGGCGCTGTCGCCCTCGACCAAGAAGAGCTCGCTGTCGTCGGGGTTGGTGCTCGAGCAATCGGCGAGCTTGCCCGGCAAGTTCAAACGATGACTGACGGCGGTCTTGCGAGAAACCTGCTGGCTCGCGGCACGGCTCGCCGCGCGGGCTCGGGACGAAATTATTACGCGCGCGATGATCGATTCGGCGGAAGTCTTGTTGTTCAGGAGCCACTGCTCGAACGCGGTGCGCACCGAAGTCTCGATCTGCGCGGTCACCTCGGGGTTGTTCAGGCGATCCTTGGTCTGACCCTGAAACTGCGGCTCCTCGACGTACACGCTCACCAGCGCCACGAGCCCTTCTCGTATGTCGTCGGCCGTGATCTTCACACCCTTGGGCGTGAGCTTGTGCGAGTCCATGTGGTTGCGAATGGCCTTCGCCAGCCCCTGCTTGAACCCGTTCTCGTGCGTCCCCCCCGAGCCGGTCGGAATGCCATTCGCGTACGAACGAATCACCTCGTCGGTCGCCTCGGTCCATCGCAAGGCCACTTCGAGCCGCGGCTTGCCCTCGCTCTCGGCGGTGAACGGCTCACTGTGCACCGATGGCTGACCACGCTCGGCGACCAGCTTGTCGAGGAAGTCGACGATGCCTCCCGGATGCTCGAGCTCTTGTCGCTCGCCGGTCTTCCCGTCGATGAAGATGATCTTGAGGCCACGGTGAAGATAGGTCTTCGCCTCGAGGCGCTCCAGGACGCGCTTGGGGTCGAACGCGGCCCGCTTCCCGAAGATCTCGGTGTCCGGCCTGAAATGTACGCAGGTTCCACGCTTGCTGGTCTTCGCGCCCGTCTTGAGCTTCGAGGCGGCCTTTCCGCGCTTGAACGTCTGCGAATAGGTCTTGCCGCCACGCCAAACCGTCGCGGTCAAGTCCGAGGAGAGCGCGTTGACGACCGACGCGCCGACGCCGTGGAGCCCGCCCGCGACCTGGTAGCTCTTTCCTTCGAACTTGCCGCCTGCATGAAGCGTGGTGAGGATCAGCTCCAACGCCGACTTCTTGAACTTTGGGTGCGTGTCGACCGGAATGCCGCGCCCATTGTCGGTGACGGTCGCACCCTGGTGGTCCTTATCGAGTGCGACCTCGATGCGTGAAGCATGCCCGTTGATCGCCTCGTCGACGGAGTTGTCGAGGATCTCCCAGAGCAGATGATGGTAGCCATGCGCATCCGTTCCCCCGATGTACATCGCAGGGCGTTTGCGAACGGGCTCCAAGCCCTCGAGAACGTCGATGTCTTTGGCGGTATACGCCACTACTCCTCCGGGAAGATGGGAATTTCGGGTTCTTGGTAGACTTCGCCCTCGACTTCGCCGCGTGTGAAGAGCTGAAAGCCCTTACCCCCTCGCGAGACGACCTCGTACTTGCGCAGCGTGATTCGATACTCGCTGCCACCATCGCGCTTGGCGATCAGAACGTCGTCTTCATACGAGAGCACGCGCGCGGCGAGGACCTCGTCGTCTTTTTGGAGCTTGATCAGCATGACGCCGCGCCCCGCCCCGGCGAGCAGCGACACTTCTTCGGCCTCGCAGACCAGTGCCCGCCTCTGCTTCGTCACGCAAGCGATGCAGTCTTCCTCGAAGACCGGCGCGACGTAGATCACCTCGTCGCCCTTCTTTGGCCGGGTGAACTTGCGACCGGAGCGAGTCGACGGCTCGCGATGGCCCCGGAGCGAGAAGCGCAGGGCCAGGCCGCCACGTGTGACCGCGACGGCGTAAGGAGGCTCGGGTTCGCCGGATTCCTCGTCGAGCGGCGGCACATCGAGAAAACGCGGATCGAAGCCCATTGCGCCGACGATGCGCTCGCCGTCCGCCATTTTGAACATCGTCTGCAAGGGCGTTCCGTGGCCGGTGGTCGCTGCGATGTCGACGATTCGGCTCACGTAGCAGACCCCATGACTGCTGAAGAAAGCCACGGTGCTCTTCGTCGAGCCCGCGAGCACGGCGAGCACTCGGTCGCCCTTTCGCACTCGAGTCGAGGCCACGTCCTTCAGGTTCTGTTGGCGCTTGACCCAGCCCTGTTCGGTGACGATGACCATCGCGTCCTCGTCGATGATGAAGGCCTCGGCGTCGAACTCGGGCTCGTCCAGCTTGGCGCTGATCCGCGTACGGCGAGGGTCCGCATAGAGAGAGGCGAGCTCCTGAAGCTCGGCACGGATCAGCTTCCAGCGTGCCGCCGGGCTCTTGAGAAGCTTCTGCACGCGCTGGGCTTCCTTGAGTTTCTGGTCGAGCTCGGACCGAATCTCGAGAATCTGTAGCTTTGCGAGACGGTACAGCTTCAGCTCGAGGATCGCGTCGACCTGAAGCTCGTCGAGCCCGAAGCGCTTCATCAGCTTGGCCGCTGCGTCCTGCTTTCCCTCGGAGCGCCGGATGATTTGAATCGCTTCGTCGAGCGCGTCGAAAACGAGAACGAAGCCCTCGAGGATGTGGATTCGCTTGAGGAGCTGGTCGAGCTCGAACTCGAGCCGCTTGGTGACCACTTCCATGCGGAAGTCGAGGAAGTGCCGAAGGATGGCCTTGAGGCCGATGCGCTGGGGCGCCGCCACTTGCGGATTGG
>DASRZF010000089.1:0-32421 GCA_035686645.1 Polyangiales bacterium
CGTGGCGCTGCTCGCTTGAACGAGCAAGGTCGCCGCTTCGAAAGCGTCGCGGGCCTCACCGAGCGGCTTTGCAATTAGCTTGCACGAGACGTGTGGAGCCAACGAGTCGCAGAGTGCCTGGCTCTGCTCGGGTCGGCGCGAGAGCACCGAGATCTCCGAGGCGCCAGCGTTCGCGAGCCCAAGCACTGCGGCGCGTGCCGCCCCGCCAGCTCCGAGGATGCAGACCTGCGCATCGAGCGGGCTCAGTCCGGCCTCCTCGAGCGAGCGAACGAATCCGGGCGCGTCGGTGTTGTGCCCGATGTAGCGCTCGCCCTTGCGGACCACCGTGTTCACCGCGCCGATGGCGCGCGCAGTGGCGTCGACTTCGTCGAGAAGTGACAGGATCGCCTCTTTGTGAGGCACCGTGAGGTTGTAGCCGTCGATCCGCCCCGCGTGCTCTCGACGAACGGCCTTTGCCAAGTCCCTGGGCTCCACGGCGAAACGCTCGTATCGGAGCCCGATGCCGAGAGCCTGCGCAGCGGACTCGTGCATCTGAGGCGATTTCGAATGGGCCACCGGCCAGCCGAAAATGCCAACGCGTATCGGTTCAGTCATCGCCTTCGACCTTGGCAGCAAACTCGCCATCCGACACTCGGACGCGCAGGCGATCCCCTTGCTTCACTTCCGATTGGCTGCGAATCGCACGGCCGCTCGGCTCGTGAAGCGCGATCGCGTACCCGCGCTCCAGAACCTTCAAGGGAGACAGTGCGTCGAGATGCGCGCAGAGCTCCGCGTACTTTGCACGCGCTTCACGCACCATGGGCCGGCCTCGGCCGGTCAGGGTGAAGCGCAGTGCCACGAGTCGTTCGCGTCTGCGCCGGACCGGCAAGCGGCCCGCGTCTCTCAATTTCGTGGTCAGGGCCGCGAGATCGCGCTGATCACGTCGGAGGATCGATCGCGGGTCCCGGCGCATCAGGCGCTGTCGGAGCTCGGCGAGCGCATCGCGGCGGCTCCGGAGCTCGGAGCGCTGCGCTCGCTTCAGTTGCTCGTGCAGATCAGCGAGCTCTTCGCGCACGGGCGAAATCACGCGGCGCGCGCCGTAGAGCGGCCTCAGAAGCCGTTCGAGACGAAGCCGGAGCCCACCAATTCGGTTGTCCAGAGCCTGGTTGAGCCGCCGCTCCAATCCACGGACGTCGCGAACCAGAGCCTCTCGCGCGGGCACGACGATTTCTGCCGCATTGGACGGCGTGGCAGCACGCAGGTCTGCGACCAGGTCCGCGATGGTGATGTCCACCTCGTGACCTACGCCGCTCACGACCGGAACCCGGCACCCCGCGATCGCACGCGCCACGCCTTCGTCGTTGAACGCCCAGAGGTCTTCGGCGGAGCCGCCACCGCGCGAAACGATGACGACGTCGAGCGCGTCGACCTGCTGAATCAGCTCGAGCGCGGCGACGATGCTCGCGGGCGCCTCTTCTCCTTGCACCCGACAGTCGGCGACCAGAATTCGCACTGGACAGCGCTCCGACGCCACCCGAATGATGTCATGCAGAGCGGCGCCGCTGCGGCTCGTGACCACACCCACCACCCGCGGCAACTGCGGAAGCGAACGTTTGCGCTCCGGATCGAGCAGCCCCTCAGCCTCGAGCTTCTCGCGCAGCTTTCGAAATTGCGCCGCGAGATCGCCTTCGCCTGCAAGCCTTGCGGAGCGCGCAATCAGTTGGAATTGCCCCCGAGCCGTATACAAAGAGAGGGTCCCTCGGAACCGAATCCGTGCGCCGTCTTCGAGGGGTGCCTTCGTTCTCTTCACGTCCGACTGGAACATGACGCCGCGAAGTTGCGCAGGGTCCTCCTCGTCGTTGAGCGTGAAATACACGTGTCCTTTTGCGCGCCGGACATCCGAAAGCTCGCCTTCGATCAGCACGTTCGCCCACTTGTCCTCGAGCGTGACGCGGACGGCGCGGTTGACTTCAGCCACGCGGAATACACGTTCATCCCCATCATGGCCTTCGCCCTGAAGACGCTCGAAGAGCGGCATCTCCGACATGCCGGGACCCTAGCCGCAATCAAGCGGGTGAAAAAGGGGCCAGTTCTCTTTTCGTGTCCGGAGGTCTCGTGAGTCTCGTCGTGGCCGTGGGATCGAACCTCGGGGCGCGTGAGGCATCGATTCGATGCGCGCAGGCCCTCCTCGATGCGCGCGACGGCGTCGTCGTTCGTCGTGTTTCCAAGATCTACGAGACCGAGCCCTTAGGGTTGCCGCAACCGAAGTACTTGAATGCAGCGTTTCGTCTCGATACCGACCTCTCGGCGAGCGCGCTCCTCGAAACGTTGCTCCGTACCGAGCGCCGCCTCGGACGACGCCGTGATCCGGAAGCGCGCTGGGGTCCGCGCAGCGTCGATCTCGATTTGCTTTGGGACGCGCGCGGCAGGCAGGAATCACCCGGGCTCAAAGTGCCACACCCGGAGCTCGAGCGGCGCACGTTTGCACTCGCGCCCCTCCTCGACGTCGCCCCCGAGCTCGAAGGTCGTTATGGACCCGCGCTCCAGGCCCTCGGTGGCCCGCCGAACGAATGGACCCGGCCCGCCATCATTCGCAGATCGAGAGCTCCAGATGGTGTTCACGTCGAGGTCGAGGCCGACTCACTGGCCGACGCCTGCGCCCTCTGTCTTGGGCAGACGCCTTCCTCGGGACGCCCCTGGTCGACGCGCCACCTCAGGATCGATCCGAGCTCCGAATCTTTTGCTGCTGCGCTGCGCGAAGTTTTTCGCACCGGATTCGCGGTCCAGCGCGCAACGATCAGCCACTGTTCCGAAGCTCAGTGGATGCTTGAATTACATGGCGTAAACATGGGGATGCCAGCCGCAGTCGATGTGCGACTTCTGACCACCTCCGGCGCCCAACGCGAAATCCGAGCCGTCCTGGATCTCGACCGTCCGACCCGCTGAAGCTCTTTTTTGATGCGATTCGTTTGTTGCTTCACGAACGGCTGGCTAATCTGGACTTGGGGGTTTCACACAACAGAATGGCAGACGCACGCAAAGACAGGCGCACGCTGCTTTCGCTGAAGATCCGCTACAAGAGCGCAACGCTCGAGGATTTCATCGAACGCTACAGCAATGATATCTCGCGCGGGGGTGTGTTCATCAAAGCGAAGAAACCGCTAGCGGTGGGCACGCTTCTGAAGTTCGAGTTCATCCTTCAAGATCAGTCGACGCTGCTGCACGGAGTCGGTCGAGTCGTTTGGCGACGCGACGAAGGTGACGCAGAGAATCCGTCGGGGATGGGGATCAAATTCATCAAGATGGATCCCGAGTCACGCGCCGTCGTGCAACGCATTGCGGAAGACCGAGCTCACCCCGGCGTCTTCGAGCAGGGCAAAGACGGCGCTCCCATTGCACCCGCGGGGCCTTCCGATCCTGGGCACCTGCGTGAAGCGGATCGAACCAAGGTCCGGCACGTGAGCGAGTTTCTGGCGTCCGCGCTCGAAGAAGGCGGCGCAGGAGAGGTTGCGAGACGAGAAGCTCAGGCTGGCGCGGAGCGCGCCCGCCAAGTCGGCCATTCCAAGGGCGACCCACGAGTCGCTGCGGCACGCGGCGCTTTCGCTGCCAATCCAGAGCTCGACGCGCAGAAGCGGCGCTCGATGTCCGATGCTCCGGCGAGAGGCGCCATGTCGGCTTTCGGCGGATCGGGCCTCAGCTCGAGCGCGCGCATGAGCAGCTCGGCAGCGCCGGCTTTCGACGAGCTCGACCCCGAAGACGATTTCCTCGAAGAAGAGACCACCAAAGTCCACGATCATTTCTCTTCGGCCTTCCCGCCAGACGCAGACGCTACCGTGGTGGCCGCGGAAGCTGCATCGCCTTTCGCCGTCGAAAAGCGACTCACGCCCGTGGTTGCATCGCCCGCTTCTTCGAGGTCTCCCCTCGAGAGTGAAGTTCCCGACCTCTTCGGCCCGGGCATAAACGACTCGTTCGGCCCTGCACCTGGGGAGTTCATCGACGCGAGCTTGCTCGAGCCAGGAGTCATCACGGTGCCTCCGCCGGCCGACAAGGTCCCGGAAGCCCCGGGAATCCCCGCAGAGGCGTTCAAGGTTTCGCAGGCGACCGAGCCCGTTTGGACCACGAGACCGACCCCGCCGAAAAAAGAGGTGTCCCGCGGCTGGCCGGGGCTTGTCGTCTTGGCCGTGTTGATCGCCGGTGGCGCGGTTGCCGTGTGGCAGCTCGGCTTCGCAGACGATTTGATCGACTTGGCGGGAAGCTATCTCGGCCGGTCCGAGGAGCTCGCCAAAGCGCCGCAGCGCGTGACCGCGTCACCCGCAGCACCCACTGAGCCAGCTGCGCCAAGCGTGGCAGCCGCCGCTCCCAGCGACGATCCGAGCCCCGCCTCGGAGACCGGTACGGCCGGGAGCGAGAAGCCCAGCGCTGAAGTAAAGGCATCGCCAGAGACATCTCCCGGCGAGGTTGCCGAGCCGGTGATGGTGAAGTTCGAGGTGACATCTCGCCCGACTGGTGCGTTCGTGAGCGTGAACGGAACCGGCGCGGGCCGCACGCCACTCGATCTCGAATATGCTGCGGGAACGGAGCTCACGATCTTCTCGAAAGCGCGTGGATACCTGGCCCGAAGACAGCAGATCACGGTTCAAGCAAAGCAAGAACCGGTCAGTCTCGTGCTCGCTCCGCTGCCCTATGTGATCGAGGTCGTCAGCAGCCCGGCGGGCGCCACGGCAAGCTCTTCGGGTGTCGGACAGGTGGTCACGCCAGCCTCGCTCCGATTCAAGTCGATGCCGGCGTCACGCACGGTCGTGATTTCCAAGGACGGGTACAAGACGACGAGTCAGACGGTCGCTTTGGACGACTTCACGGAGGAGACCCGGCGTTTGGTCGCGACGGTCGACGTGACCTTGCAACCGAGCGCAGCGGCGGCGCCAAGACCCACCGCTCCGGCGGCCGCACCGGTCGCTCCGCAGCCGGCATCTCCTGCACCAGTCGAAGCCAAAGCTGCAGCGGAGACTACAGCCGCGCCCAAGGCGGCCGTACAGCCAGTGGCTGCCGAAGAGACGCCGGCACCTAGCGCCGAACCCGACGCGCCTTAGGCCGTCGATACAAGACTCGAACGAAGAGCAAGCCGGCTAGGAAGCCGCCGATGTGCGCGAACCAGGCCACACCGCCGCCGCCTTCAGCAAGGAAGCCTAGCGATAGGTAGCCCTGCACCAGCTGCAGCACGAACCAGAGCACGATGAAAACTGCCGCTGGGATCTCTACGAAGTAGAACAGAATGAAAACGGGGATCAGCGTGACCACGCGCGCGTGGGGAAACAACGTCATATACCCCGCCAGAACGCCTGAAATCGCCCCTGACGCCCCGATCATCGGCATCATGCTGTTCGGGTCGACGAGGACCTGTCCCGCGACGGCACCAAGGCCACAGAGCGCGTAGAACACGACGAAACGACCGCGTCCGAGCACATCCTCGACGTTGTCTCCGAAGATGTGGAGAAAGAGCATGTTGCTCCCGAGGTGAAGCAGGCCACCGTGTAGAAACATGCTCGTGAACGGCGTGACCCAGCTGCCGAGAGACCCCCCGAGCGCCCGTGGCTCGACCCACTGGCCGTGCACCAGCACGTCCGGGATGACACCAAAGCGCATCACCAGCGCTTCGGCCTCGGGCCGCCCCAGGCTCAGGCTGCCCATGAATATCAGTACGTTGGTGCCGATCAAGGCCCATGTGACGAAAGGCGTTCGCCGCGTCTTGTTGAGGTCGCGGATCGGGATCACGGTCCGAATCTCTATAGCGCGTCGCTGAGGCAACGAAAGCGCCGCGTGCTAGAGCGGGTCGATGGATGCGGGTCACCTGCTCGGACCTACCGGACCCTTGGCCCGCGGCGTGCCGGGCTACGAGCACCGCCCCGGCCAGATCCGAATGGCGCGCGCCGTGCAAGACCTCCTCCAGCACGATGGCGTTCTCCTCATCGAGGCCGGGACTGGCATCGGCAAGACCTGGGCTTACCTGATCCCCGCGGCCCTCAGCGGCCGTCGTGTCCTGGTGTCCACGGGCACGCGGGCCTTGCAGGACCAGATCATGGAGAAGGACCTGCCTGCTCTCAAGGACCACCTCGGCATCGAAATCGATGCGGCCTGCGTAAAAGGACTCGGCAATTACCTCTGCCTCCGCCGGTTCAACGAGTTGTCCAGCAGCGCTGATGCGATGCAGCCGCGATTCGCACGCGCCCTTCCCGCACTTCGCGACTGGATCGAAACCACGCGAACCGGTGACCGCGCGGCGCTGGCCTCGATCCCCGAAGAAGATCCTATCTGGTCGCGGGTCGTGAGCGGATCCGACACCCGAATTGGCGCTCGCTGCGACTATTATGAGGACTGCTTCGTGACACGTGTGCGCCGCCGAGCGGAAAGCGCACAACTCATCGTAGTGAACCATCACCTGTTCTTTGCCGACCTCGCGCTTCGCGACACCGGTTTTGCCTCGGTGTTGCCGGACTACGACGCCGTGATCTTCGACGAAGCGCATCAGATCGAAGACACCGCCACTCTGTTTTTTGGCTCACGTCTGTCGACCGCGATGCTCGAGCGTCTGGTCCGCGACGCGCGCACGGCGCTTCAGAGCGAGCGCGGTGACAAGCGGCAAGAGACCCGTTTGCTCGACGGCGTCCTCCAGCGGTCCTCGAACTTCTTCGCCGCACTCCCTGCCGGGGTGAACGGGGGACGCGTGCCGCTGCCCTCCGAAGCGATCCCCCAGGAGGAGCTGTTCGCGCTCGACAACGCGCTTGCCGAGCTTGGGTCGTTCTGTCGCGACCTTCGCCTGCCGCGCGAGAGCGTCCTGCAAATTGCCAGGCGGACCGAACAGCTCCGCAATGCGCTGGGCTCCCTCGAAGCTCCGGGTCAGGTGAGCTGGGCGCAGGGAAGCGGCCGCAGTCCCTCCGTCGGCTCGAGCCCGATCGATGTGGGCCCTTTGCTCCGAGAGCGCCTGCACGAACGGGTTCCGTGCACCGTCTTCACCAGCGCGACCTTGACGACAGGGGGAGATTTTCGGTTCCTCAAACGCCGTCTCGGCATCGACGCCGAGGTCAGCGAGGAGCTCGTCGAATCTCCCTTCCGCTACGAAGAGCAAGCGGCTCTTTACGCTCCCAAGCATCTGCCCGATCCCCGTGCCTCCGATTTCCCGGAGGTGGCTGCCAAAGAGATTCTCGAGCTCGTCCGGATGTCTGGCGGAGGAGCCTTCGTCCTCTCGACCTCGTTGCGCATGATGCGGCTGCTCGCAGAGCGAGTCGGACCGGAGCTCGAATACGAGTGGTTCGTTCAAGGCGATGCGCCTAAGCAAACGCTGCTCGATCGGTTTCGCGACCAGGGGAACGCCGTCTTGTTCGCAACGGCCAGCTTTTGGGAGGGCGTCGACGTGCCAGGGTCTGCTCTTCGGCTCGTGGTCATCGACAAGCTTCCATTCGAAGTCCCGAGCGACCCAGTCGTGGCCGCCCGCTGCGCGCGCCTTGACGAGACCGGCGAGTCTTCGTTCATGCGTTATCTCGTGCCGGCGGCAGCGCTCTCCCTCAAACAGGGCTTCGGACGACTGATTCGGACCACTCGCGACCGAGGCGTCGTCGCCATTCTCGACTCGCGAATTCGCCGAAAAGGCTACGGAAAAGTCTTTCTCAGGAGCCTCCCACCTGCGCGAGTCTGTGACACCCTCGAAGAGGTTCGGGAGTTCTTGATCTCTTCGGGGACACCCCTCACCATGGCTTCGCTGCCCTCACCGCGAAAGGAGGCACCGTGACCCTAGCCGCTGCGCAAGCACATGGATCCGCTGCGATCCCCGAAGCGAGACATCGAATAGAGCCGAGCTCCAAGTCCACGATCGACGAAGCGTTAGCCATTCTGCAAGACCACAAGCAGGAATGGGTTGCGCTCGACATAGACGAGCGCTTGGAGTTGCTCGAGCTGGCTCGAAGAGGCGTCGTCGCCGTTGCCGAGCGCTGGGCGTACGCCTCCGTCGAAGGCAAGGGCATGACCGCGGGAACCTCCGAAGAGGGAGAGGAATGGATGGCAGGTCCGGCGACCGTCCTCAGGAACATCACGTTTCTGATGACATCGCTTCGGGACATCCGCGACTACGGTTTGCCTCAGCTCCCCAAGCCTGCCTACGCACGTCCGGACGGCCAGGTCGTCGCCCCCGTCATTCCCGCCAACGGATGGGATGGGCTTCTCTTCCAAGGGTTCAGTGCGGAAATCTGGATGCAGCCCGATGTGACGCTCGCCAATCTCGCCGAGAATCAGGCCGAATTCTACCGCAAGAGCTCGACGAAAGGGAAAGTTGCCCTGGTACTGGGCGCGGGCAACGTCTCATCGATCGGACCCATGGACGCCCTCTACAAGCTCTTCGTGGAGGGTCAGGTCGTCCTCCTCAAGATGAATCCCGTGAACGAGTACCTCGGTCCGCTGATCGACGAAGCGTTCGAGGCGTTTCGTGAGCGCGGGTTCTTTCGAGTCGTGTACGGAGGCGCGGCCGAAGGAGACTACATCAGTCAGCATGAGGCCGTAGAGGAGATCCACGTCACCGGTTCCGACAAGACACACGATGCCATCGTCTTTGGTGTCGGTGAGGAGGGCCGCCGTCGCAAGGCCGAGCGTGACCTTCGGAACAGCAAGCGTCTCACCTGCGAGCTCGGCAATGTCAGCCCGATCATCGTCGTCCCGGGCCCCTGGTCTCAAAAAGACCTCGATTTCCAAGGAGTCAACATCGCTTCAAGCGTGGTGAACAACTCGGGGTTCAACTGCACGGCGACGCGAGTCATCGTTCAACACGACGGCTGGGGCAAACGGGACGCGCTTCTCGCGTCGCTACGCAAAGCATTCGAGCGCGCCCCGGATAGCAGTCCGTACTACCCGGGAGCAGAAGAGCGGCAAAAGCATTTCATGGCGCATCACCCGGATGCCGAACAGTTCGGCAAGCGAGGCGACGGGCATGTGCCCTGGACCCTGATCCACCACTTGGACCCCGACGACTCCAACGAAATATGCTTCAACGTCGAATCCTGGTGCGGCCAGACGAGCGAGGTGGCGCTGCCTGCGGGCTCGGTCGTCGAATACATCGAAAAAGCCGTCGAATTTTGCAACGAACGGGTCTGGGGAACACTGGCGTGTAGCATCATCGTGCACCCGAAATCGCTCAAAGACCCCACCGTGGCAGCGGCCGTCGAACGTGCGATCGCCGACCTCCGCTATGGCGCGGTGGCGGTGAACCATTGGTCAGGACTCAACTACGCGATGGTGACGCCGACCTGGGGCGCCTTCCCAGGGCACACGGTCGATGACATCCGTTCGGGACAAGGCGTGGTGCACAACACGTACATGTTCGACAAGCCCCAGAAGTCCGTGCTCCGAGGACCCTTCCGAGTATGGCCGAAGCCCGCGTGGTTCATCGACAACAAGAACGCCGAAGCGATCGGCCGCAAGATGACCTACTTCAATGCCGACCCGTCACTCATGAGGCTTCCGGGGCTTCTCTTGGCGAGTCTCCGCGGCTAGCTACCCTTGCGCGCAAGTAGCGCTTCGTAGCTCCGCTCGGGATGCGCCTCGTCGGCCATGTCCAGACCGGCTGCGTGCCAGCCGGCCTCTTGAAGCTGGCCGAACGCATCGCGTGCGCCGTCGGTTCCGGCGCGCTGATCGACCACCGTTTCGAAGCCTGCCGCGATCAGCGCCTCCGCCGCGCGAAGCGAGCGGTTGCCAGACCTGCAACCGAGCACGAGCTTGCTGTGCTTTGGGAAGACCGCAGCGATGACCGACATGAAGTCCGCATTGGGTCGCATGCCCGACGGCGTCGCGTGCATCAAAGGAACGTTGTAAGCGCCGGTTGGATGCCCTGCATCGAACTCTGGAATCGAGCGGACGTCGACGTAGACGTAGTCCTCGTTCTTCACGAGTGCGTCGGCCTCTTGCGGTGAAACCCTCTTGACGGTCATGCGGTAGATCTAGGGAAGTCCGACGCGGGAGCAAGTAGGCCGACTAGCGACCCGCGTCCTTCAAGAAGAGATTTTCGAGCGTCTCCCGCTCGGGGATCAGGGCATCGAGCCGCGCACCGGCGGCATTCGAGATTCGAATGATCTCGTCCACCGATTTCTGCCCTTCCACGCGAAGGGTCATGCGTCCGGCCCCATGATCGAAGACCGTCCCGCGAGAAGCCAGCGAATCCTTTAGCGTCTTCGTGGCACCGCTCAGGCGAATCTCGACCCTGCGCCCCGCCGTTTCGAGCAGGTCGTGCACCTGACCCTCCGAGGTGATCTCACCTTGCTGCATGATCACCACTCGGTCGCAAAGAAGCTCTACGTCGCTCAGAATGTGGCTCGTGAAGAGGAGAGTCTTTCCGCGATCTCTCTGCTCGAGGAGGAGGTCTCGGACCTCCTTGCGCCCGATCGGGTCGAGCCCGCTCATCGGCTCGTCGAGCACGAGCAGCTCGGGATCGTGAAGAAGCGCCTGTGCGAGACCGATGCGCTGCATCATGCCCTTCGAAAACTTCCCGATCGGCCGGTCGATCGCATGCCGAAGGCCCACTTTGTCGATCATCGCTTCGGAGCGTTCGAGCCGTTCGCGCTTGGACATCCCGACCAATCGCCCGCAGAGGTCCAGGAACTCGAGCGGCTTCAAGTACTGGTAGATGTACGGGTTCTCCGGCATGTAGCCCACCCGCATCGATGCCTCGCGATCACCTGCAGGCCGACCAAAGATGCGGATCTCGCCCTCCGTTGGGAAGATCAGGCGGAGGATCGATTTGATCGTAGTGGTCTTTCCGGCACCGTTCGGGCCCAGGAGCCCGAAGATCTCCCCTCGCTTCACGCAGAAGCTCGTGCCCCTCACAGCCTCTACGCGTTTTCGAAAGAAGCCTATGCGAAAGACCTTTCGAAGGCCCTTTACCTCCAAGACGAGATCATCGCTCATCGAGCACCCCTCGAAGAGCCTTCACCACCTCGCCGACCTCGTTGTTTCGCATCTGCGGATAGAGCGGAAGGGCCAATCCCCGCGCGGCGAGGTGCTCGGCGATCGGTAGTGAGGCACCGCTTCCCGCGAAGCTTCCCAGCTTGTGGATCGCAAACGACAGGAGGCCTGCTTCTACGCCGCGATCCCGAAGCTTCTCGAGGACCGCTTTACGGTCCTGTCCCTGCGGCAGAACCACCCCGAAAGTCTGGTAGTTCGACTCGGCGCCCGCTGGCGTCTTCTGTATTTCGAGCTCGTCGCCCAAAGCATCTTGGTAGAGCTTGGCGAGCTCGCGCCGCCTCGCGAGGATCTCCGGAAGCCGCTGAAGCTGCGCAAGTCCCAAGGCCGCTCCGATCTCGGTCATACGAAAATTCCCGGCTGCGACCACGAACTCCCCGCGGAGCTGCCCGTGATTGCGCAACATTCGAAGCTGCTCCGCCAGGTCGTCGTCGTCGGTGAGGCAAAGCCCACCCTCTCCGGTCGTCACGATCTTTCGCGGATGAAAGCTCAAGCAGGAGATCCTTCCGAGGCTCCCGCAAGGTCCGTCCGGAAATCGGCTCCCCAACGCGCAGGCCGCATCTTCGATGATGGGAAGCGCGCCGAGCCCTTCGCGGATCTCGTCGGCCCGCGCAGGGTTTCCAAACTGGTCGATCATGATTGCCGCGCTCGTTTTTCCGTTTCGCGCCGCTCGAAATGCCGCGCCCGAGCTGTTCCATTCATCCGGATCGACATCGACGAACCCGACCTTGGCCCCGGCGGTGCGGATCGCATGTGCAGGACTAGGCCAACTAAGCGCCGGGCAGAGCACTTCGTCGCCCGGCCCGATCTGCAACGCCCGCAAAGCGAGCTGGAGCGCCGCGGTCCCGCTCGACACCGCAACGCCGTGCCGGCGCCCGACCAGCGCCGCCACGGCCTGCTCGAAACGCTCGACCAGAGCGCCCTGTACCAACTGGCCGGATTCGAGAACGGCCGCCACAGCGCGCTGTTCATCGTCGCCAATCCAGGGTTTTGCTAGGCGAATCAAGGTCGGGACATCTTATCAGCTCGACCTGCGATAGCTCCAGATTGCGGGGCGTTCCCCCCGAGCACACCCTAGGTAGCGTGGACCTCGTCAAACAGCTCGACGCCCTGGAACGAGCTCTGACGCGCCTCGGAATTCGCCTTCTCGAAGAGGAGCTTCCCGACGAGGCCCGCGTCGACGGTGGTCTTTGCAGGGTTTCAGGGGAGCTGGTGCTCTACGTTTCGCCCACGGCCCCTCCCTGGCGCAGGGCAAAAGTTCTACTCGATGCGCTTCGCCGATTGCCTCATCGTGACCTCTGGCTCCCGCCCGAGATCCGTCGGCTACTCCAGGCAGATGATTTCTGCGACAAGCCTCTTCGCCTGATAAGCTTAAAGAGAGAGGACGAACATTGAGCGGACTTGGCTTGGTACTTTCAGGAGGCGGCGCGCGAGGGGCCTACGAGGTAGGTGTTCTCGAATACATCTTCAGCGAGTTCCTCGACGCGAATGGCAACCCGCCCAAAGTCGATCTGATCTCCGGCACTAGCGTCGGGGCCGTCAACGGCGCCTTCGTCGCATCGTCGATTGGCGACGTTCCTAGCGCGATCAAGCACCTGGTGTCGATTTGGACCGAGCTAGAGCTTCCGCACGTGCTTGGCTTCGGCCTGCGACAGGCGGCGGGTCTCTATCGCGTGCTTCTCGGCGGTAGCGGCCAGGCACGGGGCGTGTTCGATCCCGCTCCCCTCTCCGCCCTCGTCGGGAGGACTGTTCGCTGGCGCCAGCTCCGCCAGAACATCCGCAGCGGCGCCCTTCGCGCGCTCACCGTGAGCACCACACACGTCGGCACTGGCCAACCGGTGATCTTCGTGGATGCCGCTCCGGGCGTCGGAATTCCGAAGAGCTTAGGGCTTCATGCGCTCGTTCGAAGAGCCCGCATCGGCCAGCACCACGTGCTCGCCTCGGCGGCCATTCCACTGATCTTTCCCCCGGTCGAGATCGGCGATGAGATTCACTGTGACGGAGGCCTTCGGCTCAACACACCGATGGGGCCTTCGGTTCACCTTGGGATGAACCGCCTCTTGGTCATCGGATTGTCCACGCCGCATCCAGAGGGTGGTCGAGCCGTGAAGGACGGCAAGTATCCCGGCGCCACCTACATGCTCGGAAAGGTGCTCAATGCCTTCCTTCTCGACCACGTGAACACCGACCTTCTCGAGGTCCAACGCATCAACGACTTCCTGAAGGACGGTATTCGCGCGTACGGTCCGGAGTTCCTCGACCGGATCAACGACGCCGCCAGCGCGCGCGGCGCACTCGCAGAGCGTCGCTTGCTCAGCTCGTTGGTATTGCGACCCACGATCGACATCGGCCTGGTCGCATCCGAATACCTCGCATCCAATCGGGTTCGTTTCGGCAAGAGCCTCGGCCGGGCCTTCATCAGCATGCTCGATGTGGGCGCCGGCGCCGACGCAGACTTGGCGAGCTACCTCTTGTTCGATGGCGGATTCGCACAGACGCTCATCGAGATGGGACGCCGGGACGCGCATGCTCAGCGCGCGCAAATCGAAGCCTTCCTGTTCGAAGACCCCGACGCGATCCTTTCCACAGAAAAGACTGTGGAGACCGTGGCACATTCCGAGTCCAAGCGGCCGGAATAGCTCACGCTCCTGGCGGCAGAAGGGCTGTGGACAAAAAGGGGAACGCTGACCATAAGGTCAGTGCGATTGTAAGATTTTACCCATAGCGGTAGGTGTGATACGCTCCATTGGTGGCCCAACCAAGCGTCGCGCACATCTCCGAAAACGCGACTCAACTCTCCCAGCGCCTCGTCAATAACATCGGGCTGGTAGTTCGCGGAAAAGAAGAAGTCATCAAGCTGGCTGTCGTCTCGCTTTTGGCGAAGGGGCATCTCCTCCTCGAAGACGTGCCCGGCGTCGGTAAGACGACACTTGCGCGCGCTCTGGCTGCATCTGTCGGCGTGTCGTTCAGGCGGCTGCAATGCACCTCGGATTTGATGCCCACCGATGTGCTCGGGGGCAACGTATTCAATCAGTCGAAGAGCACGTTCGAGTTTCGGCCCGGGCCGATCTTCACCCAGGTTCTCTTGGCCGATGAGGTGAACCGAACGACGCCCAAGACACAAAGTGCGCTGCTCGAAGCGATGGATGAGCGTCAGGTTTCGATCGACGGGGAAACCCACGATCTCGAAGAGCCATTCTTCGTCGTCGCAACCCAGAATCCGCAGGAGTTCTACGGCACGTATCCTCTCCCCGAGTCGCAGCTCGACCGCTTCCTCGTACGGCTAAGCGTTGGATATCCTCCGCCCGATGTAGAACGCGAAGTTCTCAATCGGCGTGGCGCCGATCCCGTGGGGCAGCTCGAACCGGTCATGAGCGCGAGTGAATTGCGGCACGTTCAGCAAGCGGTCGACTCCGTGCGCGTCGACGACGCGATCCTCGACTACCTGCATCGCATCGTGCTTGCGACGCGAAACACGCCCCTCCTATCGGTCGGGGTATCCACTCGCGGCGCCCTAGGCTTCGAGCGGGCTGCGCGAGCCAGGGCTTTGGTCGACGGCCGCTCCTACGTCCTACCAGACGACGTCAAAGCACTGGCCGGTCCGGTCTTGTCGCACCGAGTGAAGGTCAGCGGAGGAATGGGAGGAGCTGCCGTTCGCGATGACGCGGAACGCGTGATCCGCGAGCTGCTCACCGTCGTGGCTGTTCCTCTCTAGGCGATCCGGTCGATGCGGATCTTTCGACGAAGGCGGAGCAGACGGAAGTTTCGACTGACCCGTGAAGGTCGAGCATTCCTCTTCGTCACGGTGGGAGTTGGTCTTGCGGCGGTCAACACGGCCAACAACCTCCTCTATCTCGTTCTTGGTCTTCTTCTGAGTCTCTTGCTCGTGAGCGGGGTGCTCAGCGACCTCGCGCTTTGGAAACTGCAGATCAAACGAAATCTTCCCGTGCGGCTCTTCGTGGGAAATCGCTCGATCGTGGATATCGCCCTGCTGAACGAGAAGCGCTGGCTCTCGAGCGTCTCCGTCGACGTCGCCGACGAAATCGACGGCGTGGAAACAGAAGCCGCGCGATTCCTTCGCGTCGCCCCGGGAACGACGGAGCTCGCCCCCTACGGATTCGAAGCGAAACGACGCGGCGTCTTCGAGCTGGGAACCATGCGGGTCCTCACGCGGTATCCGTTCGGTCTCATCGAGAAGGGCTACACCATGTATCTTCCCGACGAGATCATCGTTTACCCACGTTTGTTGGACCGTGTTGCGACGCCGCCGGTCCGGCCCATGTCGGGAGACGCTGCGCCCATGCACCAAACCGGCCGCGGCAGCGAATTTGCTGGAAGCGTGAGATTCTATCGCGAAGGCGACGAGGCACGGGACATTCACTGGAAGCGAACCGCCAGCCGAGGCGAGCTCGTCGTACGCGAGCATGAGCAGGATTCGAGTGCGCTCGTCACCTTGAGCGTCGACAACCTGCTCGCGTCGGGCGTCGACGAGGGCGAATGGCGTGAGCGCTTCGAGCAGTCGATCTCGGAGGTCGCGACCGCAGCCGCCGCGTACCTGGCTCAGGGCGTATCGGTGCAGGTGCAGAGCAGCGACAGCGTCTCGCCGATGGTCATCGGCGGCACCCCGGCGGACCCAATTTGGCGGTTTTTAGCGCTGATCAAGCCGGTGCGCGCTCATGCGCCGCGTCGCGATCGAAAGCAGAAGAAGAGGCGCGCCGCATGAGGTTTGCCTTTGCGCACAAGCTCGTAGCCTACCTGTTTGCTGGTCTCGGCCTGATCGCTCTGATGCTCGGCACTGCGTTCAGCCCAATCGAATCAGCGATCGTGATCCTGGGGTTTGCTGCAAGCTGGTTTGCGGAACGGCCCCTCCTCGATCGATCCGGGTATTCGCGATTTTGGAACGTCGCGGCAGTCGTGCTCCTCCTCGTGCAAATCCTTCGTGCCCTCGGCGGCGAACCACTCTTGTCCGTCGGCGTGCAGTATGCTGCCTTCTTGCAGATTTCTCGATTGTCGCACCGGAAGACGGCTGCGGACTACCAGCAGATCGCGATCCTCGGGTTCTTGCACCTCATCGCAGGGACGGTGTTTTCCTCCGGTCTCGACTATGCCGTCGTCTTTTTCGGTTTCGTCGTCGTGATGCCCTGGATGCTCGCGCTGACGCACGTTCGAAAGGAGCTCGAGACGCAGTACGGTCCTGCAAGCCCGATGCTCCTCAGCGAATTGGAGAGTCGTCAACTGGCGACACCGGCGTTCTTTGCGGGCACCACGCTCCTCGCAGTCCCGCTTTTCGTTCTCACGGCGGCGATGTTCTTCGCATTTCCGCGTGTGGGCTTTGGGTTCTTGTCGAATCTCGGTTCGCGGACTCAATCGGTGGCGGGTTTCGGAGATGACGTCGAGCTCGGCGGTTTTGGCACGATCCGCGATGACCCCACGGTGGTCATGCGCGTGAAGATGAAGAACCGGCCCGACCCGGCGCCGCAAGCGCTAGGACTTAGGCTCAGAGGCACATCGTTCGATCGCTACAGTCAAGGTCGCTGGTCACGCACCCAGGTCGCCGGGGAACCGCTCAAGCGTCTACAAGACGAGTACATCGTCTTTAGACCTCCGACGCCCGAGGACCAGGCGTACGATATCATCCTGGATCCGATGGAGGAGGCGGTCTTGTTCCTCCCAGAGGGAACGGTGGCGCTGCAAGTTCCACCCCTGGTTCGATCCGGGCGCAATCAATATCGGCGAATCGACTACGCACCTGGACTGGATCTGCGCTACCGCGGGCGTCAGGACGGCCCCCTCACGTACTCCGCTGCCGTGGACACCCGGCAGCGCGGCTTTCCCGAGCGAATCCCTAAATCGCTCCGCAAACGATACCTCGAGGTTCCTCCAAACTACGAGCGGGTTGCCGAGCTTGCTCGCGAGGTCGTCGGAGAGGAGACCAACCCGTTCGCTCGCGCTCAGCGAATCGAACGCTATCTGAGGGGCGGCGGAGACTTCCGCTATACCCTCGAACAGCCCGAGGTGAAGGACAAAGACCCGCTGCATGTCTTCTTGTTCGAAGCCAGAGCAGGGCACTGCGAGTACTTCTCTACGGCGATGGCGATCATGATGCGTTCGCTCGGACTGCCGGCTCGCAACGTGACCGGTTTTTTGGGAGCGGACTACAACCCCTACGGGGACTACTACGCCGTTCGCAACGGACACGCGCACAGTTGGGTCGAGGTACTGATCGACGGACGCTGGAGGACTTACGATCCTACGCCCGCTTCAGGCCAGGTCTTCGCCGCCCCGTCCGGACTTGCAGTGAAGATTCGCCAGATGATGGATGCGATGCGAGTCCGTTGGGCCGAGTACGTCGTCGAGTACAACATTCGAGACCAGGCGAGAGCCTTGCAAGGACTTGCTGAGTGGTACCGCTCGCTTCGCGGAAATCGAGGTGCCATGCAATCGAGCAGCGACGACGCTTTGGATGAGGATCAGCAGTTCGGGTCGATCCCGTTCCGTCCCGATTGGCGCTGGTTCGTGGGCGTGATGAGCGCTTTTGGCGTCGCCGTCCTCTTCGTACGCTGGAGACGCAAGCGCAGGCGCCAGAGCCGCGCAGGCAGGCAACTCGATCCCGATCGGGATCGCGCAGTGCGGCTTTATCTCTCGCTCGAGAGTAGCCTGCGAACTGCAGGCCAGGCGCGACCGGCCGACGTCACGCCGATCGAGCACGCCGAAGAGCTCGACAGGTCAGGATTCGCGGCCGCCGAGGAAGTCCGCGAGGTGACCGCCGCGTATCTCGCCGCGCGCTTCGGCGAGGATGGTCTTCCAGTCCACGACTACCACCGGTTGCGGAAAGTGAGCCGCAGTATTCGCGCCAAGGCGAAGCGCCCACCTATTGCGTGAGAAACCAGCCGGTCGCTACGCCGATCGCTGCGAGGACCAGGATTCCTAAGAAGAGGACCGCGACCTTGGACCCTCCGGGCTTCATCGGCTCCGGCTTTTCAATCGGCTTCGGCACCGCTGGCTGACTCTCGGGGTCTGCGACGATCGACACCGGGGTCGTACCCGGCGGACGAAAGGTCATCACCGGTTGCGAGCCCTCGGAGCTGAGCGAACGCCGTGGAGGATTGAGAGATGGCCCCATCGGAATCCTCGCAGGACGCGGAATACTCGCGCTCTCGTCCTTCGTCTCGAACCAGCCCATCGTGGCGCCGGCCGGGGCACTGTCCCGCACTTGCTCGATTGCGGTTTCAACTTCGACGTCGCCGGAAAACCAGCTACTCGGGTCGACGAAGTCGGAGGCCTCGAGAGGGCGGGCACCATCGTCATCGAGACGCAGAGCAAACGAGGTCGAAGGGTCGATCGGCACGTTCGCATCACTCTCGAGTGAAGTGAAACGGCCGAGCTCCTCTTGAATCATCCCGTCGATCATCATCGGTTGCGGGGGAACCGACTTCTGGCGTTCGAGCGCGGCTTTGACGAGGCTTGCGATGTCGTACGGCGTCACCTTCATCTGGTGATGAAAGAGGTAGCTTGCCAGAGCATCGCCGAGCTCGCGCGCGGACCGGTAGCGATCTGCTGGTTTGCGAGCAAGCGCCTTCATCATGATCGCCTCGAACTGCGCGTCCACTTCAGGGTGGGCTCCCACGAGGCTCGGCACTTGCGCGCCCGACACGGCCTGCACTGTCTCGTAGTCCGTGTCACCGAGGAACAATCGCCGGCCGGCTAGCATTTCCCAGATGCAGACCCCGAGGGCGAAGATGTCCGCCCGCTCGTCGACCTCCTGACCCGTCGCTACCTCGGGAGAGAGATAGCTGAACTTGCCTTTCACGACGCCGGGGTCGGTCCGCTCGAGCTGCGTGCGCGCCTTGGCCAGACCGAAGTCGGTGACTTTCACCTCTCCACGCTTGCTGATCAAGATGTTGGGCGGCGAAACGTCGCGGTGGACCAGGTCTACGGGATTGCCATCGTCGTCGACGAGCTCGTGTGCGTAACTCAAGCCGCGGCAAGCTTCCATCGCAATGTAGATCACGTCCTTCAGAGGGAAAGGCTGTCGCTTGGCCCGCAGCGTCTCCATGATCTTCTTGAGGTTCGTTCCATCGACGAACTCCATCACGATGAAGAAGCTGTTGTCCGACTTGCCGATGTCGAAGACGCTGACGATGTTTGCATGCGAGAGCCGGGCCCCGAGCCGCGCCTCGTCGAGAAACATGCCTATGAAGTTCGTGTGCGAGGCGAGGTGGGGCAGCACGCGCTTGATAGCAACGCGTTTCTTGAAGCCCTGGACGCTCGTAGCTTCCCCAAGGAAAACCTCAGCCATCCCCCCGGCTTCAAGTTTTTCGATCAGGTGATATCTCTGATCGGTCATTCCAGCTCGTCCGCCCCTCTCTAAGGCGTCATTCCATTGTCGTTTGCGGGCGCTATCGAGGTCAAGGAAGGGATGCCATTGACATGCTGCCTCGGCGGCGCTTGACTGCCTTCGTGCCCCGCTCCGCAAAGCCCCTCAGAATCGCCCCATCGGTTCTTTCAGCTGATTTTGGCCGCCTTGCGGCCGAAGTCCAGGCCGTCGACCAAGCCGGCGCCGATTGGATTCACGTGGACGTCATGGACGGACGTTTCGTGCCCAACATCACGATTGGCCCGCTGATCGTGGAAGCGATACGCGAAGCCACGGAAAAAACGGTCGATGTGCACCTGATGATCGTCGAGCCCGAGAAATATGTTCAGTCGTTTGCGAGCGCAGGCGCCGACATCATCACGGTCCACGCCGAGGCCTGCACACACCTTCACCGAACGGTTCAACAGATCCGAGCCCTAGGAAAACGCGCCGGTGTCTCGCTGAACCCTCACACCCCTCCGGACTGCCTGCGATACATCATGCCCGATGTCGACCTGGTGCTCGTGATGAGCGTCAACCCAGGGTTCGGCGGCCAAAGCTTCATTCCATCGGCGAACGAGAAGCTCGCTCGGATTCGCACGATGATCGATGAATCCGGCTACGACATCGACCTCGAGGTCGATGGAGGCGTCAAGCCCGGAGTCGCTCGCGAAGTGGTCGGCGCCGGCGCCGACGTGATCGTTGCCGGGAGCGCCGTATTCAATCGCGACGATTACGCGGCCGCCATCCAAGCGATTCGAAAGGATGCCGAGTGAACGACGACCCTGCGCTGACCACCGTAGCCGTCGACCGTAAACCCACCAAGCGCAAGCTTCGCAAGAGCCGTCTGGTGGTCGAAGACGGGCCGCAAAAAGGAACTCGGCTCGACATCGCGAGCGAGCGCATGACCATCGGCCGAAGCGGCATCTGTGACCTCCAGCTCACCGATGAAGGCGCAAGCGGAACACACTGCGAAATCATCGCCAAGGAAGACGGCTTTCTTCTTCGAGACCTCGGGTCGACCAACGGTACCTGGGTTGCTGGTGTCAGAGTTCAAGAGGCGTGGTTAGAGCCAGGCATGCCCTTGAGGCTCGGCAACACGGTGATCCGTTTCGAGCACGGGCCCGGCTCGATCGAGATCGATCTCAGTCGGCGCGAGCAGTTCTATGATCTGGTCGGGCACGGCGTGCGCATGCGGGAGATTTTCGCCGTCCTCGAGAAAGTCGCCGCGTCGGACCTCACCGTGCTCGTTCGTGGAGAAACGGGCACGGGCAAGGAGCTCGTCGCGAGGGCGATCCACCGCGCGTCCAAACGCTCCCAGCGACGTCTCGTCGTTCAGGATTGCAGCGCCATTCCCGCCAATCTCATCGAGAGCATCTTGTTCGGCCATGAGCGTGGCTCCTTCACGGGTGCTGCCGATCGCAAGCGTGGCTGCTTCGAAGTCGCCGATGGCGGCACGCTTTTCTTGGATGAGATCGGCGAGCTCGATATCGGCCTTCAGCCGAAGCTCCTCCGCGTGCTTGAAACACGCGAAGTCCAACGGGTTGGTGGCACGCGGATGATCCCGGTCGACGTACGTGTGGTCGCCGCGACCAATCGCGACCTCAGACAGATGGTCAACGATGGCACCTTTCGAGAGGACCTCTACTACCGCTTGAGCGTCGTGCAGGTCGACTTGCCTCCGCTCCGAGAGCGACCCGAAGACATCCCGGTTCTCGCCCAGCAGTTTCTCGACGAGTCGTCCAAGCGAGGCCCCCAAGAAGAGCGCAAGCACTTCACGATCATGCGCGACGCGATGACGAAACTCCAGGCCTATCCATGGCCGGGCAACGTGCGCGAGCTGAAGAACACGATCGAGCGCGCCGTCTCGCTGGCCGACCGGCCCGAGCTCGGAATGCACGACCTCTTGCCAGCATCGCAAAAGACACCGCCGGTCGTCTTTCCTGGGGGCACTGCGGAGCAGTTCGTCGACAATGGGATTCCATTCAAGGACGCCAAGCAGCGCGTCGTCGACGCTTTCGAAGCGCAGTACCTGAAAGCGGTTCTCGACAAGCACGGCGACAACATCAGTCAAAGCGCCAGAGCCGCGGGGCTCACGCGCTACCATCTGCGCGAGCTTGCGAAACGATATGGCTTGCGTGGTGGAACCAGCGGTTCCGACGAAGAAGATTGAGCCTTCTGCGCTGCGCCGCCTATCATGGTGATGATGACTGGGGTTCGCTTCGCGATCGTCGCAATGGTCGCGCTCGCTTGGGCGCGGCCCAGTGTCGCCGAGATCACCGAGCCGGAAGCTGCCGTCCCGGCGCCTTCCTGGGCCAAGTCGATCGAAGTGGTCAACGATGGTGCTCCCGTGATGCTGGGACCGAGCAGCGAATCACGCCGCCGCGGCACCGTCGGAGCAGGCACGAGACTCGGATTCACGCGCCGCGTCTTCGGTGAAGGTTGCTCGACGGGAGTCTGGTACCAGACCCAAGACGAGCTCTTCATCTGCGAATCGAACGTCACGCTGTCGCCGCAAGCACCTGGACCCAAGGTCGACCTATTGACCGGGTCCACGTCTCGCCTGCCGCAGCGGTATGCATTCATTCGCTTCGGCGGCACGCGCGCGTATGCGCACCCGAGCGACTACTTCCGAAACGACTACCTCGAGGCCTTGGGGAAGGGCTTTGGGATCGTCGTGACCGGCGAGCAGGTCTATGAGGGTGTGGAGTTCGTTCGGACGCGCCGCCACCTTTGGATCGAGAGAGGCTCCGTGCATTTCGTCGACGGGAGCGCGTTCATGGGGGCGAGGATCGGTCGTGAAGAAGCGCTCGATCTCGCATGGGTCGCGCTGAGGCCGGCAAGTGTCTACGAGAAGCCACGGGGTCGCGTCATCAAGCGCCTCCCAAGACACAGCCTCGTACACGTCGAGTCGAGCAAGGGTGCGTGGAGCAAGCTCGTCGGGGAAGGGTGGATGAAGTCCGCCGAGCTCGTGAGTCCAAAACGGAGGGATCCGCCCGAGGGCGTAGGACCCACCGAGCGTTGGATTGATATCGACGTCTCGCAACAAGTCCTCGTCGCATACGAAGGGGCGGAGCCCCGATTTGCCACGCTCGTCTCGACCGGCCGCAACACCAAGCAATCGGAAACCCCGCTTGGCGTCTTTCAGATTTGGGTGAAGCTCGAGTACTCCGACATGAACGACATCGAACGGACCGACGTCGACAAGAACTATTCGATCCAGGACGTTCCCTGGGTCCAGTTCTTCAAAGGCTCCTACGGCTTCCACGCGGCGTTCTGGCACGACGACTTCGGCCGCCGCCGAAGCCATGGCTGCATCAATCTCTCTCCGAAGGATGCGCGCTACCTCTTCCAGTTCACGGGACCGGTTTTGCCCCCGGGTTGGAACGCCATCCTTTCCATGCCCGAAGATCGGCCCACCACGGTCAGAGTCCGCTAAAGACGGCAGGACTACGGTCTTCCGACGGACTCTTCTTCGTCAGCCTTCGAGCGCTTCCTTGGCGTTCAGGAGCGAAGCGTCCAGGCCGCGCTTGTTACGCCTGAGCGTGAGCTGCTCGGCTAGCTTCCCGAGCACTGGAGTAGGGATCGAGTACTCAAGCTTGATCGTCAGCTTCGTTCCGCGATCGCTTGGCTCGGTGATGTTCGTCCATATGCTCTCGATCATACCGATGCTCTGGTAAGCCGCGCACTCGTCTTGGACGTAGTTGACCGCGACGCTCTGTCCGCGAAACAGAAGCCCCACCATCTTGAAGGTCCACTCGTACTGCAGACCTTCGCCGGTCCCGACCACGTTGCGGACCTCGATCATGCCGTTGACCCAGTCGGGAAACGTCGCGGGCTCGTTCACATACGCGAACACGACGCCAATGGGCGCCTCAATGAGAATGCTGTTCTCGTAGGAAGGCAACTGGCCCTTTTACTTTCCCCTGGGGAGGTTGGTGAAACCTACAAACCGCCCGAGGCTCTGTCCATCCGTAATTATTTAGTCCGTATTAGGTCACGCATTTTCTGCGCTTCTGACGGCGGTTTCCGGGAATTGATTGCCCAGCCCAGCGCGCGGGAACCAATCGCGATGGCGCAAATCGTTCCGCAACTCCCATTGCGGTCGACCGACAACGCTGCGTGGTGTTCGCAGAGTACATGCTGGTGACTGCGGTGATCGTTCTAGCGGTCGGACTCGCGCTTTATGGGCTCGGCGTGCCACTCGTGCAGGCGTTTTTCCTCACGAAGCTCCTCATCCTCTTACCGTTTCCATAAGAAAGGAAGGCACCCATGAACGACGAGGCTCAAATCAAGAGGTCCCTCAGGAATGACCAGCACGGGCTGACCACAGTTGAGTACATCATCGTACTCGGTCTGATAGCCGTCGTTGGAATCGCCGCCTGGCAGAAGTTTGGCGAAACCCTCATTGGCGAAGTCGAGGCAGCCGACGGCTATATCTCGGACGTGGTTCAGTAGCGGTCTGAGCGATGAACGCGGTAGCTACAATCGCCTCAGGCTTCGCACTCGGTGTCGCGATCATCGGCGCTATCCGCGACTGGCGAAGCGGCGAGATACCGAACTGGCTGACTCTTCCGCCGCTCCTGATCGCCCCGCTCGCGTACGGTCTCGCAATCGGGCCCGAACAAGCCGCGCGCAGCTTTGCCGCTGCATGCTTCAACGCGCTCGTCCCATATCTACTTTTCCGTCGCGGGGGAATGGGCGGCGGAGACGTCAAGATCTTCGGGGCGCTCGGGGCGGTTACGGGTTTCGACCTATTTTTGGGGCTTGAGATTCAGCTTGCAGCCTTGTTCATCGCGATGCTGTGTGCACTCGGAGCACTGGCCTGGAGAGGCCAACTGCTGAGCACCCTAGCAAGCGCTCTCGCTCAGATTTCACCCTTGCTGCTGCGGGCGAGGCATCGCCCCCAGCTTTCGGACAACTTGTCCGCACCCATTCGAATGGGCGCACCCATTCTGATTGCGACAGGAATCTATGTTGCACCACGCCTATTGTTCGCATGGGGTCAGTCTTGACACGCCGACTCGCCGCGACGCCTGGCATTCGCGAGGACAAGCGCGGCGTCGCGTTTCTAGAATTCCTCATCGCGTTCGTGCCCCTATGGACGTTCTTTCTCGCCGTGGTCCAGCTCGCATTCATCGCGTACGCGGACCTCTTGGTGAAGCACTCTGCGGATGCCGCCGCCCGCTCTGCGATCGTCGTTCTACCGGACGACCCAAACGAATACGGAGGCGAACCCGAGATGAGCATCGACCGCAATCCGTTCACCTACTCTGACATCTCCAGGGCCCTCGGTGGCGCTGGCGAGATGATCGGCGTGAGCTCCGATCCGAACCGCATTGCAGCGGCGTTTTCCCAACAGGTCGTGTCGAATCTCGGCAGATCGCGGCTCAACACGATTCGGCTGGCCGCTCACGTTCCGCTGATGTCCTTGACCCCGGCCGACGTTGGCCGCGACCCGCAACCGAGTATCGCGAAGAGCATCGGTACTGAGCGGAAGCTCCTGAGCGCGCTCTACTATCAGCCATTCGCGCTTGCCGTAACGTTTCCAGGATTGGAAGGCGGTGCGGCGCTGGGTCCGGAAATCACAGTTCGCGTGACCTATGCCTACCAGTGCACCGTGCCACTTGCACGCCAAATTCTCTGTAAGGTCTTTGACGAGCTCGAGGGGAAATCCGAATTCGCCGACGCCTTCTTCCCTCTTGCTCGAGCTTTCGTAGGAGGGCGCTTCCGCACACTCCAGCACGAAACGACGCTCATGATTCATGACGCACCGTACGTCTATCGAACGGAGGGCGTTTGATGTTCACAGGGACCAAGAGCCTGTACCAGGACGCGCGAGGCTCGATGATGCTGATGTCCTTGTTCATGGCGCTCTTCGCCATCGGTGCGCTCTACTACGTTCTCGGTGTCGGGGATGCAATCCTGTACCGGCGGCTGATGCAAGACGGCGCCGACGCAGGCGCGCACGCTGCGTCTGTCATGGGCGCAAAAGGAATGAATCTGCATTCCCTCCTCAATGTCGTCATGGCCGTCACTACCGGGATCCTGCTCGTGATTCGGAGTGTCGAGGTCCTCTTGGAGATCACTCTCGGCGTTCTTTACGGCCTGTTGGCGACGATCGTCCTCAGTGCCAAAGCAAGTGCACTCATCGGAGTGTTGACCCCGGTCGAAAGCACGATCGAAAGGGTCGGCGATGCAGTCGAGCAGTTCGTGCAAGTCGCACACGACGCTCTGGACGTAGCGCATCACGCCGTTCAGCGCGGCTATCCGCTCCTGGCGCAGGTCCGCGCGGTCGACGCCATGGCGTTTCAGGAAGTCTACGACCCACCAGTAGCGGGGGGGTTTGTCGTTCCGCTCTTCGGGCCCCGACTTCCCGAAGGCGGTCTGGGTCTACCCGTGGAGAAGGCGGAGATCGGGGCGCTCTGCGATCGCGTCGCTGATGGGCTCCAGAACAGGCTCGGCAACGTGAGATCCAAGGTTCCAAAATGGCTTCTCAAGTTCCTCGGTGGCGCCGTTGGCGGCGCGCTGCGATTGGGAAAACGCAGAACCTGTGCCGACGACATCGTAGAGTCACCGCGACGTGTAATCGAGACACGAGCTGATGGAAGCGTCGTTTGGCTAGGGCACGAGGAGTTTCAGTACAGGGCATACGATATCGGAAGAGACCCGAACGACAATCACTGGCGGCACGGCGAGCTTGGCATCCGTGCCGCGCAAGGGGGCGCGGAGGGCGGCCACAACGGGCCGTACGCTGCTCACGTGATAGGACGAATCGGATTCGCCCAGTCCGAGTACTATTTCGACGGAGTCGAAGACAAGTCCGAGTGGCTCTGGAAGCAGCGCTGGAGATCCCGCCTACGCCGCTTTCGCATCTCGCGCGATTGGATTCCGAGCACGATCTTGGGCGCGTGCTCCGGCACCAGGGGGCGCGGTTCAATCCACGGTCTGAGTCGTATTTGCGATCTGGCGCGCGACTTTTCCATCAACGCCGTATCGGCCCATTAGGACCCCGATGGCCGAATCGATCTTGCAATTAGTTCGAGACGTCAAGGGGACCGCGCTCGCGGAGGCTCTCATTAGCCTCCCAATTCTCGCTGCGGTCTTGGCCGGCGTGGTTGCCTTCAACGGGATGTACATCGCGAAGCTGGAAGCCAAAGGATGGGCCAGGCGCATGGCTTGGCTACAAGCAGAGTCCGGTGACTGCCCGGCGCAGAGTTGCCGGAGCCCCGAATGCGGGCGCATCGAGGATCAGATTCGCTCCGAGGGACTCAATCAGCCCCTTGAAGTGCAGAACAGCTCGTTCTCCCTGAGCGCTTTCTTGGGTGACTTGGGTCACTTCTTTCTCGGAAAGATCACAAACGGGATTGGCATTGCAGACGCGGCGATGCCCTCCACCGTGCGTCAAGACCTCGGTCATCAACGCGGTGTGACCACGTTGCTCTGCAACACTCGATCGCGGCATACGGATACGGGGGACAGCGTGCTCGAGCATGTATGTCGGACGGGTCTAAGAACGACGGAGTACGCCAGTGAAGTCTGCAAGTAGAGTCCACACACCCGTCCGCCTCGCAGTTCGTTGGCCCTTCTACCTCTTGGCGACGCTCCGTCTCGGGGTCTACCTTTCGGCCGTTTCGTTGTTGAGCGCCTTGATGTTCCTGCGAGCCGTGCGTGCTGATGTGGAGCAGCTAATTTGGGACAGCGGTGCGAGTCTCATGCAACACCCCGAAGCGACCGCTGGGATCAGCCGACGATTGGAGCTCAATGGCGCCACAATCTCATTCAGGACGCAAACCATCGCGGCTTCCCTGGAGTCAGTCCTCGATCACTACGAATCCTTATGCGAAAGCAGGGACGCGCACCTCAGTGCAGCACTCTCCAAACGCCTGAACGAGCGTTCTGCCGCTCGGAAGACCCCGTCGATGCTGCGTGCCGTCACGACGACGACGGCACGCAATGCTGATTCGGGATACGTCGCCTGCCTGGACTTAGGGTCTGAACCGCGAGACTTGGTTGCACTCGCCGACGGGTTCGTCCGCTTCGCCGCGACGGGCAATCTCCGCGAAGCAGGCGTTCTGCGGTACGTGTTCGCGCGTCGCGCGTCGTCGGAGCCCGGATCGAAGACATTCTTTCTCACGATGTCTGCCGAATCGGAGCTCAACCTGCACAAGATCGTTCCCGATGGGGACTCCGATGCCGCGGGACGAGATCTGGTCGGCGTTCCACGCCCGCTCCGATCGCAGCGTCTGCTTTCCGCATGGGAAGTGGATCAACCCAGTGGGCTCGTTCTGTATCGGGCGTCAGGGACGACACCCGAGCAGATCGAGTCGTTCTATCGGACCGAGTTGCTGCGCCTCGGCTGGAAGATCATCGAACGAAATCGAGGCGAGTCGATCCAGATCGACGGGCTTCGGATGTTGTCAGCCGAGCAGCGCGATCGCGTGGTCACCATCCTCTCGCGTCCCGGAGAGCAAGAAACGGCGCTGGTGACGATTCTTGGTTCGGAGCCCACACGATGAATCGCAATGCAATGTTCGCCTCCGTCGCGGTGGCCTCCGTCGGTGTAATGCTCCTTGGCGTGTACATCCGGCAGTTTCAGCGCGAGACCTCGGGAGGTGAACCGATCGCTCTCCTCGCGATGCGGCAGGACGTCGCCGCTGGCGTTCCACTCAACGAGCAAATGTTGGTAGTGCGAAGACTGCCGGAGAGTTATGTAGAGGCCCGCCAGGTGCTCGCGTCCGATCTGCCCCGAGTTTTGGGGGTTCGCGCATCCATTCCTCTCGAAGCCAATCAGACCCTGCTGTGGACGGACCTCGCGGGCACTCTGCAGCATCGAGCGGCGCTCTCAACTCGTATTCCGAGAGGAATGCGTGCCATGGCCGTCACTGGCGCCGGCAGAGGCGATCTCGGTGAGCTCATCCGGCCCGGCGATCGCGTGGACGTCTTGCTCACCAAGACGAAACCGGGGCCCGAAACCAACGTCGTGACGGTTCCCCTTCTTCAAAACGTTCTCGTACTCGCCGTCGGCAAAGAGTTCGATCCGATGAGGAAGGAGGCCCATTCCCGAGGATCAGATTCAGTCACTCTCTTGCTGACCGTCGACCAGGCGAGCTTGCTTGCTCAGGCGCGCCAGAACTCCACATTGAGTCTAGCACTTCGGAACGAGAACGATCTCGCGATCAACGAAGCACTTCCAGAAACCAACGACTCGGACATCCTCGAGCTCGAGAAGCGAGCGAGTCGGCAGCGTCGCCTGAGAATCGAGAAGGTCGACTAGCGTGTGCTTTTCGTCAAAAGCGATCCTTGTTTTCGGACTCGTAGGCCTCTTGGCTACAGTGGAGATGCGTGCCACCGCGGAGATTGGAAGTGCGCGTGAATTGGTTCTGCGGGTCGGCGAGCAGCGCAGCCTCCCCGCCGACGGCATTCGAAGCTACTCGGAGGGAGTGCCCGGCATCGCGGAGATCCGAGTCACCCGGGACCAGAGTCGATTCGTGATCGTGGGAAAGGCAGAGGGCAGTACCTCGCTTCTGCTCATTCGGAGTGACGGCACACAAGTTCAATACACGATTCGCGTGGTTCCCGCCGATGCCAACAAAGGGTTCGGCGAGCGGGAGAACATCCGCTTGGATCTTTACTTCGTCATGATCCAGGATCGCTATAGCCACCAGATTGGACTCAACTGGCCGGGCAACGTTGGAAGCACGCTCACGCCATCCGAGGCCACCTTCGCAATTTCGGGCGGGTCTCAGCAGGTTACGCAAAGCGCGTTTCAGATTCTTCCTCAGACGTTTTTGCCAAGCTTCGATCTCGCTCAGGCCAAAGGCTGGGCGAAAATGTATCGGCAGGCGACGCTCGTCACCGCCAACGGGACCGAGGCCGTCTTCACATCTGGTGGCGAGTTCAACGTCCAGGTGCAGAACAACCTCACAGTCAACGTGCAGGCGATCGAGTTCGGCACGAAGGTTTCCGTGCTTCCCAAGTACGATTCCAGAACCGGACGGATAGAGCTCGAAATCGTTGCAGACGTATCAGACTTGGATGCCGAAAGAGGAATTCGAGGGATCCCGGGTCGCATCACCTCGCACGTCGAAACACTGGTGAACCTCGAGCTCGGTCAGTCGGTCTCGCTGGCCGGCATCAGGGCTCGTACGGAACGAAGAAAGAAGGACGGTATTCCGGGACTGGCGCTCGTCCCCTTCATCGGGGCCCTCTTCGGCAGTCACGGTCGCGAAACAGAAGACAACGAATCGTATATGTTCGTGGTGCCTTCGGTGGTCGAGCCGGTGAGCCTCAGTCAACGCAATCGAGTCGAAGAAGCCCTACGTGCGTACGAGGGCTTCCAAGGAGGAGTCGATGCGCATCAGCTCAAGGACCAGCCCAGGGTCGGAACCGAGCGCCCCTCATCAAAGGGACGCAGGACTGCGCAATGACGGCCGGATTCTCGGTGAATGTTCGCATGCCCGATGGCTCGGAGCGCAACTTCGATGTCACGGGAACGGACTCTCTCACCGTCGGCAGGGACCCGTCATGCCACGTCGTCCTCTCCTCGCCCGCCGTGAGTCGCTTTCACCTGCAGGTTCTCGACGGCGAAGATGGTCCGCGGATTGTCGATCAGTCTGCCAACGGGACGCTCCTCGGAAGCGAAAGAGTCGGTGCCACTGGCGCTCCACTCATGCCCGGTGGCCAGTTGCGCATTGGACCGTATCTTCTGCGAATAGCAGTCCTACGGGCAGCCTCGATCGACGGAGCCGCATCTCCCGAGCTACGGAGGACGATCCATCGCTCCCTATTGGATCATCTCGACCTTGCGGCTCTTGACGAGATCGACATGCAAGCAGCGGCGCTGCGGCCACGCGTGATCGAGGCCCTGAAGCGAATCGTATCGACCCTTGACCCGAGCGTCTGTCCGGAGAGCGAGAAGGAGAGATTGGTCGCGGAGATGACCAATGAGGCGCTCGGTCTCGGGCCTTTGCAGGAACTGCTGGACGACGATTCGGTGTCGGAGATCATGGTGGTCGACCCAAACACGATCTACGTCGAGAAGCATGGAAAGATTCGGCTCACGCCTCTTCGTTTCACCGATGACGAATCCTGCCGTGCGGCAATCGAACGGATCGTGACCCCACTGGGCCGCCGCATCGATGAAAGCACTCCGCTCGTCGATGCGCGCCTCAAAGACGGATCGCGCGTGAACGCCATCATTCCTCCACTCGCGATTCGTGGCCCCTGCATCACAATTCGCAAGTTTGCCCGACGACCGCTTCTGATGGATCAGCTGGTCGACCTCGGGAGCCTGAGCCCCCAGATGGCGCGATTTCTACGGAGGTGCGTCCGCGCCAAGAAGAATTTGATCATTTCGGGCGGAACAGGAAGCGGAAAGACCACACTGCTCAACGTTCTCTCGACCGAGATCGATCCGAGCGAGCGTATCGTCACCATCGAGGACGCTGCGGAGCTTCGTCTAGATCAGCCCCACGTGGTGTCTCTCGAATCCAAACCGCGCAATCTCGAAGGAGTCGGCGGCTATGAAATACGCGACCTGGTCAAGAACGCACTCCGTATGCGTCCGGATCGAATCATCGTCGGGGAATGCCGTGCTGGAGAGGCCATCGATATGCTTCAGGCGATGAATACCGGCCACGAAGGATCCATGACCACGACCCACGCGAACAGCGCAGGTGAAGCTCTCAAGCGCATCGAGACGCTTTGTATGATGGCCGGTTTGGACCTGTCACCACGCACCATCCGCGAACAGATAGCGAGCAGCATTCACATCGTAGTCCAGCAAAGCAGGTTTTCCGATGGCACGCGCCGGCTCACATCCGTTACGGAGGTAGGCCCCTTGGGCCCCGATGGTGAGCTCGTCCTGCATGACATCTTCGCCTTTCAACGAACCGGAACGAGCGCGAGCGGGGAAGTCGTGGGCGTGCACCGAACCACGGGTTACGTGCCGAGCTTCCTCGACGAGTTCATCGCGCAAGGCCTCATCGACGGCGGGGATTACTTATGAGGCTCGAATCGCTCCCCCTCCTCATTCTCGCGGCTGCGTGTCTAGTCGTGGGTTGCGGATTGATCACTTACTCCGCGCTTTCCCTGGAGGATACCCCGGTGCGGCGCCTGTTCCTGCGTTATGCAGGTCGTTTGGACCGCCATTCAGGTTTTCTCCTGATGTCGCAGAGTGGACGGGAGATCGCCCGAATGCAGGTCATCGCAGGCGCTCCGGTGGCCGCGTTCTCGATCGTCGCGCGCAGCCCCGGACTGGCGCTTGTCGCCGTCGCGATTTTCGCCATTCCTCCATTCGTCCTCTGGAAGCGGCACGAAGCGCGAGTCGCTCAGCTCGAGAGGCAGCTCGGCACCTGGCTGCTCATGCTAACCAACGCGCTGAAAGCGACCTCGTCGGTGGGAGAGGCCATTGCCTCGACGGTAGCGTTGGTCCCTAAGCCGTTCAGTGAAGAGGTCGACCTTCTGGTCAAAGAGATTCGCCTCGGGGCTCCCTTGGATCGGGCGGTCAGTGCGCTTGCTCGCCGCATCAACAGCACAGTAGTGTCCGGTGCTCTTTCAACCATCATCGTCGCACGGCGAACAGGGGGCGACCTGCCGAAGACCTTGGAGCGTGCATCCGCGGCGTTGCGCGAATCGGCTCGGCTAGAAGGGGTCCTTCGAACTAAGACGGCAGAAGGGAGAGGACAAGTCACGGTTCTCGCGTCGGTTCCTTTCGTCCTTTGCGTGATCATTGCCTGGCTCGATCGAAGCTGGTTTGACCCGATGATCCATCATCCCATCGGCAAAGGCATTCTGCTGAGCTGCGCGGGCGCGTGGGTGTTTGCCACCGGTTGGGCCTACCACATCATCAAGGCTGATTTATGACAGAACGCCTCAACATCTTGTTGGCGTTGTCCGTTATCACGATCTTTGGAGGCACTGCCGGCGTCTGCCTCCAGTTGGCGAAGAGGCCCGCTGTCCCGCGTCCGAGCTTAGGCGCCCGAGGGGTCAAACGGGCACGGGCCCTTCGGCATAGCGCGCTCTTCGCTCTCACCGAGCCGCCCCTACGCGCTCTCGCCGCCTGGATCGCAATTCTTCCAATTGCAGTC
>DASRZF010000090.1:0-2318 GCA_035686645.1 Polyangiales bacterium
TCGACCAGCCCTGGAAGCCAATCGGGCATCGTGAGGAAGTCGTCCGCATATGCGAAGACTTCGTTCACTGGCGCTTTGATCACGATACTATTCTCATATTGGATCATACGAAGACGCCGCCCCCTCTAGCCTGAACGTAGAATAGTGCCACCAGATCCCGAAGAACAACCGACCCGACATCGTCATTCCAGATTGGCCGCAAGGGTGACCGCGGCGCGCAGCCCGGCCGGACCTCGACGCATCGGGCCGCCGCTGACCATCCTAGCCACGGCGTTGCTCGCAATGCTCTTCCTCTATGCGCCGGTCCGTGACTTCGGCTTCGTCTGGGACGACGTGGCGGAGGTGCAGCGCAATCCCCTTCTTCACGGGGCTCTAGGACCCGGCCTACTCGCCAGCAACCACGAGCACATGGGGGTGCGCCGCGCGGACTGGTTGCTTCCAAGCCACGAAAGCCTGCGGCCGCTTCGCTACCTTTCGTACAGGCTGGACGCCGTCCTCCACGGTTTGAACCCAGGCGCGATGCACCTGCACAACCTGCTGCTTGCCTGGGTCGGGTTGCTGGTCGCCTACTTCGTTGCGCGTCGCTGGGGTCTCGGGGGCGCGGCCGCGGCGCTCGCTGCGCTGATCTTTGGGCTGCATCCGCTGCAAGTGGAGCCCACGGCCTACATCTCCGCGCGAAGCGACCTCCTCGGTGGAGTGCTCGGGCTCTTGTCGGTAGGCCTCGGACTCAGCGCTCTGCAGCGGCTCCAGCACTTCTACTTCTGGCTAGCCGCCTCGGCGCTGGCATTCCTCCTGGCTCTGTCCGCGAAGGAGGCCACCGTTCTGCTTCCGTTTACCGTGGTCGTACAGGGGTTCGTGCTCTTGCGGCGCGACGATGCCCTGAAATGGGATAGGCTCGCCTGGGTTGGCGCCACCTACGCGCTGACCGCGGCAGTCTGGTTCGGCCTGCGCTCTTCTTACGTGCGGAGCTCCGGATCCCTATCGCCGATCGACTGGGCCCACGGCTTCGGGACCGGCCTGCTTCAGTATCTCTGGATCTTCCTCAAGCCCATCGACTGTTCTGTGGTGCGGCCATTCGCTCCAGGCAGTTGGTGGGCGCTCGCAGCGTGCCTCTTGGTCACGTTCGCTGGACTCGCCTGGCTCTGGATGCGACCCCGTGGAGCTGCGAGCCGCTACGTTCCCTTGCTGCTCATGAGCATCTTCGCCCTGCTGCCCTCACTGGTCGCCGCCTCGGTCACCGGAATCGCCAGCGACCGTTACGCATACACGGCCTGCTTTCCCTTCGCCGTAGCATTCGTGCAGCTCGGGAGCGATTTGCGCCGACGATTTCCCGTAACGCGCGCCGCGATCTTCGCGCTCGGTGGAGCCTGGCTGCTGGCACTGCTGTTCATCGTGACCACCTTGGTGCCCGCCTGGCGCGACCCCATCGCACTTTACGGACATGCGCTGCGAATCGAACCGAGCTCCGCAGCCGCACACTACGGTCTCGGTTCGGCGGTCATGGGAACGGCTGGCTGCGAAATCGCCGAACCACTATTTTTGCACGCTATCGGGCTCGATCCCAACTACCTACGCGCGTACACCAACCTCTCGGTCTGCGAGATGCGGCGCGGTGCGCTCGATGAAGCCGCTGCAACCCTCGAGCGTGCGCTAGAGCTTGGCGGCGGCCTGAATCCCAAAGTCTGGGCCAACCTCGCTGAAGTCAGGCTGGGCCAGGGCAACACCCGCGATGCCTGCGCACACCTCGAACGCGCGATGGCTCTCGACCCGGGCTACGCGTTCGCCGAGGAGCTGCTGGCGAAGCATTGCCAGCGCTGACAACTATCGGAAGAGCGTCGGCTCCTCGTCTGATCAGCCTGAATGCGCCGCACGTCGGCCTGAGCTTCGTCATGGTAGAGCGAGCCCTGGCTGGAGCTTTGGCCAATACTCTTCACGCATACGTGGAAGACCTGCAAGTGCGGGGCAAACGGGTTCGCATCGAGGCCTGGGAGCCTGGCACGGTCCAGGAGATGAAAGCCGTCCCGCTCGATCAAGTCGATCGATACGGTATCGAAGGCGCGCCCCTGGCTGGCAATCTACCAGCCGCCTTCTATGAGCACGCGGTCATCTGCATGGCTTGGGACAGAATCGATCGTTGCATGATGTACGAGTACGTAGAGTTCCCAATTGACGTGTATCTCCAAGATCGAAATGCAAGTTGAACCGACTCCGACGGGGATGGAAGATGCGACTCGCACGACGAGCTAGATTTGGAGATCTTCGTCTCACGCTTGCAGACGCCTCCAGAAAAGCAAAAGTGTGAGAAGAGCGAGCTCTTT
>DASRZF010000091.1:0-5519 GCA_035686645.1 Polyangiales bacterium
ACCCGCGGCAGTAAAGCCTTCGAAAAAGAGCTCTACATGGGCCAGGAACTGCGCCAAAACGCCAGCAACTACGTGATTCTAACGAATCCGGAACAGTCCGCCGGCGTTCTCGGTCAACGCAAAAATGCGTTTGCCTCCTACCGCCGAGACCTGGCCGACATTGGGCGCCTGATGGAAGCGACTCTGGAGACCCAGGGCACCCTCGAAAAGGGCCTGGGCTCGGTGGCTGGGCTCGAAGAGATCGCGAGCTTCTGAACTGAATTCCCCTCGAGGGATCGAGGGTTGCGGGTGCAGATCTTTCGACGCGATCGATCCTCAACTGCTATTCTAGCGACTGGGGTGCCGCGCTTTAGACTGCGATATCAGACGACCAATCTGGAGATGCCTCTCGGGGAGTTTGCCATTGGTCGAAGCTCGTCATGCAATCTCGCGCTGGCGGATGGCTTGGTGTCTCGGAAGCACGCGGTGTTGCACGTCGGACCCGATGGAGTGGTCGTAGAAGACCTCGGGAGCCGCAACGGTGTCGCAGTCAATGGTGTGCGAATCAACGCGCCGCGCCGACTAGCGCACATGGACCGTGTGTACATCGGTTCGCAAGAGCTGGTGCTGATCGACGCTGCCAAGCTGCGCGATGGCACGAAGGAGACAGAGGGCTATATCGTTTGCGCTTCCTGCGGAGCGATCAACGGAACTGCGAAGCGGCGTTGCGGCGAATGTGGCGTGCGGCTCGTCTCGTCGGCCGGTGAGACTGTCGCGAGCACGAACCGCGGCGTGGACTCGTCGTCCCATGCGTGGGGCGCGGAAGACACGCGAACCGCACGCGCGCTAGATGTGATCGCGGGAATCGCGAGCAAGTCGATCGCGATGGGCCGTTTCGAGGAAGCCGAGCGCATTCTCATTCCTCATCTCGATACGCTCCTCGAGCGGGCACTCGCACACCGACCTCTGAGCGACTCCGAGAAGGACAATCCCGACCTCTTGTTCGCCGGCGCAACCATCTACGCGCTTCAATTGGCTCAGGGGCTGCGAAGCACGAAATGGATCGACTGGGTGTTTCGGATGCACACGGCATCCGAGCGGCTGATGGAAGCGGATACCATCGAAACTCTGCACAACCTGGTCCGGAACAACAAGTACTCCAACACCGCATATCTTCGCGCATACCTCAGCGTGATCCACAACCGCGCAGCGGATTATGGGGCTTCCGAGAGGTTCCTGTTGCGGCGCCTCGAAGGCCTGGAGCAAGTCGTTTCTACCCGCTAACGCGCTAACCCGCGCGTCGCGTGTCAGAGCCCGAATGGCGAAGCGCCGTCTTCGCACTCTCCAGCAGGGGGTCCGTTGGCAACTCATCGATCCAGGCGAGCACTTCGCGAGATGGTGAAGAACCAGCATGGCCGTGCAGGCGCGCCGCCGTCTCGAGCCAGAGCGCGCTTCGTAGCGCACAGCCCAGACGCGCCGCAGCTGCCGCCACGCCGAGAATCCGACTCGGCTCCACCTCCACGCCAGCCTCGATCTGTTGCTCCATTTCAGAAACGCCGCGGGACATCATGCGCTCGGCGTCCGCCAGCCGACCTTGATCGAGCGCACGGGTTACCACTTGGGAGAGCAAATGGAACGTCCAGCCTGACGCCGCAACGTCGCGGAGCGGCGCGTGTTGACCATGGGCGGTCGGAATAGCGCCGCAGTGTGGGCACTGAGGGCTCGAAGTCGGATACGGAACCGCGCATCCCACGCAGAAGCTAAGCCCGGACGTAGTGCGTTGCTGCGTGCGCACGACATTGGGAACGAGGAACACCAACTCCTGGGTGCCGATGCGGATTCGGTCCCCGTCTCGAAGGATCGCGGGGCCGATCAATGGCCGACCATTGAGCTGGGTGCCGTTCCGGCTCCGCAGATCTTCGAGCAACGGCTCCGATCCGGAGAGGTCGATCCGAATGTGGCGCCTCGACAGCATGGGGTCTTCGATCGTGATCTGACCCATCGATCCGCGACCGATCACGACCTCGTCGCCAAGCAGGTCGATCTCTTGTAGATGAAGCCGTAGACGATACCGCAAGCCCGAACCCCTCAGGACCCATCAGCGTACTGGGCGGAAAGGGGCAGTGTAAATCCTACCCGAACCTACGTTGGAGCTATGGCTTCTCGTCGACCTCGGGGGAGTCGTGGCGCCGAATCTCACCCGTGATTCTGTCGGCGATGTCGGCGTTCTGATCGCCGTTGCTCTCGTCCGCGACCATGTCGACCAAGGTGTCGGTGGCGACGGCTTCTTTCGGTTGGTTCTTGCGAAGCGTGGCGAGCCGGGCGACCGTCTTCGGGTCCTCTAGGATGAGGCAGTAGAAACCGTAGAACTCATTGTTATCTACGGCCCGCGCGAGGATTCGAGGCTCCTTCCACTCGTACCACTGGGTTGGCTCCGCACCCGGCACGAGGACTCCGTTCTTCCTCTGGGCCTTGCCGTAGCGCTGCTGAAGCGCCTTGCCAAACTCATCGAAGCTTGCGCCTTCGAACACGGAGGCATCGAATGCTCGGTATCGCTTCCAGAGACGGTCGTTGATGAAGAAGAAATAGTCCTGGGTTGTCTTGGTCCGCACCCGAAGTAAGGATTCGCCGTTTTGGTGAGTGAACTCACCTTTGAGATAGCCGGAATCGTACGCGCTCGCCGTGCCGTCGAACTCGAAGTACGAGTCACGAATCTCGCTGGTTTCCTCTTCCATCCTGTGGCGAAGGCGGTCCTCTTCGATGGCATCGGTGGTCTTCGAAATCGGCTCCGCATAGGAGCTCTCGATGTTCTTCTTGAGATGCCGATAGACCTGCTTTGGCGTCCAACCCCACTGAATCTCGCCCATCGACTGCTCGAGCGCGCTTGGACCCGTGTTGCTGGCGCTGCTCGTTTCGGCATAGCCGCCAGCCCCGAGAGCCATACCAAGAGCCAAAACGATCGCCGCGTAAGATGAACGTCGCATAACCAATCCCCTTGGGCTCAAGTTAGCACCCAGCGAACCTTCCATACAAAAACCGCTCTGCCCCATTTCTAGGACTGCTTGGGCAATTGGGGGCGTTCGAGGCTCAGAAACAGCATCGTGCCTCCGGCTACCGCTGCCGGCATGAAGAAGAGGTTGACCAGGGGCACGAAGAGGAGAATCCAGACGCCCGTGCCGAAGCCCGCCACGGCTGGAAGCTCGGCCCGGGCGAATGAGAGCCGGTCGCGAACCGACCAGTCGCGGCGCGCGGCGGGCCAGTCGATGTAGTCGACCCCGAGATAGACCGCCGTGAGCACAAAGCCGACGAGAGAGACGAGTTGACCAATACCGGGCAAAAAGATCGAAGCGAGGAACATCGGTCCGACGACACCGAGGTAGAGGATCACCTTCAAGATCTCTAGGCGGACCGTCCGTGCGACGTCAGCAAGCATATGACTCACCGAAAACGGGGGCGCGGCCCGACCCGTGAGCATGTGCTCGACCGCTTCGCTCAAGGCGTCGTTGAATGGAGCTGCCACTACGCTCGACAGCAAGAGGACCAGCACGAGACCAAGCACGGCGATCAAGAGCCCGGCCACGAGCTCGATCAGCCAACGCAGCGCGCTCAGCAAGCCTCCAACCCAGCCGCTGGCCTCATTCCAGCTTTCCGGGAAGAGCGACCAAACCATGCTCCCGACGTCGTCGTAGAAGCTTCCAGCGCCGTAAAAGACGGCAGCGAGGGCCAAGCCAGTGATCAGTATCGGAAACACCCAGTAGCGCGCGAGCTTGGGATGCTGGAAGTAGACGAAGCGCATGCCCCGAAACGCATACGACAACCCGCGCGCAAAACCGACTGGAGACCTCGCAACGGCCCCCGCGCCCCGAGCTACGCCTTTCATGAAGCCACCGGTTCGAATCCTAGTCCAGGCAAGGTGAATGAGCCATGACCACTCCTGCGATGTGTCGGCGTCGGCAGAGCTTGCAGTCGCGCTGGAGAGCCGCTATGGATTTCCAGCTTGACTCATGGGATCGACGCGGTGACCGCAGCCATACTAGGCGCTCTGCAAGGGCTGACCGAGTTTCTCCCGGTGTCGAGCAGTGGTCACATCGCCATTGGCAGCCAGTTCTTCGGCATCCAAGAGAACTCCTTAGCGCTGGTCATTCTCCTGCATCTAGGAACTTTGCTAGCGACGCTGGTCCTCTTTCGACAAGACGTCTCTGCGCTTGCCGCCGAGGCGCTCATGGCCGTTCGCGAGCCGCGCCGACTCGGGTCGACGCCCGAGGGGCG
Source organism: Polyangiales bacterium (assembly GCA_035686645.1). Classification (GTDB taxonomy): domain Bacteria; phylum Myxococcota_A; class Polyangia; order Polyangiales; family Houyiibacteriaceae; genus SG8-38. Next base: position 4,249 of record DASRZF010000091.1, read on the forward strand.
CATGCTGGTGTCGCTCGCGCTCGCGACCCTAGTCACCGGGATGCTAGGCTTTCTGCTGCGAAAGTATGCCGAAGCGTTCGCCGAAGATTCGAGTCTGGTTGGCTATGGTTTTCTCATTTCGGCTGCTTTCCTGATCGCGAGCAGCGTCGCGGTCGGTACCCGCTCCGACGTATCTTGGCGACAGGCAATCGTGATCGGCATGGCTCAGGGCCTCGCCGTGCTGCCCGGTGTCAGCCGGAGCGGCCTGACGATCACCGTCGGAATGCTCCTCGGGATTCAGGGTAACGCTGCGTTTCGGTTCTCGTTTCTCGTTTCGCTTCCCGCTATCGTCGCCGCAGCGGTCTACGAGGCAAGCGGAGCGGACGGGCTCGGGTCGCTTGGTGCCCAGGCCTGGATGGGTGGCCTGACGGCCTTCGTGACGGGATACCTTGCGCTTGTTATTCTCCGGCAAGTCATACTCGTCGGACGCATTTGGATGTTCTCCATCTATCTGTTGCCTCTCGGCCTGTTCCTCGTCACTCGGTGAAGTGGCAGCCAGCTCATGAACAAGAACGAAAAGGCATATGCAGTGATCATGGCGGGCGGCTCGGGCACACGCTTCTGGCCGCTGTCCCGGAGCACACGGCCCAAGCAATTCATCGCGCTCGGGCCTGACGATCGCTCCCTCTTGCGGGCGACCGCCGAACGCGTCTGGGACTTGCTTCCGCCAGAGCGGACCTTCGTCGTGACTTCCGAGCTCCTCCGCGATCAGGTCGCGAACGAGCTCCCAGAGCTCGACCCAAGCCGGATCCTCGCAGAGCCCGTTGGACGCAACACCGCCCCCTGCATCGGCTGGGCGGCCACCCATGTGAAGCGGCTAGATGCAGACGCCATCATGGCCGTGCTCCCTGCCGACCATTATATCCGCGACACCGAAGCGTACCTCGAGACTCTGCGCCGTGGTCTCGAGGCTGCCACGCATGGGGACTACGTCACCATCGGAATTCGTCCGCACCGCGCAGAAACCGGCTATGGCTACATCGAGGTCGGCGCCGAGATCGACCCCGGCGTTTTTCGCGCACGCCGATTCGTCGAGAAGCCCAACCGGCAGCGTGCGGAGCAATTCGTCGCAAGCGGCGGGTTCCTGTGGAACAGCGGGATGTTCTTCTTCCTCGCTTCACGAATTCTCGATGCGATCGACCAACACTTGCCTGGCCTCGGTGAAGAGCTGAAGCGCTACGACGAGGCAGCAAAGGCCGGCAACGAAGACCGTGCGGTGCAAGCAACCTATG
>DASRZF010000092.1:0-5224 GCA_035686645.1 Polyangiales bacterium
GCCCAAGCGGGTGACCGCGCCGACGAGCGAAGCGCCTCCGCCAGCGGCCACCGAGGAGATCCTCGAGGACGTCATCGAGGACGTCATCGAGGAGGAGCATTCCTCTGCAGAGCAGGCCGCGCCGGTTGAGGAAGCGCTCCCAGATCCGCAGCCACGGGCCGCGCCGGCCAAAGCAGCCCCAAAGCCGACCACTCCGAGGACACCGAGTGTGCAACGCCCGGTCGAAGAAGAAAAGGGCCCTCCCGCGTCACGCCCGGGCTACCAGAAACCGCCAGATCTCGTGACGAAATGGTGAGAACGGTCTACATAGCTCTGTCCCTCTGGGTCGCGTCGATCGCAATGCTCGCGCCGGCGCCGAGAAGCGCACTCGCGCAGGACGAACAGATTCAGGTGCATGCTCGCGAGTTGTTTGCCGAGGGGCTGGCGTTTGCCGAAGCCGACCGCTGGGCATGGGCGCTGTCCGCATTTCGGCGCTCCCGCGACTTGGTTCCACGCGCCAGCACCTCGTACAACATCGCCAACGCCCTCTATCGACTGGACCGGCCTGTAGAGGCGCTCTCGGAGCTCGACGAGTACGACCGCATGCCCGAGGTTCAAAGCGACGCGGCCGCGGCCGAACGGGGTGCAACATTGCGCGCGCTGCTCCGCGACATCGTCGCGGAGGTGAATTTGACGGTGACGCCCGGCAACGCGATCGTGTTGATCGATGACCGGCCTTCGTTGCTTGAGGGCAGCCACCGAACCATATTGCTCAACCCCGGCGCGCATGCGCTAAGGGTCGAATCCGAGGGATACGAGCCATATCGCCGAGAGATTCGAGTGAACCGGGGGGGGCACAAGGCTCTCTTGGTCGAGCTGCGGGCGCGCCCTTCGAGCAAGGCAGCCGAGCCCACAGTGGATATCGCCCCGTCTGCCATCACGATCTCTACGGCCGATACGGGTTTGCCGGGGCCTGACCCTGTCGAAGACGATCGCAAGCCCTTCGTCAAACGCCCTGGTTTCTGGGTGATGATCGGTGTGATCGCGGCTGCCGGTATTGGAGCAGGGGTCGCCGTCGCGCTATTGCGCAAGGACGATGCACCCGCATGTGGGACGACGGGCGATTGCGCGACGACGCAAGGTCTGACCGTAAACTCCTTTTAATTAACCGTGACCGAACACCGGAGGCAAGCTTTGCGAGTCGCGTACTTGATGAACACCTACCCGCTCATCAGTACGACGTTCATCCGTCGGGAGATCCATGCGCTCGAGGAACTGGGCGTTCAGGTCGAGCGCTTCGCAGTTCGAGCTTGGGAGGAGCAATTGGTTGATCCTCGCGATGTCGAAGAACGAGGCAAGACCGAATACTTGCTCACGGGCAACGTCCGCGGACTGATGACTTCGTTTCTGAAGGAGCTCGTAGTCAACCCGAGGGGCTTGTTGCGAGGGCTGAGAACAACATACCGGCTGTGGCGCACCGCCGGAGCAGACCTCGTCAAGCACGCCGCTTACCTGCTCGAGGCCATCCGTCTTCGGCAGCGCATGGCCGCTTCGAGGCTGCAGCACGTCCACGTTCACTTTGGAACCAATGCGACCACCGTGGCGATGCTGTCTCGTGCGATGGGAGGAGGCACGTATAGCTTCACAGCACACGGGCCAGACGAGTTCGTAGAGCCTTTTCGCTCGAGCTACGACCTCAAGGTTCGTGACGCGGCGTTCGTTGCAGCGATTTCCAACTTTTGCCGCGTGCAGCTCGCGCGCATCGCTGGGATGGAGTGCTGGGACAAGATCGAAATCGTTCCGTGCGCCCTCGACCTGCGTGATTTCGCAAACAAGCCTGATGGCACTCACCTAAACCAGCAGCTGGTTTGCATCGGCCGCCTGTGCCGACAGAAAGCCCAGACGCTTTTCCCAGACGCCATTGAACCACTATCCGATGCGTTTCCAGACTTGAAGATCGTTCTCGTCGGTGATGGCGAGACACGCCGGGAGCTCGAAGACAAGATTGCGAGCAAAGGCCTCGGAAAGCACTTCGAGATCGTCGGATGGTGCTCCAATGAAGAGGTGCGTAAGCGCCTCATGGGCGCCCGGGCCATGCTTCTGCCGAGCTTTGCCGAAGGGTTACCGGTATCGATCATGGAGGCCTTTGCGCTCCGCAAGCCCGTGATCTCCACCTATATTGCGGGGATTCCCGAGCTCGTCGATTCGTCCTGCGGTTGGGTCGTTCCTGCGGGAGACGTTCCAGCGCTGACCGCTGCCATCCGGAATTGCATCACGCGCGGCGAGATGGAACTGAACACCATGGGTGACGTCGGCCGGTCTCGGATCGAGGCCCGTCACGACATCCGGCTTTCCGCGGCGCTCCTGCGCGAAGCGTTCGAACGCTACAGCGGCGAGCGGAGCTAGAGTTCCAACGAACCTAGAGCAGGCCCAGGCTCCGCGCATAGTCCATGAAATAGGTCACGGTCCGCCGTTCGCTGCATTCCTCGGTCGCAAAGGCCCGAGCATTCAGCGCCAGGCGCCTGGCAAGCGCCTCGTCATCCCAGAGGCGCTCGATCGTTCGCGCCATCGCGTCGGGGTCACCAGGAGGAGTGATCAGGCCTGTTGTCTCATCGCTCACGTAGTCGGTCATCGCGGCAGATTCGGTCACGATGGAAGGGGTCTCCAGCTGCATCGCTGCGATCAACGTGCCGTGACCGCACGGGACCTCCGTGTCGCGGAGCGGCAGGACCATGAGCTTCGCATGCGCGATCACGTTCCACACGTCCGCCAGGGGGATGTTGGTTCGTAGGCTCACGTTGGACGGAAGATCGAGCCCTACGACGTTCGCCGGCCGGGCCACGATCGCCAGACGATGGTCCGGAAGGCGCCGCATGGCCTCGACGAGAGTCGCGTAATCGCGGCCTTCTCCACCAACCGCGCACAGGTACGGGGTCGGCTCGCTGGGTCTCGCGGATGAATCGAACCCAGGCTCCGCCGCAGTCCAACGAAGGCTGTCGATTCTCCCCTCGGGAATGCCGAAGTACTTCGGGTAGCGGGCCTGCTCGACCGAAGAGAAACAGACGAATCGATCGATGCCCTCGATCCCGTTGACGAAGAAGCGTCGGCGGACGCCCGTCGGCAGTGTTGAAAAGGTAAACGAAAAAGCCAAGTGCGGAGCCTTCACCCCCAGGGCTCGGCAAAACAGGTTCGTCCAGGCGGATACCAGTGGAGTGTGGGACACGATGAGCGCCGCCCGTTCGCGCTTGGCCGCCCGAGCCGCCTCCCAGCAGGCACGGTAGCGGCTGATCTTCGGGCTCTGGATCCTGTCTTCGAACGCGGAGCGGGGAAGGCCGGAGAAGCTGATCCAGCGAAAAGGGTCCTCTGCGAAGCGTCCCCCAATCCAGTTCCAAGCAGGATCTGCGGACTCGGATACATTCACGATGACAGGTCTTCTCGTCACGCCCGAAATCTAGCATCGCGGGAAGCGAAATGCCGAGCGCCGCTGAGGAAACCGGCTGACAAGGGTAGCTTCAGGCGTCCTTGTGTTCGATGATGGCGGAGCGATTCCCAACGAGCTTACCCCACTGAAAGCGGATCCAGCCGATCGCTTCGGGAAATTTGCCGAGCATCAGGAAGAAAGCGAGCGTCCAAGGTCGCGTTTCACCGTCGCTTCGCAGGCGGCGGGCGATACGAATCACGTTGAGTGGGTAAGCGAGCAGCAACAGTAGCGAAGAACAGCCGGTGAGGGGTGCGGCGGCGACGGCGAGCGTCGGGAGGATGAGCCCCCAAGCGACGATGCGCCTCGACTCGCGAACCCCCATTCTTTCAGGCGGGGCTCCGTGCAGGTGTGACCCTTCGGCATAGGCATGGCCGGCTCGCATCCCACGCTTCCACCATTGAGACAGGCGCTTCATGGCGGCGTCGTGGAGCGCCATCTCCTCACCGAGACGGCGTATCTTCCAACCCTCTTGCCGGAGCCGCACGCAAAGCTCGGGCTCCTCGCCCGCGATCAGGTCGGGCATGAAGCCACCGACGGACTCGAACGCCCGGATGCGCATCATGGCGATTCCACCGCAGCTCTTGGCCTCGCCAACTGGGGTATTCCACTCGACGTCGCAAAGGTAGTTGAAGACGCTCGCATCGGGGAAACGCTCCCTCAGCCGGCCGGCGGCGGCAGCGTACTCTCCGTTCGCTTCCAGAAAATCGACCGCATCTTCTATCCATCCCTCGACGAGCTCGCAGTCCCCGTCGATGAGCTGGGCATACTTCAATCCTGGCGCGATCTCGGTTAGACGCTCGACACCGGCGTTCCGCGCGCGCGCAGCCGTAAACGGGATACGCGGGTCGAGCTCGACGACAACGGCCTCGACCGAGCGCGCGAGCTCCACGCTTCCGTCGGAGGAGCCCGAATCGACGTAGACGAGGTGAGACACCTGCTTCGCGAGCGACTCGAGGCAGATCCTCAACCGCTCTCCCTCGTTCTTGCCGATCGCGACGGCGCCAACCGAAAAGCGGCTCGCCGCGGTCATACTTCGAACCCCTTCACGAACGTGCTGTTCCGTACGAAGTCTCCCCAGAAATGAGGCGGTTCCTCGTTTTCCTTGCGCTGGATGACGGCCCGAGCGCGGAAAGTCGTATAGCCGACGAGAAACACTAGGTCCGCGAGTACTGCTTGCGCCTTACCTCGGTTCTTCACGAAAAAGCGCCGTCGTGAATCGAACCAGTAGCCTGGGTACCGGCGCTTGTCTTTGCGATTGTCGGTAATCCCAGTCGCCTGCGCTTGCAAATGCGTGACAACGCTGTCCGGAACGTAATACGTCGACCAACCCGCTCGACGGGCCCGAAAGCAGAAATCCACCTCTTCGAAGTATAGGAAATACCGATCGTCGAAGAGTCCCACGTCGGTCAGGACCTCTCTGCGAATCATCATGGCCGCCCCGGTCACCCAATCGACCTGCATGATCTCGTCGCCCAGCTCGTACAGGAGTTGTCGATCGCTCAGGAGCCGGGTGAGCGGGCCCAGCTTGAATCCCTCGACCAACTCGCTCGCAGCGCTTGGAAAACGAAATGCCGAGTGGGCTTGCTTTCCGTCGGCGCCTTCGACGCGCGTACCGGCAATACCGACATCCCTGTGACTTTCCATGAATGCAAGCAACGTGCTGATTGCACCGCGATGCACGCAAGCGTCGGGATTGAGGAGCATCACGTAGGCCGGAGGCTCTTCCGTATCGAGGTAGGGTCGGATTCCGGCGTTGTTACCGGC
>DASRZF010000093.1:0-27346 GCA_035686645.1 Polyangiales bacterium
AGCAGGACGTAGAACTCGCCTCGCTCGAAGCCGTGCTCACGGAGGTATCCACCTGCAAGAAGGGCGGAGAGTCCCGCACCTACTGCGATGACCACGTCGAAGAAGAGCCCCATGCGGTCGACGGCGAGGTATCGCGTGACGAGGGCAGGAGCGGGCGCGATGTCGGCGCTCACGAGCATCGCCCCAGCCACGGCAGCAGCTGCAAAGAGCGAGACCGTGGTCACGATCGCGATCCCGGCATTCTCCTTGGTGAACGCATCGACTAGCATGATGGCCAGCCCGGCCGCGACGAGTATCAGCAAGGGCGACACTCCCATGAGTGAGCTCATCGCCCCACCTCCTCGTCATTGGGCTCGACCATGGCCAAGCCGCCGGCGGCTTCGATCCGCTGCCTGAGCTGGTCGAAGTCGACCAAGTGAGCCTCGGACGTGCGGCGGCCTTCGTAGTAGCGAACGGTGAAGTCTGTCACGAACGAATCGACCGTAGGGTTCATCTTGTCGAGGAAGAACTTCGGATAGAGTCCGATCCAAAAGACCATCACGATGAGCGGCAGCAAGGAGACGATTTCGCGGCGGTTGAGATCGGGCAACGACTCGTTTTCGCTGTGCGAAATCTTGCCCCAGAAGATGCGAAGGACGGCGTGCAGCATGTACACAGCCGCGAAGATCACGCCCGTCGCAGCGAGAAGCGTCATGATGAACCAGGACGAGCCGTAGCCGATTGGGGTGCGCGAGAAAAACGAGCCAGCCAAGATCATGAACTCGCCTACGAAGCCATTGGTGCCCGGAAGGCCGATCGAGCTCATCGTGATGATGACGAACACCAGGGTGTACATGGGCATGACTTTCGCGAGGCCGCCAAAATCATCGAGCATGCGGCTGTGCCGGCGATCGTAGATCACGCCGACGAGAAGAAAGAGCGCGCCAGTCGAAATGCCGTGATTGATCATCTGGAGAATGGCGCCGGAGATGCCGTGCCGGTTCATGGCGAAGAGGCCGAGCAAGATGAAGCCCATGTGGCTGACGGAGCTGTACGCGACGAGCTTCTTGAGGTCGCGCTGCACCCAGGCGGCATAGGCTCCGTAGATGATGCCGACCACACCGAGGCCGGCGAGTACCGGGCCGATCGCCTGACTGGCAACTGGGAAGAGCGGCATCGCGAATCGAATGAAACCGTAGATCCCGAGCTTCAGGAGGACCGCGGCGAGGATCACGGAGCCACCGGTTGGCGCCTGAACGTGCGCATCGGGCAACCAGGTGTGAAATGGAAACATCGGGACCTTGATCGCGAAGGCCAGCGCGAAGGCCGAAAACAATAGGTATTGCGGCATTGCGGGCAAGACCAAGCTCGAAAGGGCCTCGAGGTCGAAGCTGTAGTGCCCTGCGAGCTCCTTGTAGCTGGCCACCAGATAGAGGATGGCAACGAGCATGAGCAAGCTGCCGACCATCGTGTAGAGGAAGAACTTCACCGCCGCGTAAACGCGGTCCTTGCCGCCCCAGATGCCGATGATCAGGTACATCGGCACCAGCATGAGCTCCCAGAACACGTAAAAGAGGAAGAGGTCTAGGGCTACGAACGCGCCGAGCATGCCGAGCTCGAGGAGCAAGAAGGAAAACGCGTACTCCTTGATGCGCGTCGTGATGCTCCCCCAGGACGCGTAGAGCGCGATGGGCGAGAGCAGAGTCGTCAAGATGACGAGCCAGAGCGAAATCCCGTCGACGCCGACCTTGTACGAGATACCGAAAGACTCGACCCAGGTCACCTGCTCGACGAAGTGATAACCGGCCCCGGAGTAGTCCGCGAGGACCAGCCGAAGACTGATGATCAGCTCGAGCAGCATTGCGCCGATCGAGAAGCGCTTGATGCCGCTTTCCCAGCTGCGCGGCATCAGGAGCACGATGATCGCGCTGATCGCAGGGAGTGCGAGGAGCCAGGTGAGGTACTGGGTGGTCATCGAACCACCTCATCGGCGGGGAGCATCAAGGATGCGTGGGAAGGCGCCTCGACTCCGAACGGCAGCGCAATTTCCTTGGTGTCGCGACGGAGGTTGCCGAAGGCATTGCGAACTTCGACGGTGGCTTCGACCAGGGGGCGGGCAAAGACGCGGGCGGGCCCGAGACGTCCGTCCTTGCCCAGCGGCAAACGGATTTCCTTGCTTCCCGAGAGCTTGGTCTTGGCGTGCGGCTTACGAAACAGGAGGTCGGTTCCGTCGATGCGAATCTCGAACCCTTCGTCCTGGGGCATGATCTGCTCGATGGGGACCACGGACTCGAGCGGAAGGGGCGACCAGTCGTCGGTGATTGGAATCCGACGTTCGATGCCCGCGTGGACGTTGACGAGAAACACGGCGATGCCGCGGATGTCGTCCTCGGCGTATTCGAACGATGTTTCCGGAGACCGGTCCCAGGCCGTCTCGAAATCTCCGTCCGAATTGGCATCCCAGCGATACTCGTAGCCAAGTCCCCCGGGCGTGCTGAGCGCGACGCGCGTGCCCTCGAAGACGGTTTCGATCCGCGAGTGCGGCGTCCAGAACCAGGTCATGACCGCAACGACGCCGACCAGCATCGCGGTGCCGTACATCTGGACGACGCCATTCTGCATGCGGGCAAATAGGCGTCCGGTCTCGCGGACGTTGAAGCTCGGCACGCGGGTCATCAGCGCGTCGACGAAGGTCATGTCGGCCTCACCCGCTACCGTCGCAATCTTCTTGATCGGGTTGACGATGGTCATCGCGTAGAGCTCGTCCACCCGCCACTTGTCGAAGGCCAGCTGAAAGAGGCGCTTCGGCATTCTCTCGGCGAGAGCGTCGTGGCTCTTGTTGCGATAGAGGACCCAGGCGGCGCTGATTCCAATCGCCATGGCTCCGAACGCGAGACCGGACGCAAGATTGACGATGTGCATTTCCTCCGGAACCGGCTGGCCGGCAACCGAGGACTCCATCCAATGCCCCCACCAGCTGTAGAGATGCGTCCCGGTGATCGGCATGACGTGCGGTAACCCGAGAAAACCAACCAGCAGCGCACCGATCCCGAGCACCACCAGAGGAATCGTCATACTGGGCGGCGACTCGTGCGGATGCGCATCGTAAGGATGGTCGCCGGACTGATCGGCGCTCCGGTACTCGCCCGTGAAGGTGAGGAAATAGAGCCGGAACATGTAGAAGGCCGTCATTACCGCGGCCAGGGTGAGGCCGATCAAGGTGAACCAGCCGACCGCGGTCATCAGCGCATCGTCGGGGCGATAGATCTGAGCGGCAGCACCGAGGAGAATCTCGTCTTTGGAAAAGAAGCCGCTGGTGAGCGGGAAGCCCGCGATTGCAAGACAGCTCGCGAGGAATGTCCAACGGGTAATCGGAAGGACTTTCTTGAGACCGCCGAGCTTGAAGATGTCCGCGTCGCCGTGCGCATGAACCGCATGCATCACCGAGCCGGCACCGAGGAACAAACAAGCCTTGAAAAAAGCATGCGTGAAGACGTGGAAGAACCCGGCAGAGAAGAAGCCGACCCCGACAGCGGCGAACATGAAACCGAGCTGGCTCACGGTGGAGTAGGCGAGAATCTTCTTCATCTCTCGCTGAACCACGGCGATCGACGCTGCCAGGAGCGCCGTGAGCGTCCCGGTCACCGCGATGATCGACATCGCGACGTCAGAGGTGATGAACAGCGGTGAGAGCCGGCAACAGAGGTAGACGCCGGCCGTGACCATGGTGGCGGCGTGAATGAGGGCGGAAACCGGCGTTGGGCCGGCCATGGCGTCTGGAAGCCAAACGAAGAGCGGAATCTGTGCGCTCTTGCCGGTGCAACCGAGGAACAGGAACACGCAGGCGACGGTGGCCAGGCTCGGGGCCACGCCGAATATCCAAATCGGGAAATCGGGACGGAACTCGCCGTGCATGGCGGCCTGGTTGATCTCGGCGAACTCGAACGAACCGGCGACGCCGACGAGGATGAACATGCCGATCAGGACGCCGAAGTCACCGATTCGGTTGACGACGAAAGCCTTTCGACCAGCAGCGGCATAGTCACCGTTCTCGTACCAGAACCCGATGAGGAGGTACGAGCAGAGGCCGACGCCTTCCCAGCCGACGAACATGACCGGCAAGCTGCTTCCGAGAACGAGGATCAGCATCGAGGCCATGAACAGGTTCAGATAGCTCATGAACCTCGGGTAGCCCTCGTCCTCCCCCATGTAGCCAATGCTGTAGAGGTGGATGAGGCCGCCTACTCCGGTGACCACGAGGGTCATCACCCCGCTCAAGGAGTCCATCAGAAAACGCACGTTGATCGGAACGACGTTGCCGCCCGGGAGCGTCAGGGAGAACCACTCGTAGAACTGATAGGAAAGTACTGCGTGGGCCTCTTCATGGGGCAGGCCGTAAAGCTGGATGAACGAGGTCACGGCCAGCGCGAATGAGACCGCAACCGATCCGACCCCGACCGAGGTCACGATGCCCTTGGGCATGTACCGCCCAAATAGCCCGTTGATGATCGCCCCCGCCAAAGGGAAAAGGATGATCAAAAGGAGCAGGAGCTGCTGATGGGCTTCTTCGTGCATGGGTTCAATACTTCAGCAGGGTCGCGTCGTCGGTATCGACGGTCTTTTTGATTCGGTAGTACGCGATGAGAATCGCCAAGCCGACCGCCGCTTCGGCTGCGGCGACCGCGATGACGAAGAAGACGAAGACCTGGCCGTCGTGGTTCGCCGGGTAAACACGATTGAAGGCGAGCAAGACCACGTTGACCGAGTTGAGCATGAGCTCGATCGACATGAGCTGGATCAGCATGTTGCGTCGGGTGAGAAACCCCACGGCGCCGATGCCAAAGAGGACCGTCGCGAGCGCCAGATATGTGCCGATCCCCATCACGTCCTACTCCGTCCGGCTCCGAGCTATGGCGATCGCGCCGATGATGGCGACGGTGAGCGTGATCGAAATCAACTCGAAGGGAACCAGCGCCTGCTTGTACACGGCAGTGCCGAGGCCCTGCACGGTGCCAAAGTCTTCGGAGACGACGCCCCAGGGCACATCGAAATAGGCGACGGAGGTCGAAACCGCGAGCACGACCCCAATCGTCAAGGCAATGCTCAGGGCACGCGAGGACACGCGCCCCTGCATTGCATCGACCTCCGCGGCCGGACCGATCAGCATGATCACGAACACGAACAAGACGACGACGGCGCCCGCGTACACGAGAAGCTGCAACGCTGCCAGGAGCTCCGCATTGAGTGTGAGAAACATGCCTGCGAGCGAGATGATGTGGATGAGCAGGCCGATCGCTGCGCGGAGCGGACGCCTCGAAGAGATGGTGATCAGTGCGCCGGCCATCGCGAGGATCGCCGTGGAGACGAAAAGAATGGTTCCGGGACCGATCATGCGCCCCCCATTACCGTGCTGCGAACGCTGTCGTCGTGCCGGACGTCGTCGGGAACTCCCCTGAGGGCGGCCTCCATGAACTCTTCGCGGAACTTTTGGACCATGCCCAACATCGGCATCGCCGTGCCATCGGCAAAGGCGCAGATGGTGTTGCCCATCATGTTGTTGGAAATATTCACCAGCAGGTCCACGTCCTCGGGCTTCCCGCGCCCCGCGCAGAGATTGTCGAGCACGTCGACCAGCCAGCCGGTGCCCTCGCGGCAAGGCGTACACTGGCCACAGGACTCGTGCTTGTAGAAACGCATGAGGTTGCGGCAGGCCTCGACCATGTTGACGCTGTCGTCCATGACGATGGCGCAGCAGGTTCCGAGCATCGTGCCGAGCGCCCGGTAGGTGTCGACGCCCATCGGCACGTCGATTTCGCTCTTGCCGTGCCACTTGTGGAGCGGATGATCGGCGTTGGGCGCTTCCACTTTCCGCCGTGGGTCGAGCACCGGTGTCGAGGAGCCCCCGGGGATGACCGCCTTGAGAGGGCGATTCCCGAGCATGCCGCCCGCGTAGTCGTCGATGAGCTCTCGCATCGTGAGGCCGACCGGCGCTTCGAAGAGGCCAGGGTTTTTCACGTGCCCGCTCACCCCGTAGATGCGCAGTCCGCCGTCGCCCGGAAGTCGCCCGAGCGCTGCCCAGGCGTCGCCACCCATTTCGACGATATCGGGAACGGAGGCGATCGTCTCGACGTTGTTCACGATGGTCGGCATCCCGAAGGCGCCCTTCACGGCGGGGAATGGCGGTTTGAGCCGGGGCTCTCCGCGGCGTCCTTCGAGAGAGTTGAGCAGAGCGGTTTCTTCACCACAAATGTACGCGCCCGCCCCCGAGTGGACGTAGACCTCGATGGAATGGTCGATGCCAAAAGGGCGCTGGCCGAGGTACCCAGCCTTGCGGGCATCGGCGATCGCCTGCTCCAGTCGGCCGATCGAGAACGCCAACTCACCGCGCACGTAGATATAGGCCACGTGCGCGTCGATCGCGAAGCAGGAGATGATCGCCCCCTCGACGAGCCGGTGGGGATCCAAATCCATGATGCTGCGATCCTTGAAAGTGCCAGGCTCGCTCTCGTCGGCGTTGATGACGAGGTAGATCTCCTCGCCCTCTTGCTTGTTGAGGAAGCCCCACTTCACGCCGGCAGGGAACCCGGCGCCGCCTCGGCCGCGAATATTCGCCTTCTTGACCTCATCGCGGAGCTCGGCCGGCTTTCGAGTCGTGAGCGCCTGGCGCGCGACGCGATACGCCCCTGCCGCTTCGGCATTGGCGAGCTTCCAGCTTTCCGCGATGCCATAGCGGGCGGTCAGCAATGGCTTGATCGGCTGGCTCATGAGTCCTCGTCTCTCGTATCGCCCAAATCTGGGGTCGCGGCCGCTGGTGGCGGTTGCGACGCGAGACGGACGGCCTCCTTGCTCGGTGGAGGCGGAGCGGAGGTCGGACTTCCGCCGCGCTGGCGCGGGGAGCCAAACCTCGCGAACGTCGAAAACTCGGCGGCCGCAGCTTCGCCGCCCTCGTTCGCGTGGGCGTCGATGATTCGGTCCAGGCGCTCGACATCGAGGTTTTCGTAATAAAAGTCGTTGATCTGGACCATCGGGGCTTGCCCGCAAGCCGCGAGGCATTCGGCCTTGAGCAGCGTGAATTTGCCGTCGGCGCTCGTATGACCCGCAGTGCAGCCGAGCTTCTGCTCGAGGTGATCCTGAATCGCTTTCCCCCCGCGAAGATCGCAGGAAAGCGTGCGGCAGACCCAGACGACATTCTCGCCAACCGGCTCGTCGAAGAACATCGTGTAGAACGTCACGACGCCTTTGACGATCGCGGTCGAGAGCTCGAGACGCTCGGAGACGTATTCGACGACCTCAGGGCTGATCCAGCCGTTCTGTCTCTGGCAGAGCCACAGAACAGGCAAGAGCGCCGCTCGACGCTCGGGATAGCGGGTCAAAATCTCGTCGACCTGTTGTTCGCGTTCCCGCGTAAGCGAAAAAACCATGGCAGAGCGCCCGGACGCTAGGCCCGCGGGGCTCCCCTGTCAAGGTCGGCGGAACAGTGGTAACTCGGGCCCAAGATGAGTGAAAACGCCGCAACGCCGCCCTCGAAGAGCGTCGGGCTCTGGGTAGGCCTCGGATGCCTCGGTGTCCTGGTCTTCTCGTGCTGCTTGCTGACATTCTGGGCGCAGTCGTACGGCTTGCGCTTCGTTTTGGGGCAGGATGACGGGACCAAGGTCTGGTTCTCTCGGATGATCTTGGTCGGTGCGCTCGAAGGAACGCGCAAGACGTGCAGCGACGGCGTCGTCAGCGAAGACACGCTTCCCTGGTTTCATCCGGAGCTGCCCGCGGAGTCGCGAAATCTAATTTGCTCGCTCGATGAGACGACTCTCCAAGCGCTCAGCACGGCAGAACGGGCATCGGCAACTCCATTGCTACGAACCGACCGCAGCGAGCTTGCGGCGCGCTTCGGGATGGACGCAGCTCAGTGTTTCCAACATTCGACTGATGGACTCACGGCCGTCGGTTGCTTCGATACGGAAAGCGGCCCCGGATCCATTCCGTATCAGATCATCGATCTCAGAGTCACTCAGCCGTGACGTCGATCGGCGTGCGGCGGTATGCGACGGTGAGGCCGGCGCTTCCTGGATAGTCCCTAGGCCGAAGCTGCAGAAGAACGCACGGCTCGGAGCCCTCGTCCGTCACGCAGTCGGTCAGAGCCGCAAAGGTGCGGTGCTCTCGCAGCCCGTGCCACTTCACTCCGACTGGGATCTCGCGCTCCCGCGGATGACGAAGCGAATCCACCGACCCATCCTTCTCGAGAAACAGGATCTCCGCTTGCAAGATGTTGGGGTTCTCGGAAAACGTGTAGTCGAGCATCCTCCAGAAGAGCGTCTCTCCGTGCTGGAGCTGCTGTTCGGTGACCTCGGCCCCTTCCGCCTGCATGCGTTCGAGCATGGGCTTCAGATTCTCCGGGAGCGATCCTTCGTCCCCTGCCATCGCCTTTGCGAGCAAGCGTCGACGCTCGACGTCGGAGCGCAGCTCCAGAAGACTCAACGCCCTCGATCGGAGCGCGCCGAAGTCCTCGATATAGGGCTGCGCAGCCCGAACTGCCTCGGCTCGTCCGGTGCAACCCATCAAGAACCCCGAAAGCACAACGCCCAGGGGCAGCCATCCGAAGCCACGGCGCATGGCCCCTACAGTAGTCGACGAGCCCGGCAAGCCCAACTAAAGTTCGCCCGATGTCCCTCATCGAGTTTCGCGGGGTTCAGAAGGCATTCGGTTCAAAGGTCGTATATCGCGACCTGAACCTCGAAGTGCGAGGGCGTGAAGTGTTGACGATCATCGGTGGCTCCGGGCAAGGCAAGAGCGTGATGCTGAAAATGCTGATCGGCCTGCTCAGCGTCGACGGTGGCGCGATCTACTTCGATGACCAACAAATCTCGGGCATGAGCGAGGCGCAGTACGCCGCCGTTCGTCGCCGCGTCGCCATGCTCTTTCAAGCTAGTGCGCTCTTCGATTCACTCAACACCAAGGAGAACGTCGCGTACGGGCTGCGAGAACAACTCGACATGAGCGAAAAAGAGATCTCGGAGCGGGTGCGGGAGTCTCTGACGTACGTAGGGCTGCCCGGGACCGAAGAGACCTGGCCTGCGGACCTCTCGGCAGGGATGAAGAAGCGTGTTGCGTTGGCTCGGGCGTTGGCGATCAGGCCCGAGGTCTTGCTCTACGACGAGCCCACGACAGGACTCGATCCGATCAACGTCACGCGGATCGCGGACCTGATCGAGTATCTCAACGAGACTCTCGACGTGACCTCGGTCGTCGTGACGCACGACATGGACACCGCGCTCGCGATTAGCGACTGCATTGCCATGATCCACGAGGGATTCGTGATTTTCTCTGGCACTCCGGACGAGCTGAGGGCCTCTGACAACCCACAGGTCCGCGACTTCATCGAAGGCAACGCTCCGGTCGACGAGGACACCCAAACTCTGCTAAGGAGTGCTGGGTAAGGGGCTCTGTTGGGCGACAAATGAAGACGACTGCCGGTACTCGCCTTCGTGTTGGCATTTTCGTGCTGGTCGCTCTGGTGATCGGCGCGAGCGTCGCGTTTGCGATCGGTGCACAGGAAAACATATTCTCTTCCAAGACCGAGTACTACGCCATCTTTCACGACGTCGGCGGGCTTCAGAAGGGCAACGCGGTTCGTGTGGCGGGGGTCAACGTGGGCTCGGTCACCGAGGTCGTCATCGGCGACGACGGCCGCATCGAGGTCTACTTCAGAATCATCGACTCCGCGACGCACTTGATCCGGGGCGAGTCGGGGGCACTGCTTGACAGCGACAGCCCGCCATCGAGCTTCGCAGCGATCGGTAGCAAGGGCCTGCTGGGAGACCGACTGATCGAAATCAGCGTCGGGTCGCACGAGTACCCCGAATGGGACCCGGATGAACCGATTCCCGTGTCCGTCGGAGGCGGCATCATGGCTTTGGCTGAGCGCACTCTCGTCGAGGCCGAAGGGACCGCGCACAACCTTCGGCTCGCCACCGACCCGTTCTCCGACCAGGAGTTTTCGAACGACCTAAAAGAGACGGCGCGGAACCTGGCAAAGGCGACCGGCCTGATCGCGAGCGGCGATGGAACGATTGGGCGATTGATGAACGACGCCGAGCTCGGGCGTGACGTAAAGGGCGCCGTGAAGGAGCTCCGCGCGGCCGGCAAGCAGGTGGCCGCCCTGAGCAAGAACCTCAACAAGATCACCGAAGACATCCAGACGAACGAGGGGACGGCGCACGCGCTGCTCTATGGTGAGGAGGGCGCTGACGCGATTCGCAACATCCGCGACACCTTCGCCCAGCTCAACACGATTCTCACCGACGTCCGGGAGGGCGACGGTGCGGTGAATCAACTGATCTACGGGGAGCTCGGCGAGTCGTTCATGGACAACCTCCAGAGCGCCAGCGACGATATTGCTTTTCTGGCCAAAGAGGCCCGGGAGGGCAAGGGCACGATTGGCGCGCTCCTCACCGACCCGTCGATCTACGAAGACATCAAGCGCTTGGTCGGCGACCTAGAGCGCAACGACATTCTTCGCGCCTTGGTTCGCTACTCGATCCGCCGCGACGACCCGCGCGAGCCGGTCGAGGTTCTAGAAGAGTAGCTCGATGCAGGCCTATCTCGACTTGCTCCGGAAGGTGTTGAACGATGGCGTAGCGCGAGACGATCGAACGGGAACCGGAACGAGAAGCTTGTTCGGCTACCAGATGCGAGTCGACCTGCGCGACGGCTTCCCCCTTCTCACGACCAAGAAGGTTCACCTCAAGTCGATCATCCACGAGCTGCTCTGGTTCGTGCGCGGGCAAACCCAGGTGAGTCACCTACAAGAGGTGGGGGTTTCGATCTGGGACGAATGGGCCACCGCGGAACAGACCGCTCGTTTCGGTCGCAAGGAAGGTGACCTCGGACCCGTGTACGGACACCAGTGGCGCAACTTCGGGGCCACTGAACGAGCAGATGGCACATATGAACGCGATGGCTTCGACCAACTCTCCTACGTGCTCGACCAGATCCGTGACAATCCCGATAGCCGCCGGCTGATCGTTTCCGGATGGAACCCGTCCGAAGCAGAGCGCGTCGCCCTTCCGCCTTGTCATACCTTGTTTCAGTTTTACGTGAGCAACGGACGTTTGAGCTGTCAGCTGTACCAGCGCAGCGCCGACGTCTTTTTGGGTGTTCCGTTCAACATCGCCAGCTACTCGCTTCTCACGATGATGATCGCATCCGTCGCGGGCTTGGAGCCGGGAGACTTCGTGCACACGTTCGGTGACGTGCACCTCTACAGCAACCACATCGAGCAAGCACGGGAGCAGCTGTCACGTCAACCGCGCCCGCTGCCCAAAATGTGGATCGATCCCTCCGTCCAAAGCCTCTTCGATTTTCGATTCGAGCACTTTCGTCTCGAGGATTACGATCCTCATCCGCGCATCAAAGCCCCGGTGGCGGTGTGAGCGACACACTGGCAGGCCCAGCCCCCCTCGCGTTGATCGTGGCGGTGGCTCGCAAGGGAGTCATCGGAAAGGACGGCGGGCTTCCCTGGCACGTGTCCGAAGACCTCAAGCACTTCAAGGCGACGACGAGTGGTCACGCGATCATCATGGGGCGGAAGACCTACGACTCGATCGGCAGGCCCCTGCCGAAGCGCCGCAACATCGTGGTCACGAGGCGAATCGGCGCCGAGATCCCGGGCTGTGAAGTCGCTGGGAGCCTCGACGAAGCGCTGGCCTTGGCCCGGACCAGCGACCCCTGCCCTTTCATCATCGGCGGCGCGAGTCTTTACGAAGAAGCCCTGCCCATCGCCACCGAGCTCTACATGACGACCATCGACGAGAACGTCGAAGGCGACACTTATTTCCCCGAAGACTTGCCGGATTTCGAAGAGGTCGAGGCCCGAGCCGGACAAACGTCTGGGATCGTGTTCCGCGTCCTGAAGCGGAAGTCGACGAGAACGCGTTGAGTCGATCGCTGGTAGCGCTGATCTAGCGCCCCCCCACCTGACTCTTCAGAACCGTGTAGGCCCGCTGTCCTTGAGAATCCTCCGCCAACATCTTCGGCACAGACCCGCTCGCCAGCGGAGCCTGATTCGGAGCGGGCGCATTTGCAGAGCCCCCGAGGCCTTTCGACTGTGCCGCAAGATGTCCATCGAGCTCCTCTTCGCGGAACGGTTCCGGATCGCCCTCGGGCCGCGGCTGCTCCGCCAATAGGTCCGGGGAAATGCCTTCCGCTTGAATGGAGTTGCCCGAGGGCGTGTAGTATCGATACGTGGTGAGCTTGAGCGCGCTGCCGTCAGGCAGCTCGAACACGTTCTGGACGCTGCCTTTTCCGAACGTCCGGACACCGACCAACTCGGCACGATGGTGATCATGCAGCGCGCCTGCGACGATCTCTGCCGCACTCGCGGTGTTCTCGTTGATCAGGACCACGATCGGCCACTTGGGGCGGGTCCCCGCTCGTCTCGCCGAGTACTGTCCGACCATCTCGCCCCCGCGTCCACGGGTGCTCACGATGACGCCTGACGCGAGGAACTGATCGCTCACCCAGACCGCTTCATGCAGGAGGCCGCCTCCATTGTCTCGAAGATCGATCAGAAGTCCCCTCACACCGTCGCGTTTTCGAAGCTTCATGACCGCTTCGTCGAGGGCGTCACTCAGCATTCGCGCCGTTCCATCTTGGAACGCCTTGATCCGCAGGTAGACGATTCCGTCGCCCAACAGCTCCATGTCGATCGGATCGAGATCGATGAAGGCGCGGGTGAGCGTTCGCTCGAGCGCCTTCGCGAAGCCTTCGCGCCGAATCGAGACTTTCACGCTCGTACCGGGCTCCCCACGAATCTTCTGCACCGCATCATATAGGCGAAGATCACGAGCGTCTTCGCCCTCGATGGTCAAGAAGCGATCACCCGGGCGTAGACCTGCCTTGGCCGCCGGACCACCCTCGAACACGGAAAGAATCGTGAGCCAACCGTCACGTGTCGACACTTCGACGCCCACGCCGGCGAAGCGTCCCTCCGCGTCGCTCTTCAGTATGTCGTACTCCACGGGATCCAAAAACACGCTGTGTGGATCGAGCGAATCGGCAAGGCCACGAATGGCACCGTATACGAGACTCTCTTGGTCGACCGGCTCGATGTAACTCAATTCGACGTAAGCGAGTGCGCGCGCAAATATCGAAAGCGGTTCAAATGGGCTTCGCCTGGCTGGCGCGTTAGATGCCGTGGCAGCAACGAGCAGTAGCGCAAGCGCGCCGACGACGGTTAGACGGAGTACATTGCGGCTGGATTTGTGACGGAACATGGGCTTCAGACCTTTGTCATTGACACTGCTACCATCCCTGGGTAGGACCACCAGATACTTGAACGGGGCGCGTTCGCTACACGGCACGGCGTCCGGATGGAGGATTCCTCACGATGTCCACGACTGACAAGCGAAAGCAAAGCCTCTACTTCCCGGAGTCGATGCTACACGACATCAAGCACGAATCGGCGAGGTTGGATCGCTCGCTCTCGTGGATCGTCCAGCGCTGCGTGAAGATCGCTCTCCCAGAGATCCGCAAGTTGCCCTCGGTCAACGACATCCCGGACAGTCCGGACGACGACGGCAAGAAGTAAGCGCGTCTAGCGTGCGGTACGAGCGCGATGGCTTCGTCGAAGCGGAGGATGGCACCCGGCTGTTCTACGAGGAGCTCGGAGGAGGTAACCCGCCGATCATCCTGACCGATGGAATCGGCTGTGATGGGTTCGTTTGGCGCTACCTCATGCCAAACCTTGCTCGTCATCACCGAGTCGTTCACTGGCACTTCCGCGGGCACGGACGAAGCGGCCCTCCGCGCAATCCCGAGCAGCTGTCGATCGAGGACCTTGCGCGAGACCTCCGCACGATTTGTGACCATCTCGAGGTCGAGCGCCCCGTGATCGCCGCCCACTCCATGGGCGTTCAGGTCGCCCTCGAGTACTACCGGCAGAATCCCGATGACGTGGCGGCGTTGATCTTGATGTGCGGAACCTTCGGGCGCATCACGAGCACGTTTCACGGTACCGACCTGCTCGACCAACTCTTGCCTAGCATCGCGCTTGGGGCGCGCATGTTTCCAAACGTAGCGCGTGCAATCTGGGGGCGTGTGCCGGCCGCGATGGCGTTCCGCGTCGCCTGTGCGGGTCGCGAGCTCGATGCCGAGCGGATTCAAGAAGAAGACTTTCAGCGCTACTGGGAGCATTCCTCACTGATGGACCCGGAGGTATTTCTCCCCATGCTTCAACTGGCGGGGCAGCACGACACGCGCGGGTTTCTGCCGGAGGTGGCTGTCCCGACTCTCGTCGTTGCGGCGGAGCACGACACGTTCACACCCATGGCGCTTGCCGAAGAGATGGCGGGAGCGATCCCGGACGCCGAGCTCGAAGTGATCGAAGAAGCGAGCCATGCGGCACCGGTCGAGCAACCCGACCGAATCACGGAGCGCATCGAGGACTTTCTATCCTCCCGGCTGGGCCTCCAGCGGGCTCGGCCTCAGTAGTCGGCGCGGAAGAGTTGCTGCCCCATCAGGACGAAAGTGCTGGGCGGGACGTAGGATTCATTCAACACGCGTACGAACGTTCCGTTCGAGCTTCCGAGGTCGGTGAGAAACACGTGCCCGACCTCCGAATGAACGCGGCAGTGAAGACCGGAAACGTAGCCGTCTTCGGGAAATACGATGTCGCCGCGCTCACGACCGAGATGGATCCCCTCGGGCGGAATCGGATAACTGTTTCCGGTGGTCTGCCGACCGATCAAGAGAGAAATCCGGCCGAGGTACCCTCGGTGCGGGCTCCCCATGTGCTGGGTGCCGTCAGGAGCTGGGTCAGGGGCGAACGGGGCCTCGAAACGCAAGATCTCTTGCCCCACCCGAAAAATGCTTCCGTCGAAGAGCTCGATGGGCACTTCGGGCTCGATTCGAATGTACACGCCGTTGAGGCTTTCCATGTCCCTGACGACGAGCTGATCGCTTTCGAAACGAAACTCCGCGTGCTCGGGTGAGAGGTACGCATCGTTGGCGAAGATCCCGCCGGTGCTTCGGCCGATCAGGCTCCCACGCGCGGACAAAGAAAACGCTTCGCCTTCGGATCCGTCCGGCTGAATCAATATCAGTTCGGCGCGCGCCGTGGCTGGCAGCGAAGTCTCGGCCACGGCGGGCGCCGAGACGCGTTCGGCGGGCAGGTCGGCGGATGCACCATCCGAGGCCTCGGCATGCAGATCATGCCCGCAGACATGACAGAAGCGGAAGTTCTCAGGAACCTCGGCCCCGCAATGGGAGCATGGAGCCGTCTCGTCGCCCAGCGGGGCGAGCTCCGGAAGAGGTGCATCCTCGGCTGTAAGCGGCTCCGGATCCATCTGAAGGGCCTCTGCCTGGGCGGCTCGCGCGGGGGGCGCATTGGTGGTCCGGCCCCTCGATGGGGTCCCGCCAGGCGGGGTGGCCGCCGAGAACGACTTCGGCTGCGACGAATGTCGCGGAAGCTCGGCTCCACACCCCAGACAGAACTTGTAGTGGTCCTGGTTGTCCTTGCTGCATCGGGAACAGACGATCACGCCGTCACCTCCACTCGAAGCAGGTTCCTGCCCAAGAACACGTAATCCCCATGACTCAGCTCCCGTTCACCCCGAATTCGAACGTAGGTCCCGTTCTGCGAGTTTTCGTCGACCAGCGCCAGGGACTCTCCCGACATTTCGACTCGAGCGTGCCGGGGCGACATGTACACGTCGTCGGGGAAGTTGATGTCGCAGTCTTCGCGGCCGATTTGCACGGACTGCTCGCGGGCGCAGCAGACGATCCCGTCCATGCCGCCTTCGAGCACCTGGGTAATCCGAAACGCGCTGGGGCGCCTCGGCGAAGCGTAGAAATAAGTTTGATCTGCTTCGGGACCCGACGTGTCCTTCGGCGTCGCGTCGACGCGGAAGAGCTGCTGGCCGCACATGAAATGGTCGCCGATTTGAATTGGCACGGTTCCTCGTATGCGGATGTAGACGCCGTTCAAGCTCCCCTCGTCACGAACGACGAGCTTTTCTCCGCGATAGAGGAAGTTCGCGTGCGAAGGGCTCAGCCAGTTGTCGCTGGGGAATGGAATCTGGTCGGCTTCGCGGCCCGCTACGTGCTCGGTGGCTTGGAGCAGATAGCTGAGGCCCTCGCCCATGGCTTCATCGCCGCGAACCACGATCAGCCGCGCCTTGCCCGGCATCTGCAGCGCGCCGAAGAAGCGCGTCGCGAGCGTCTGCGCCTCGGCGGGCACATTGGCCCCACAGGCCCCGCAGAACTTGTGTCCGGACGGAACGGCGCTTGCGCACTCCGTGCAGACGTAATTCCGAGCTTGCTCCATGCCCCTCGTTCCCCTCCTCGGGCCACTCTCGGAGCGGCCAACCTCCCGGCAGTTGTAGGCCATCGAATCACCCCTAGTCAATTGGGGGTCGACGGGGCGTTTTCGGAAAGCAATGCGCCTTTGCTTGTGCTCGGCGTGCGACTACCCTCTCGCCGATGGAGCTCCTCGCAGGCGCATTGTTGGAGCGGCCCCCGGGCCCGAAGTACACGTCGGAGCTTCGTTTCGCGGAGCTTTCACCGCAGGCTCCCCTCCCTAGACCGGACACCTTGGCCAAATGGCGCGAAAAGCTTCCCAAAGGATTTGAGCTGGCTCTTCGCGCCCCCGATGTATGCTGGCAATCGCCAACTGGCCCGCTGAGGCCGAGCGAGGAGCTCGATGCCGGCCTCGCGTGGCTCTCCGAAGCCGCAGACGCCTTGCAAGCATCGATGCTGGTCGTCGCGACGAACGCCGCAGTGACGACCGGAGCGCGAGACCGCGAGCGCCTGCGGGAATATTTCGCCCGGATTCCGAGGAACGACGCACGGCTCCTGGTCTGGCAAGCATCGGGCCTCTGGGAGCATGAAGGGGTACAGTCGATGGCGCGAAAGCTCTCGGTGCTCGGCGCTTTCAACGCTGCGGACGATCCGGCGCCAGATGATGCAGAGATCGTTTACGCCTCGTTGCGTGCCGAAGGGCTCCGTCGTTCGTTTTCCCATGCACATCTCCTCGACGTCCTCGACAAGATCGAAGGCTCCGGCGCATCGCGCGCATTCGTCACGATCGAGTCGGCACAATCCTTTCGTGAAGCGCGCCTCCTACAGGCCCTATCCGAAGGGCGAGAGTGAGCGCGTGGAATGCAAGAATCGCCCGCGTTGACCAACCCGAACCCGGGCTACTGAGTCTTTCGTTCCGAACCGAGGGCCGAAACGAAGCCCTAGTCCTCGTAACGCTGCCCGGATCACTCGACCTCGGAGTGGTCGACGAACGGCCGCGGGGGGCGAGCGCAGGGCCGGCCGTCACTCAGCTTCGGCGCCATGTGGAGGGATCGCGGATCGAATCGGTCGACGTGAGTGGGCGCGCGATTCGCCTTTCGCTGAGCCGAGCCGGAACCAATCGCTTCCTCATCGCGGCGCCGAGCAAGCCGTACGGTGCCTGGTGGCTCTGCGAGGAAGACGGAGCCCTCGTGCTTCGCTCACCCGGTGCGCCGGCCTCCATGCCTTCAGAGCAAGAGCACTTGCGACCCAAAGGCCTGGACGAGCTGCGCGTCCGGGGGCTTGCCGTCCTGCAGGCCCACCGCTCGACCCGAAAGCAACAGCTCGAGCGGCTTCTCGCCGCTCAGATCAAGCGTCTATCCAAAAAACGCGATGCGATTCTCGGTGACTTGGACCGGGCTGCAAAGGCCGGCGAGTTGCACGAAAAGGCAAGCCTGATCCTGGCCCATGCCTCGGAAATTCCAGAACGTGCGGCCTATTTCGATACCCAGACCTGGGACGACGAGCCGCGGGCAATTCGCATTGAGCTGGATCCGAGAAGGACGCCGACCGAGCTTGCGCAGGAGCTGTTCAAGAAGTCGAAGCGATTCAAGCGGGGTTCGGACGTGGCGCCGCAACGGCTCAGTGCGGTCGTCGCGGAGCTCGAGAAGCTGATCGAAGTGCGCGACCGACTCGAGGACGAAACAGCTGAGGAGCTGGCGACCAAGCTCGAAGCCTTGGGTGTGCCGATCACGGCCCCCAAAGAGGAGGCACGAAAGCGCCGACAAGCCGGCGAGCGCCTACCCTATCGGGAGTTCATCTCCGTCGATGGCTCGCCGTTGCTGGTCGGCCGAAGCGCCGCCGACAATGATCGGCTCACCCTTCGGCATGCGCGACCGTACGATCTCTGGCTTCACGCCCGCGGTGTCACGGGCGCGCACGTTCTGGTTCGACTTGCAAAGGGGACCCAATGTCCACCGGAGACGCTCGTCGATGCAGCAACGCTGGCGGGGCACTTCAGCGACCTCCGCGGCGAGGCAATCGTCGATGTGCTCTACACCCCGCGGCGGTTCGTTCACAAAAGAAAAGGTAGCTCCGTCGGCTCAGTCACACTCGGAAGCGAGAAGGTGATCGCTCTGCGAGTGGAGCCCGCGCGCCTCGAACGCCTTCTCAAAAACGAACGACGCGCGACCTAGCCCTTAAATGGCCAACGCCCCAGCCGAGCGGCCAGGGCGCTAGCGGACGAACACCCCCCATTACTAAGAGGGGCCGCCACGACAGACTGCGCGTAGGCCCTGGAAGCCCAGGGCCTTAGGCGAGGGGCCACCAGAGGTGACCCCTTGGTCGACCCGAAGGTCTACCGCCTAGAAGGTTACTTCTTCTTGCGAGCCACGCGCTTCTTAGCGGCGCGCTTCTTCGGTGCAGCCTTTTTCTTGGTTGCTCGCTTCTTAGTCGCTCGCTTCTTAGTTGCGCGCTTCTTAGTCGCTCGCTTCTTGGTTGCTCGCTTCTTAGTCGCTCGCTTCTTCACAGCCTTCTTGGCTGCACGGCGCTTCACGGCCTTCTTCACAGCCTTCTTCGCCTTACGGCGCTTCACGGCCTTCTTCACAGCCTTCTTGGCTGCGCGGCGCTTCACGGCCTTCTTCACAGCCTTCTTGGCCGCACGCTTCTTCGCCGGCCTCTTCTTTTTCGTTGTTCTCTTTTTTGCAGTCGCCATTTCGACCTCCTCCAAGGTGGGTCAATATTGCAGGTGCACGTACCGTATTGTCACGTCACTTCACGTGTCAAGCGGAAGCGCACATGAATTATACATAACTTTAGTCTATTTGAGCCAAATGTTTTGCAACGTCGGCTTTCAACACTCTGAAATCATTTATGAACATTAGATTATCAGACCAGGCTGAAAAGCTGAAGAAAGTTCGGAAACCGCCGCTTGGCGAAAGATCTGACGTCCAGAGAGCAGATCTGTTCGCGGCGTCTTGGGCTCCTAGATCGCGTTGACCCGTATGCGTGCTGGGACTACATTTCGCCCCTGCTGGGGAAGTACCCGGCTGCACCGAAAGGGCGGGGACGCGCGAAGTGCGACGCTGAGGCCGGGAATCATCACGACGCAGCGCCCGTTCAACCTGACGCCTGCCAATCAGGCGGAAGGGAACATTTTTGGCGAGAGAAGGAGTCCCGATGCAAGCGGGAACATACGAATTCAAGGTTGGCGACAAGGCCATCTATCCAAAGCAAGGCGTCACCGAAGTCGTTTCGATCGAAGTGCGGAAAATCGGTACGGCTACGATGGAATTTTACGTTTTGAGGCCGCTGGATGCGAAGAACAACGATCGCATCCGCGTGGCCGTCAAGCAGGCAAAGAAGGTGGGCCTCAGGCCGCCGATCTCGGAGACCGACATCAAAGAGATCTTCGCGCTGCTCGGCGAACAGCCCGTCGTATTCGACAATCAGACCTGGAATCGCCGGTATCGGGGTTTCATGGACAAGATCAAGACAGGTTCAGTCTTCGATGTGGCGGAGGTCATGCGCGATCTCTATCGGCTGCAGGTCGACAAGTCCCTGTCGTTCGGCGAGAAAAAGATGCTCGAGACGGCGCGTAATCTGGTCGTGAAGGAGATCGCGGTTGCGCGTTCCAAGACCGAAGAGAGCACGCAGGCCGAAATCGAGCAGATCTTCGTGAAGAACTGAACCTTCCGAGGAATCCCACGGCGGCCCTGCGCGCTCGGCATTCGATGTCGCGACGGGGCCTCCGCTTCGTGCAGAATCGACCTCGAGACAAAGCGCTCGGTCGACCGCGTCCGGTCCTAGAAAACGCTGCTAACGGATACACGAATGGCGAAAAACACACTTCTGGTCAACGTCGACATCGGAGAAACGCGCGTTGGTCTCATCGCGGACGGTGTGCTCCGCGAGCTCTACGTCGAGCGGCGGCATCATCGCTCGCCGGTGGGAAACATCTACCTCGGTAGAGTTACCCGAGTACTTCCCGGGATGCAGGCGGCGTTCATCGACATCGGGCTCGACCGGGCGGCGTTCCTGCACGTGGAAGACCTCCAGGCCCCGCCCGGCTCGGAGGAAGAGCCCGAGGGAAACGACAAGCGCGGCCCGGCCAAGGGCCGGAGTAACCGGGTGTCTCGAAAGACACCGATTCGCGACCTGCTCAATGAGGGACAGCAGCTGATGGTGCAGGTCTCGAAGGGGCCGATCGGGACCAAGGGCGCCCGCGTCACGAGCCATGTGGCGCTTCCCGGGCGCTACGTCGTGTTCATGCCGACTGTCGAGCATGTTGGCGTTTCCAAGCGGATCGGAAACGATCGCGAGCGGCGGCGGCTCAAAGAGGTGATCGATTCGGTGAAGCCTCCACAGGGCGGCGTGGTCGTTCGCACCCTGGCGCAAGGGCTCACGAAGAAGAAGCTCAAGGCCGACATCGGCTACCTCGTGAAGCTATGGGAACAGACACAGACGGCCCGTGAGGCGGTGAAGAAGACCCCGGCCCTCGTTCACGAAGAACCGGACCTCGTGATCCAGTCGGCACGGGATCTGTTCACCGAGGACATCAGCGAAATCGTCGTCGATGACCGCGACGAGTATCAGCGGGTCAAGGAGTTCCTCACGCTCTTCTTGCCCGAGCGAGCCAACGACGTCCAACTCTACGAAGATGACGAGCCCCTATTCGACGAATACGGCATCGAAGAAGAGATCACCCGTGCGCTGTCGCGAAAGGTTCACCTTCCTTCGGGGGGGCACCTAGTGATCGATCAGGCAGAGGCGCTGACCGCTATCGACGTCAACACGGGGCGGTTCACGGGCAAAGGGCGCGATGTCGAGCAGACGATTCTGCAAACCAACCTCGAAGCCGTTCGCGAAATCGCCTACCAGCTTTTGTTCCGGAACATTGGCGGCCTGATCGTGCTCGACTTCATCGACATGGAAAGGCAGGCGCACCGCGAGAAGGTGTTCAAAGCGCTTCTGAACGCCCTGAAGAACGACAAGTCGCGGACCACCGCCATTCGCATCAGTGATCTCGGGCTCGTGGAAATGACCCGAAAGCGAACACGACAGTCACTCGGGCGAACACTCTACGAGCCTTGTTTCTTCTGCGATGGAACAGGACTGCTTCAGTCGAAGGAAACCGTCTGCCACGAGATCTTCAGGCAAATGAGGCGGGAGCGGGATGCCCTGCCTGGGTACAAGATCGTCATCAGCGCACATCCGGCGGTCTGCGACATGCTCGAACGCGAGGAAAAGGCGTCGGTCGCGGAGGCGGCACGCCGATTCCAGCGGCGTATCGAATTGAACCCGCGAAACGACTATCATCTCGAACAGTTCGACCTCACGGGAGACTGAATTCTGATGAGCAACGACGACGGTCAACGAATCCAAAAGCGCGTCACGATCAACAAGGAGTTCGAATCGTTCGATGCTTTCGTTCACGAGTACGTCACGAACGTATCGAGGTCAGGTGTGTTCATCCGCTCGAAGGAACCGCTCGCGGTGGGCACGGAGGTCCACCTCACCTTTACCGTGATCATGGACGATGTGGAGACCATCGAAGGCGCCGGAGAGGTGGTCCGGGTCCAAGACGACCCGCCCGGGATGGGCGTGGCCTTCACCAAGCTCACCAAGTATTCCGAAGATCTGCTCGTCCGCCTCTTGACCCTGCACGGCGCTGCGGGCTCATGACACGGCTGAGCGAGGGCAAGTTCGGCCCCTCCGGCAAGAAGCTTGCCGACCTCAGCGACGACGAGGTTCTCGCAGAACGTGCGAAATGCCGCGGCGAACGGTCTACCAGCGAGTCGCGACCGAGTTGGAAACGGGTGAAGCAGTACCTGGCCAACCTGGAGCTCAACCCCGGGGCAACCTGGCCCGAAATCGAGCGCGCCTACGAGCGACTGCGCGAACGTTACAACCCCGAGAAACACGAAGCAGACCCCGCTCGCTTCCGCGCTGCCGAGGAGCTCAACGCCTCCCTCGCGAGCGCGTACCAAGCCCTCCGCCGCTACTTCAGGTCCGAGTGAGCCGAGGCGCGCTGGCTCAGGTGCTGGTCAGGTAGCCTTTTTCCAACAGGGCCACGACCAGCTCCGCGACGTCCGGATCAGGCCGGCCACTGTGGTTCATCATGTCGGCGAGCGTATTGTGGTTGAGCGCGAGTTGGATGACGTCGAGCTCGTCGGGGCTCGCATCTCGCAGAGGCTTCTTGAGCGGAAACGCGACGGACATTTTCGAGCGGAGCGGCGGGAGATCGTCTCCGAGACGGCGCATCTCGTCGAGCTGGCGCATGCCCTCCATCAGAAGGCCTTCGATACTGCCCTGGATCTGCGTAGGAAAAGTTCGTTCGACCTTTGGAAGCAAGTCGAAGGTGCCCTTGTCCCAGACCAGCACACGATAGAACGCCTTCTCAGGCGGGACCGATTCGTCTCCGTTGACGACTGCAAACTGGACCCTGCCTTCATCGAGGTAGATCGACCCGACGTCGCTCTCCGTGGTGATCTGCAACACGCCCGTCTTCTTGGATGCGGAGAAGAGCTGCAGGAGATCGGGAAGTGCAACCTCGGCGATCGAGCCAGTCATGGTGCTCGCCGCAGACGCGGGGCGCGCACTCGAGGCTGCCGCGTCCATCTTGGCCTTCGCGTCCTGCAACGAAGCGGAGCCGTCCGAGGCCACGACCTTGATGATGCTGGTGCCGATGAGGATGCGGTCCCCTTCGGCGAGCTTGGTGCGGCTGATCTTCTCTCCGTTGACGAAGCTACCGTTGGTGGAACCAAGGTCCTCCAAGAAGATGTTCCCGTTCTCTACGGAGATCTTGGCGTGGCGGCGCGACACCATGTCCTCTACGAGAACCATGTCGAGCTCGCTGGACCGCCCGATGACGATCTCGCCATCGTCAGGAAGGGGAAATTCCCCACCCTGGTACTTCCCAGAGATGAAACGCAGCGCCAACGGCAACGTCAGACCTTCGATGACCAACTCCCCTTGCTGAGACCCCATTGTAGCGAAACCCCACCTTCTACTAGAGTTAAGGCTAGGAGCTGGCCATGCATGCGGTCAAGCCCCTGGCAACGAAAGGCGGCCATGAGGCGGGTATCGGCTCTCGAGCCCCGGGCCCGGCGGCGATAAATGGCCCACCTGCTGGGTCTTTTGGCTGCATTACCCGCGCACCCCTCAGCGGGTGCTGGCCGGCTGTTCCAGAGGCCTAGACCTCGAGAATGTCGGTTTCTTTTTTGGCGACGATCTCGTCGACCTTGGCGGTGGCGGTTTTGACGAGGTCCTCGAGCTCCTTGCGAGCGCGGTCCGCGTCGTCCTCACCTACATCACCGGCTTTCTGAAGACTGTCGACCATGTCTTTGGCTTCGTGCCGCGCTTTGCGAATCGCGACCTTGCATTCCTCACCGGACTTCCGGGCGACTTTGACCAAGTCCTTGCGCCGCTCCTCGGTGAGGGGAGGCATCGGAATACGGATGATCTCACCATCGTTGGACGGGTTGAGCCCGAGCTGAGCCTCCCTGATGGCCTTTTCGATGACCTGCATTTGGCTCCGGTCAAACGGCTTGAGGACGATCATCCGAGGCTCCGGCACCGACATGGAGGCGAGCTGCTTCAAAGGCGTCTGCGAGCCGTAGTAGTCGACGCGCAGGCCATCGAGAATCGCAGGGTTGGCGCGCCCTGCACGGATTTTCGCGAGATCACGCCTGAGGGACTCATGCGCCTTGTCGATCGACGCGCCTAACTCTTCCAGTGTTTCATCAAGCATCGGATTCCTCGAATCGAGCGGCTGTCACCCCTCCGCGGTCACTAGGCTACCGACGTCTTCGCCCATGACAACCCGTTTAATGTTGCCGGGCTCCGTCAACTTGAAAACCCGGACCGGCAGATTGTTGTCGCGGCATAGGGCGACCGCGGTGGCGTCCATCACCCCTACCCGCTCCATTAGGAAGCGATCGTAACTCATGCGCCGGACCATGGTGGCGTCATCGTGACGGACCGGGTCCTTGTCGTAAATCCCCTTGACCTTAGTGGCCTTGCAGAGTGCGTCCGCGCGGATCTCCATGGCGCGGAGCGCCGCCGCAGTGTCCGTGGAGAAGTACGGATTTCCGGTTCCCGCGACGAAAATGACGACCCGGCCCTTTTCCAAGTGGCGAACCGCCTTTCGTCGGATGTACGGTTCGCAGACCGCCTTGATTTCCAGCGCGCTCATCACGCGGGTGTCGACTCCCGCCTTTTCGAGTCCGTCCTGAAGGGCGATTCCGTTGATGACGGTGGCCAACATGCCCATGTGGTCGGCCGCAGTGCGGTCCATGCCGCTGGCACTGCCCTTGAGGCCGCGGAAGATGTTGCCGCCGCCGATGACGATGCCGATCTGACACCCACTCGAATGAACTTCGGCCAGCTCCTCGCTGATCGCTTTCAGGGTCTCGGGCTCGATGCTCTTACCGGCGGGTCCGCCGGAAAGCACCTCACCCGAGAGCTTCAGGAGTACGCGACTGAGCTTGGCCCCGTTCGTCATGGCTCAAGAGCCTTTTAGCGCTTCTGTCACCTCTGCCGCCAGATCGGATTTCTTTTTCTCGATTCCTTCCCCGAGCTCGTACCGTGCAAAGCGACGGATGCTGATCTTCTCGCCCAGCTTCGCAGTAAGCGCCTCGAGGAGCTGACGAATCGTCTTTTCGTCGTGCAAGATGGACACCTGGTCGAGTAGGCAGGACTCCTTCTTCCACTTGGCAAGCTTGCCTTCGACGATCTTTTCCACGGCGGCTGCGGGCTTTTCCTTGCCAGTCGCCTTGGCTTCCTCTTCGAGCTGACCTCGGAAGATGGCCATTCGGCCCAGGAGCTCGTTCTCGGGAATGTCGTCCTCGCTCACGAAGAGCGGGTTCTCGGCGGCCACCTGCATGGCGGTCTCCTCGACGAACTGCCGGAAGTCGTCGCCACGCGCGACGAAGTCCGTCTGACAGTTGATCTCGATGAGGACCCCGACCCGGCCCGCGCCATGGATGTACGCATGCACGAGGCCGTCGCCAGCGATGGCGCCTGCTTTCTTGGCGACCTTGCTGAGACCCTTCTTCTGGATGATCTCGATCGCCTTTTCCTCGTCGCCCTCGGTTTCACGAAGCGCGTCGCGGCAGGCCATCATGCCTGCGCCGGTGCGATCGCGAAGTGATTTGACCATGGATGCGCTAATCTCAGACATCATTCTTTTCCTTCGGGAGCCGCCGGGGCTGCGGGAGCGGCCGGAGCGGAAGCGCGCTTGCGAGCAAACTCGACCTGAACACCTTCGGCGGATGCGCGGTCGGGCGCCTGTGCGCCATCGTGCTGGAGGAAATCACGTCGCGCCTGGCTACCTTCGATGCATGCATCGGCGATTCGGGACGTGATGAGCTTGATCGAGCGAAGCGCGTCGTCGTTGCCAGGCACCACGAAGTCGATCAGGTCCGGATCGCAGTTGGTGTCGGTGAGCGCAACGATCGGGATATGGAGCTTGCGGGCCTCGCTGATGGCAATGTGCTCGTTGTGCGGGTCGATGACGAAAAGCACCGACGGGAGACTGGTCATCATCTTGATGCCTCCGAGGTACTTCTCGAGCTTCTCGGCCTCGCGGCGAATCGAAAGCGCTTCCTTCTTGCGAAGCGCGTTGATCGTACCGTCTTCGACCTGCTGCTCGATTGCACGAAGCCGATCGATGCCGTTCTTCATCGTGCGGAAGTTGGTCAGCGTGCCGCCGAGCCAGCGACCCGTGACGAAGAACTGCCCAGCGCGGTTTGCCTCGTCGCGAACGATTTCCGCCGCCTGGCGCTTGGTGCCGACGAAGAGCACGTGCCCACCACGCCCGACGCTGTCGGTAACGAAGGCATACGCACGCTTGAACAGCTCCGCGGTCTGATCGAGATCGATGATGTGGATGCCATTGCGTGCGCCATAGATGTAGGGGCGCATCCGCGGGTTCCAGCGCTTGGTCTGATGACCAAAGTGCACACCGGCGTCGATGAGGGCCCGTAGGCCGATGGGTAGATCGCCCGACGCGACGTCGGGGCCTGCCAGGGCCGCTAGCTCGGGCGCTTCCTGGGTCTCAAGAGTAGGTTCAGCCATTGCTCATTTCTCCTTTCGGTTGAACTGCCATCCCCCCAGACGAACAACTCCCGAAGGAGCACCGGAACGTCTGATCGAGCCGGGGGATGTGGGTGATTTCGGGGGCCGAGGCCTCCGGCTTCAACTGAAGCGGCGAAGCTATACCAGGGGGCGCCGGCGGATGCCAGGCGAGGAGGATCGGGACCAGTGCCAGTGTCAGTGAATTAATCCTCTAATTTCGACCAAATAGGTGGCGTGTCGGCTTCGGGGTCCTCGGCACCCAGGCGCCGGGCGGCCCGAAGGATGGTTGCGGTGGTCTTTAGGGCCTCTTGCAGGTGCGGAGCCCAGGGCCCTTCCCGGGAGCGCGCAGCACCCTGGCTCGCCAACGCGCACGCCGGATCGTCGACGTCCCCGAGCGGGTCCTCGGGCAGCGTGTCGTAGTAGATCCGAAAATCGGTGGTCGGAGCGAGTGCTTGCCGAAGGCCGTGCTCGCCGGTAAGCCAAGCTTGCAGTCGAAGACAGGCGTGTTCGCGAACCAGATCTCGCTCGCTTTCGTTGTCGAGACCGAAATCCGGAACCGCGAGGCTCTCCTGTCCCTCGATCAACGAATGACAGAGCTCATGCAGAATCATCTGCGCCAAGCAATCGTCGGCATCGAGCGTGCTGGGATCGCCGATGATCATGACGCCCTGCCCGTCCGTCGACGCATACACGTCGGCAGAGCGTTCCACTCGAAATCCAATTCGGCCGGCCGTGGTGAGCCAAACGGCATCGAGCGGATCGAGGTAGCTCAGGCGGGGGATTCGATTCACTTCGACGCAAACTCTGAAATCAACCGAAGCGTTCGTCTAGCGCTCGTTCGTAGAGAGCGCGACGGCGGCCGATCTCGGCGGGCTGCTTCAGCGGAACGGCTAGGCCTCCCAGAAATGGGGTTTTCCGTGCTACCGTTCGACCTAGTGGGAGCCGCATGCTGTCCAATTTGCAAGAAACAGCTATCCAAACGGACCAAGAACTTCCCGTTCTGTTCGGAGCGATGCAAGCT
>DASRZF010000094.1:0-8437 GCA_035686645.1 Polyangiales bacterium
GCGGTCATGGTCACCCGCAATCGAGTTGCCCTCGCTCGCAGGGCGCTCCTTTGTTTGCGCAATCAGACGTGGCCTAACCTCGATCTCGTCATCGTGGACGACGGCGAGGAGTCTTACGAAGGCCTAGTGGTTGAGTTCGAGGATGACTTCCCCATCCACTATCACCGAATGAAGCCCAACCCCGAGCTAAAGCTCGGCGGCTTGCGCAATCTCTCCGAGGATCTTGCACAGGGCGAGTATCTCGTTCAGTGGGATGACGACGAGTGGTTCCATCCCGATCGCATCAGCTACCAAATGGAGACGCTTCGCGAGCAAAACCTAGACGCGGTCGTTCTACGATGGACCCTCGTGCACTTGGATTCGCCTGAGTTCGTCCACCACTCCTACCGCAGCGGTTTGGCGCGCGGTGTTCCCGGCACGATTCTTCACCGACGAACTTCTGCGCGCTACCCCAATTGGCGACGTCACGAGGACGCCGTGTTCCGCAGACGTGTGAAGCGGAGGGGCCGGCTCGGGATCGCGACGGGTGACCACGCCCACCTGTTTATTCGCTGCTTTCACGGTACGAACACCTGGGACCAGAAACACTTTACCGAACGGTTGCACTACACCTGGCGGGACAAGCTCCGCTATCTTAGGGCGCGTTTCATCGATGGAGACGTGCTGAAGCTCCCGGCGTTCAACCTGAACATCGACGAGGTCGCTTCCGTACAGCGAATGATTCGGGAAAGCCGCGAGCTCGGTCTGCTCCAACACGGCTGATGGCGTACCAGGCAGCGCTACTCAAGGGTACCCTCGTCAACACGCTGGGTTTGATGACGAAGCTGCTCTACCCCCTGCTGATCTTCGTCTTGACGAGGCTGTTCGGCGCGGGCTTGATGGGTCACTATTTCATCGCCCTCGCGGTCGTCGAGCTCGGCACCGGAGCGGTCACCTCCGGTTGGGCCACGGCTACTACCGTACGGGTGAGCCCCCACGCCGAAGCGGCCGGCGACGACGCGGAAGCGAACGCTAGAATGAACGCCATGCTCGGGCGCACGCTGAGCTATAGTCTGGCGACGGCATTGCTCTTTGGTTTGCTCGTCCAAGGACTGGGGTCGTGGACGATTCACAACTATTTCACCAAGCACGTCGAGTTGCTCCCCGGGATTTACTTCGTGGGCTGGGCGATGGTTCCGACGGCATTTGCCAACATCGTCGGCGCGGCGGGGAAGGCCCACCTGAAGATGGCATGGGATGCGATCCTCGGTGGCGCGAGACCTTTGTTTCTGCTCGTCACGAGCGTGCTCGTGTATTTCTTGGGGGGCGGTCTCACCGAGCTCTTGGCGAGCTACTTCCTCTCGATGTTCGCTGTAGCGTTGCTTTCGCTCATTCCGCTCGTTCGCTACTTCGACTTTCGCGAGGTTCTCCGCAACGTTAGGCCCGTTTGGGATGGCGAGCTCGTACACTTCGCGGTGCCCGAGGGGCTGACGCACACACTCACCCTTTACATCACGCGTCTTGACACGATCATGCTCGGAGCGATGGGTGTCGAGCCCGTAACCCTAGCTTGGTATGCGACGGCATCGTACGTGACCAGCAACCTACAGCAGCTCCGCATCGTATTCAGTACGGCACTCGCCCCGGTCGTGGCGCGACATCACTACCGTCGCGAGCGTGAAGAGTTGACACCCCTGCTCACCCGTACGACACGTTGGGTAAGCTCGATTCTGCTGCTCTTTGCATTGTCGTTCGTGGTGCTCCGGCGAGACATCCTGGCGTTCGTGGACCGAAGCTATGCGCGTCCCGGGGACGGCTTCGTCCTGGTGCTCTTGATCCCCGCGGTCGTCAGCTGCGGGTTTGGCCTTGCTGGAAACTTCATCACCTACACAGGACATTCGCGGGTGAATCTTGTGAACGGCATCTTCATCGGCGCTCTGAACACGATGCTCAACCTTCTGTGGATACCGCCGTACGGTCTGATGGGGGCTGCGTGCGCCACTGCTGTTTCAGCTACGATCGTGGGGATCCTCACGCTGATCGAGCTACGCGTGCTCGAGAACATCACAATTAGGGGCCGCGATGCGTGGATGCCGTACGCCGGGGCGGCGGTCGGCGCTGCGATTCTCGGCCTGTTCTGGGATCCCGCCGACTTTCGCGGCCTCGGCGCGCGGCTCCTCCTGACACTCGCGGTTCTCGTCGCGTACGGCGTCGGTCTTTGGGTCTCAGGCCATCCCGAGGTACGTGCTTGGGTCCGACGACAACGTCCGGCACGTCATCCGCTACATCGCAGATAGTTGACGTGCGCCCCGTAGAGCGTTCGCCGGGGACTTCCCCCCGCTGGAACAGCGCGGCTCTTTCTGCGCTTGACCTCAAATCCACCCCCTGCCAGCGTGTGCCAATCGATGGGTCATCGTACCTTTCAAGACCGACTGCGCCCCCTGCCGCCGTATCCACTCAAAACGGCGACACGCGCACTCAACGCCATGTGGCGGCCTGAGTCGCCCCTCCTTGCTCAGCTCGTGGTCATCCGCAGGTGCAACCTGAGCTGTGGCTACTGCAACGAGTACGACGACTATTCACCGCCCCTGCCCAAAGAAGAGCTCTTCGCCCGGATCGACCACTTGGCTGACCTTGGCTGCTTGATCCTGACTGTGACTGGGGGTGAGCCATTCATGCATCCCGACTTGGACCAGATTGTCTCGCATGCAGTCTCTCGGGGCATGGTGGTGACTGCGATTTCCAACGCTTACCCGATCACGAAAGGGTGGATCGCGCGCATGAACGACGCGGGTCTTTCGCTCTTGCAGGTTTCCGTCGACAATGTGGAACCCAATGAGGTGTCGCAGAAATCATGGTCGAAGATCAAAAAGCGACTCCTGCTGCTCCAGGAACAGGCGAAGTTCAAGCTCAACGTCAACGCGGTGCTTGGATCGTCGCCGCCGGAGCAGGCCCGCCAACTGATCGATGAGATTCGCTCATTGGGTTTCTACATGACCGTTGGGCTTCTGCACGACGAAAAGGGGCAGATCGATCCGGGGCTGATCGGCGATGTTCTTCCCGAGTTCTATGAGGAGATGCGAGCGCTCTGCAATAAGAGCTTCTTTCATCGGTTCGGGGAGGGGTGGGAGCAGAAGATGCTCCGGGGCGGCACGGCGCCTTGGCGTTGCCGAGCCGGCGCCCGCTATCTCTACATCGACGAGTTCGGGAAGGTGGCCTATTGCAGCCAGCGCCGAGACGAACCCGGCATCCCCCTACTCGAATACACTCGACGCGATCTCAAGCGCGAATATGACCGCCCGAAAGGCTGCGAGGATGGCTGTACCATCGCGTGCGTTCGGCGCGCCTCCAGCCTAGACGAGTGGCGCCCCCAGCGAGGCCCGGTGGCGACCCCAAAACAATCGCTCCCGGTGATCTAGGCCCTCACTCGGAGTCGTCTCGAGCGGATCTCATCGGCCGAACCAGGCGTACGAATGGGGCTTGTGCACCTCGTGGGAGGGCTCTAACTTCTCCTCATGCTGGCAAAGACATTGATTCGCGCCCTGGCTCTCGTCGCCGTCTTCGCATTCGCGGCGGTCGGAAGTTCAGAGGCATCTGCATACTGTCCGGGTGACGGCGACAAACCCTTGGAGCCAACGACCTTCTGCCCGGGTGATGGGGACAAGCCCTCAGAGCCGAGCACCTACTGCCCGGGTGATGGCGACAAGCCCTCCGAGCCGACGACCTAAAGAAGAAGGCCCGCTGCGGTACCCGTTGTTCTAGGGAGGCCGATCCGTTACGGATTGTCCATGCCCAAGATCGACGCGTCCGAAGAAGCCAAGTTTATCGGCGTCGGAGCTCGCAACGAAGAAGACTCCGGCGAGTATTCGGATATCGACGTGAGATTCGGCCCGGGCCGCTGCTCGGGCGCGAAGACCGGTCCATACCTGCACAAGGACGGAACGCCCTACTGATTGCTCTGGGGGGTGTGTTGCCTTGGTCGACGAGGCGAGGCTGCTACCGTCGGCCCACAGAGCTCGCCCATGCGTATCGACAAAAGCTTTCTCCGAGACCGGTTCCTCGGCATCGACATTCGCACGCTCGGCTTGGCGCGGATCTACATCGCCTTGCTGCTCCTCTTCGACCTCACGCGGCGGAGCCTGGAGATGTCGATTTGGTATTTCGAGTCTGGGCTTCTTCCGAACTCGATGCTGGCAGAGCATCCGCTCCGGCCCTGGGCCTACTCGTTCTTGTACTACGTCAGCTCGGACACGGGGGTCCGGCTGGCTTTCGTCTTGATCGCGCTCGTCTATCTGGCGTTGCTGTTCGGTGTATTTACGCGCTTCGCGCAGGTACTGGCTGCGATTTGCCTGATCTCGCTGCAGGTCCGCGTCGATTTCCTGTCGAACGGTGGCGACTTCGTGTTTTGCAATCTGCTCGTATGGACGGCATTTCTGCCGCTTGGCTCCGCGTTCTCGTTCGACGCCTGGCGAAAGAAGAATCGGAACACGCCGACCGAATCACCGATCGCGTCCTGGGCCGTTCTCGTCGTGACCCTCCAGTTGGCGGTCATCTATTTCTTCAACGCCATTCACAAAAACGGCGAGACTTGGAGCGACGGGACCGCGGTGTACTGGCTGGCCCAGCAAGAGCGAATCGTGACCTGGTTTGGCCTTTGGATGCGCCAGAACCTCCCGCTCTGGGTGTTTCAGGCGATGACTTACGGGAGTCTGGTCCTCGAGTACCTGCTTCCCATCCTGATCCTTTCCCCCTGGGGACGACCCTGGACCCGGCGCGCGGCGATTGCCGGCATTTGGGGCCTGCATCTCGGTATCGCCGCGGTGGCAAATGTCGGGTCGTTCTCATTAGTGATGATCGCGTACTCGATGTTCCTCGTGAGCCCGGAGGACTGGGAATGGCTTCGCGGCAAGTTGGCGGCGCTCCGCGGTCCAAACGCTCGCGCCGTCGCCGCGCTTGCGTTGCCAGCAGTCGATTCCGCCCAGACACTCAAACGCTCCCCGCTTCGCTGGCTGTCCCATGCCTTTCTGGCGTTACTCGTCGTTGCGGCGATTTCGCAGGTGCTCGTCGAAAACTGGTCGGTGCCCAAGTTTCTGAAGCACCAACAGCCCACATGGATTCAGGCGACCATCCAGACCTTTCGGCTCAATCAGGGCTGGAGCATGTTCGCGTCCAATGCACCCCGTGACGACATGTGGATCGTCGTCGATGCGACCACGATCGATGGCAGACAGATCGACCCCTACAACGAGCTTGCCACTCGCTACGCAGATCCCACGCTCCGAACGATTCCGCCGCGACTCGACATGAGCTACTGGTGGTGCGACTACACGGTGCGCATACCGGGTTTCCGACAATACCATTCGAGCCTCACTGACTGGATCTTTCGCCACCATGAGCGCACGGGAAACGAGAACGACCGCATCGTGTCTTTTCGTGCCTACACCGTGAGCCAAATTCCTCCGGCCCCTGGGGAATCCGAGCCGCGCGAGGTGAACGTGAAGCCGTTCTTGGCAAAGCGACGATGATCGGTCGGAGCAGCTCCGCGCTCGAAACGAATAGGCCTTGAGAGAAGAGCTTCTAAGCGGCTGCGGCGTCGACGTGCTTGCAGGCGGCGAGCAGCTCAGGCACGAAATTGGTCTTGGTGTTTGCGCAGGCGAAGTGGTCGCCGTCGACCGCGAACTGCCGGACGTTGGGGATTGCGGCGGCGAGCGCGTACTGTCGGCGGGTGGGCACGATCTTGTCTCGCGTCATGACCAGGACTGCGGTGGGGACTGCGATATTCGAGGCCCAGTTGCGAGACGAGAACCGGAGGACCGCGCGTGTGGCTTGCGCGAGCGCGGCGGGGTCGGCGCCTGCCATCTCTTTGCGAACATAGTCTTTGACCTTCGGCTCGGGGATGTCTCTGACCATGCCTTCGATGATCTGGCCGAGCACGAGCTTGGGCGCCATACGTGCGCCGATGACCGCACCCGGCAGTAATGCCCTTGTGAGAACCGGGTATCGTTCCGGCGTGAAGTGCTTGGCGGTTGCGCAGAGCACCAACCCACGAACGCGCCCGGGATGCCGGCTCCAGCAGAGCTTCGCGATGGGACCGCCCATCGAATATCCGACCGCGATGAACTTGCCGATGCCGAGCTCGTCCGCCACGGCGACGACGTCGTCTGCGCAATCCTTCAAGCGAAACCGACGCGTGGGGATCCCCCGGCCGTGCCCTCGGTGGTCGACGGCCACGACGTGGTAGCGTTCCGAGAGGTCGGAAAACGCAGTGAACCAATTCAGCGGCCCGGTCGCGCCAAGTCCGTGGAGGAGCATCAGCGTAGGCGCCCCCTCGGGCCCCTGGTACTCGATGACCCGTATGCGACCCCGGCCTTTCAAGTCCAAGAAGAGCTCGTGACCACCGGCGCCGCGTATCGCTTGCGTTCGAGCGCTCATCGGTTTGTTTACCAACAGTCTGAAGCCTGCCGGCGGCTGAGGCCGTGCGCAAGGCGGTGGGAGGCTGGTTGCCCTATCTCGTCCACAGAGGACGAGATTCGGGTCTCAGTTGCGGGCCCGGGAAGCGCGTTGACTGAAGTAGTAGTGCTCGACCGGGTATACCGCGGGCTCACCTTGCGCATCCAGGCAGGGACGGGCGATCGCCGAAGACAATCCCGAGCTCCGGCGGGTTCGGCCGGCGACCGCCTTGAAAACTGGGCCGCTATTTTCTTCATC
Source organism: Polyangiales bacterium (assembly GCA_035686645.1). Lineage (GTDB taxonomy): Bacteria > Myxococcota_A > Polyangia > Polyangiales > Houyiibacteriaceae > SG8-38. The sequence continues at coordinate 6,688 of DASRZF010000094.1, forward strand.
ACACGCGAGGCACGGGTTCAGACTCCCGTCGGGTCGCTTGTGCTTCGTGGGGATAGTGGCCATGCAGCTTCCCATGCACTCGGAGCGCGTGTGGTCGACGTTGAAGCTCCAGATTTGTGCACACGCTTCGGTGAAGCCGAGCTTTCTGAAGCAGCTCATTTGCCCCTTTGAACCCAAGGTCCCCCGCAGGCCGCATAGGCGTCCGGCGCGGTTCAGGTCCTTTTGTTCGATGTAGACCGCGAGGTCCTGGAACGAAGAGCAGGCACCGCATCTGCCGCGATGTGTGATTTGACCACCGGCCGCGAGGGCCGCGCGCTCCGTCGGGAATGTCTCGAGCCGGTACGTGCGCACTTGGGGGCTCCTGTCGACTGGAATTGCCGCGCAGTATCCCTGGGTCTCTTCGCGCGCGATCGACTCCTCGCTGAAAGGATCGCCCGGCAGCGCCTCGGTCGGGTTCACCAGCCGCCAGCCGCGCAGCGCATGGGTGTCGTGTTCGTCATACCTGGGCTCGGAAAACGTGTAGCGTCCGCACATGCACGAGGGCGCACACTGACCATCGGTCTCCAGTTGTTCTTCAGGGGAGCAAAAAAGCGTCGCGCACGCTTGATTGGCATCGCTCACGTGACCAGGCGAGCCTTCGGGCACTCCGTGCCGCCATCGGCAGCCTGCCGAGAGCAGCAGGATCGTGGAGATCGCGCACAGCATCATGTTTGGAACCGCATTCTTACGGTGTCGGTTTCCCATGCCTCGCGTAGACATAGATGATCCTTCGATCGCTCCTGCCACACACCTAATTACCTCGAACATCGCAGCTGTCGAGACTAGAGCTTGCCGGGCGAGGGCTCCTTGCTGCGCTCGAACCGCGACACCAGGACGAAGACGGCGATGCTCAGCACCAGCGAAAGCAGGAAAGGGGCCTCGTAATCGAAGAGGTACTTGCCACTCGCTGAAGACACGAGGGCCACTACGAGCGTCGAGACCGCGGCGACCGGCCCGCCTGCGCTCGTGAAAAGCGCGGCGATGGTGATGACTGCAATGCCGGCGGTCCCGAGCGCATCCGCTTCGAGGACGAGGTCGTAGATGCTCTCGGCGGAGAGCGCCACGAAGCAACTCAGGGCTCCCGCAAGGATGACGAAGAGCCGCGCGGTAAGAAGCCCTCGGGACGAGTCGTGTAGCCCCGAGCGTTCGGCGAAGAGATTGCGCGCGGCGAGAGCGCCAATCGCAAGCAACGAGGAGTCGATGGTGGAAAGGATGACGGACACGATGGCGCCTACGAAGAGCACGTACGCCCAGGGGGGCAAAGTGTGGCGTGCGAGCTCGGGCAGGAAATCCTCGTTGGCGCTCAGCGGAAGAGGATAGTGAGCTCCGAGAAGGCCGAGCAGCACCGGGACGATGCCGAGGGTTAGGTAGAAACCACCGGCCAAGAGGGCTGCCCGTTTTGCGATTCGCGCGTTTCTGCAGCCGAGGGCGCGCGAGACCGACTCCTGCGCAATGAGAGCGCCGATCACGGGAACCAGCCAGACGTTCGCACGCGCCCAAGGGGATTCGCCCGGCGGGATCAAGCGCAACTGCTCCGGCTCGATGCGCGCGAGCGCCTCGCTCCAGCCGCCGAGGTCGCTGACCAGCAGGAAGAGAGTGGTGCACAAGCCGAGCACGACCAGTGCGCCTTGCACGATGTCGGTCCACACGTCTCCAAGAAGCCCGCCGAGGTATGTGTAGAGCACGGCGATGACCGTCGCGACGACGATAG
>DASRZF010000095.1:0-2085 GCA_035686645.1 Polyangiales bacterium
TGGCCGCAGCCGCGAGACTGGGCGCGCCCAGGGATGCTGCTGCTGCGCCTCCGGTGAGGCGGACGAATCGTCTGCGTGTAAATCGATCGCTCATGGAGCCTGGCATCCCCTTCCCTCAGCCAACCATCCCACGATGGGTCCGAGCTGATGGCTCGGCACGAGATCGACCACGCCCTGCATGATCGCATCCGCATCGCCTCGGCTCTTAGCGGCTGCCTCGGCGAGGCGGCGGTTCAGATAGCCGGCGTATTGACCGCAAAGCCTCGACGCGAAGATCCCGTCTTGCCCCTCTCCAGCCGCACCGTGGCAAGATGCGCAGTGCTGCGCATAGAGCGAAGCGCCTTGGGCGTGTTCGGCGGGGCTCACTTCGTTCGAGGGGACCGCGAGCTCGGGCAGCTGAGAAAGGTACCTCGCGATTTGGGTGATATCTTCGGGCGCCAATGTCCGAGCGAACGGGTCCATGACGGGGAGGCGCATCATCCCCGATCGGAGACGATGGAGCTTGTTCTCCAAGACGGACTGCCGCTGTCCGCTCAGGCGCGGTATCGAACCATCGGGCCTGCCGCTTCCGTCGTGAAGGTGGCAAGAAGCGCAGGGCGCATATGCCGCAGGCGCCGCGGACGGCCCCGTCGGCGCCAGAGCTGCGGCGATTCGATCGGCTTCCGAGGGGCTCGGAACGGACATCATCGACCAACTCAGCGCCGCGATACCGACGACTGCGAGCAGCGCGAAAGCCGTAACCCAAATACGCACCGTGCCCGGAGCATACCAGAGGAATCCGCGCAAATGCGGTCGACGATGTGGTACTGAGGTCCCGCTCCATGGAAGCCGTCGATCAGGTTCACCTGAACTTCAACCCCGCCACGCTCACGGTGCTGAACATCCTGATCGGCCTGATCATGTTTGGCGTCGCACTCGACATCCGCGTGGACGACTTCAAGCGCATCGTTCGCGATCCGCGCGGTCCACTGGTGGGTCTTGGAGCCCAGTTTCTGCTCCTTCCCGCCATGACGTTCCTCCTCGTACTCATCGTCCAGCCAGTTCCCTCGATCGCCCTCGGCATGTTCATGGTAGCCGCGTGCCCTGGGGGAAACTTCTCGAACTTCCTGGCACACCATGCCAAAGCGAATGCGGCGCTGAGCGTGACCATGACGGCAATATCGACGGCGCTCGCGATCGTGATGACGCCGGCGAACCTGGCGTTCTGGGGCAGTCTGAACCCGGATACGGCCGCGATCCTCAAGGAGGTGAATCTCGACCCGTTCGACCTCTTCAAGACGATCCTCATCATTCTCGGCGTTCCGCTCCTCGCGGGCATGCTAGTCGCCGCCAAGAAGCCGCGCTTCGCCGAACGCGCCCGCCAGCCCATGAAGGTCTTTTCGCTCAGCGCCTTCGGGCTGTTCATCGTCGGTGCGCTGATCGGCAACTGGCAGCACTTCCTCGAGAACGTCGGCTATGTCGCGTTCATCGTGGCGCTGCACAACGCGGTGGGGCTCGCGCTGGGCTATTGGAGCGGACGGTTTCTCGGCTGTCATCGCTATGACGCGCGGGCGATTTCGATCGAAGTCGGAATTCAGAACTCGGCGCTGGCCTTGGTTCTGATCTTCGGCTTCTTCGACGGCCTCGGAGGCATGGCGATCATCGCCGCCTGGTGGGGTGTCTGGCACTTGATCTCGGGCCTCACGGTTGCGACCTACTGGTCCAAGCACCCGGTTCCGATACCCGCGTCGAGCTGAGTCGCGTGGCTAGTTCTTCTTGATCAATTTGGACCAGGAGTCTTTGAGCTGAATGGTTCGGTTGTAGACGGGCCGCTCCGGAGTGCTGTCGGGATCGACCACGAAGTAACCCAATCGCTCGAACTGAACGCGTTCGCCTGCGCCGCGACTCCCAAGGTTTGGCTCCAGCTTGGCGTCTTTCAATACCTCGAGGGAGTCCGGGTTGATCCGGGCGGTGAAATCGCCTGCATGCGCCTCGTCGAGTGGGTTCTCTTCGTTGAAAAGGCGGTCGTAGAGGCGCACCTCCGCGTCGACGGCGTGCTTGGCACTCACCCAGTGGATCGTGCCTCGAACTTTGCGACCATCGGGA
>DASRZF010000096.1:0-5535 GCA_035686645.1 Polyangiales bacterium
GGGAACGGCGGCCAAGGACTTCCTCGGCCCGGTTGGGGGCATGGTGATCGTGGCTGGCGCGCTCTTTTCGATGGTGTCGGCGTCGAACGCCTCCATCCTGGCGGGTTCGCGCGTCGCGCTCTCGATGAGCCGGCTGGGGCATTTGCCGAAGGAGTTCGGCTCGATCAACGCGCAGACGCGCACGCCCGTCATCGCGCTCATGCTCGTCGGAGCGGGGATTGCAACCTTCGCCACCTTGCTTCCACTGGAGGAGCTCGCTCATTTCGCCGATTGCGTGCTCCTCATCGCACTCATCCTGGTGAATGCGGCGCTGATTCAGCACCGCCGCAAATTCCCGAAGCTCAAGCGGCCGTTCCGAGTCCCCTTGGTGCCATTGCTTCCCGCGCTTGGGATTCTCGCGAACCTCTATCTCTTGTCGCAGGTTCCGAATTTGGCGACGGTTCTCTTGGCGCTTGGCGCACTGGTCGTAGGGTTCGTCGGCTTCATGGGATGGAAGGGGGCGCAGGTCGAAGCCGAATCTTTGCCCGGACAGCGATCTCGAGTTGCGCTTGAACAAACCGACGCCGCCGATGCGGACTTCCGCATATTGGTTCCACTCGCACATCCCGCGAATGTCGATGCGCTGATCGACATTGCGTCGGCGATTGCCCGTAGGCACAACGGGCACATCATCGCGGTTCGCGTCGTGGTCGTTCCCGAACAGCTGCCGCCTCAACTCGAGAGCTACTACGTGGAGCGAGAGCGTCCGATTCTGGACGCAGCACGTCGGCGCGCCCGTGCTCATGGGGTTCCCGTCACCCTTCTGGTCCGGATCGGCCACAACCCAGCGCGTGCGATTCTGGAGACCAGTCGTGAGCGGGAATGTGGTCTCATCGTCGTCGGCTGGAAAGGACACACCTCGACGGCGCGCTACATTCTCGGGGAAATCACCGACACCATCGTCATGAACGCCCGGACGGACATCATGGTGGTGAAGCTCACCGGCCAAGCCCTGCCAAAACGGTTGTTATTGCCCACACATGGAGGGGTTCACGCCAAGCAGGCGGAGAACTACGCCGCCGATATCGCCGCCTCCCAGGACGGTACCGTGACGCTCTGCTCGATCGTACCGTTGGACGCGCAGGAGGAGCTCGTTCAATCCGAAACCGAACGGCTCGCAGAAGCGCGGCAGAGGATCACCGAAGCCACGAAGTTCGAGCAAGTCGACACCGTCGTCGTCCAGAACCGCTCGGTGAGCGAAGGCATCGTCCAAGAGCTCGAGAAGTACGACGGCGTCATCGTCGGCGCAGCAGGCAAGAGCTTCTCCAATCGGATTCTGTTCGGGAACATTCCGGAAGAAGTTGCGCGCCTCTCGGACAAGACGGTGATCGTCGTGAAGCGCCACCACACGGTCAAGGCGCTCTTTGGCCGTGTAATGAGCGAGTAGAGTCGACCCCGAGCATGGCGCGCACTCGAGAAAGCCGCTAAGGTACTGCGCTTGCCTAAAGAAGTCGATCAAAGCTGATGACGGACTGGACAAACTACGAGGCCAGCCGTTTCTACGACGAGCTCGTCGGACCCGGCGGGAATCCCCGCGCAGGAGCTGCCACGCTCGCCGCGCATTTGGAAGGGCTTTCGAAACGCCAGTTGAAGCTCCGACAAGAAGCAGCGGAACGGGCGATCGTCGAGATGGGCGTGACCTTCACGGTCTATACGGAAGGTCAGAACATCGATCGCGCTTGGCCGTTCGACATCATTCCGCGGATCATCGCCGCGAGCGAATGGCGTAGGATCGAGCAGGGTCTTCGCCAGCGCCTCACCGCGCTCAACATGTTCATCGACGACTTGTATTACGAGCAGCGAATCCTCGAGGACGGCCTCGTCCCTCGCGATCTCGTCGAATCGTCGCCCGATTTCCGCCGGGAGTGCATAGGGGCCCGTCCTCTGCACGGCGTTTGGGCACATGTCTGTGGGTCCGACTTGGTTCGCGATGGAGACGGCACGGTGTACGTGCTGGAGGACAATCTGCGCGTGCCATCTGGCGTTTCGTACATGCTCGAGAACCGCAGCGTCACGAAACGGGTCTTTCCAGAGCTGTTCCGCGACCAGATCATCGCACCCGTCGATGACTACCCCTCTGACTTGTTCGACACGCTGGCGGCATTGTCCCCCCGGCCCGGTGACGATCCCGAAGTCGTCGTTCTGACCCCTGGTATCTTCAACTCCGCGTACTTCGAGCACTCGTATCTGGCCCAGCGCATGGGGGCGCAGCTGGTTGAGGGCGGTGACCTCGTGGTCGAATCCGACGACTGCGTTTACATGCGGACGGTGGCGGGCCTGACCCGCGTCGATACGGTCTACCGTCGGATCAACGACGCATTTCTGGATCCAGACGCATTTCGTAAGGATTCGATGCTCGGCGTACCTGGCCTGATTCGCGCCTGGCGCAAAGGGAACGTAGCATTGGCCAACGCGCCCGGCGCAGGAGTCGCGGACGACAAGCTCGTATATACTTATGTGCCGGACATGATCCGGTACTACCTCGACCAGGACCCCATCATCCCCAACGTACCGACCTGGCGCTGCTCCGATCCCGGCCATCTGGATCACGTGCTGAAGCATCTGGCCGAGCTCGTCGTCAAGCCGGCCAATGAATCGGGCGGGTACGGCATGTTGGTTGGGCCGCACGCATCCGCCGGAGAAGTCGAAAAGTTCGCCGAGCTCATCAAGGCGAATCCACGCAACTACATCGCGCAGCCCACGCTCGCCCTGTCAACCGTCCCCACCGTCTGCGCCGGTCTCATCGAGCCGCGGCACGTGGACTTGCGACCCTTCATCTTGCAAGCCCGACAAACCGCAGTCACAGCGGGCGGTCTTACTCGGGTCGCCTTGCGAAAGGGATCTCTGGTCGTGAATTCATCCCAGGGCGGCGGCAGCAAGGACACCTGGATAGTAGGCGGACCGAGCTGACATGCTGTCCCGAGTTGCAGAGCGTATGTACTGGGCCGGGCGCTATCTGGAGCGCGCGGAGAACACCGCGCGGCTGGTCAATACCTATGCCAGCTTGCTCCTCGACCTTCCCCTGGAGACAGGCATCGGCTGGCCGCAGCTCTTGCGCATCGTGGCGGCCGAGGACGAGTTTCACGATCGGTACGCCAAAGCAAGCGAACAAAATATTCTCAAATTCTTGATGGCAGACGTCGAGAACCCGAGCTCGATCGCCTCCTCCTTGGCGATGGCCCGAGAGAACATCCGAACTTCTCGCGATGTGGTTCCGAGCGAAGGTTGGGAGTGCATCAACGAGCTCTATTTGATGGGGCGTGACAGTCTGCCGGGTGCAGTCGGTCGCCGCCGCCGCTTCGAGGTTCTCTCCGACTGTGTCATGCGTTGCCAGCAGATCTCGGGGCTCCTCTCGGGCACCATGAGTCACGGTGACGCATACAACTTCTTTCGCATGGGAACCCATGTCGAGCGTGCAGATATGACTTCTCGCGTGGTCGACGTGGCTGCTGCAACGATCGCTCAAGGAAACCCGAATCTCGCTCCGTACGAGAACGCGCTCTGGATGTCGGTTCTGAGGTCACTCAGCGCCTACCAGATGTATCGGCAATACGTTCGGCGCCGCATCGCCGCCGGGGACGTCGAGCAATTCTTGCTGGCGGATCCACAGTTCCCGCGCGCCGTCGCGCATTCGCTCGACGCCCTGGACCAGTGTCTGGCCACATTGCCACGGAGCGAGGAGGCGCGCCTCGTCGTCCAAGAGCTGACGAAAGAGGTTTCTCGCCACCGGCAATCCCCGATGAATGGCGCCGAGCTCCACGAGTACATCGATCGCCTTCAGTGCGGCTTCGGCGAAATACATGCCGCGATCCGAGTGACTTGGTTCCTGAAAGACCCCAGTCGGGATTCGAGCATGCTACCCGATCCCCAATCGTGACCGTTTCCGTCGACGATATTCGCCGCGCCCGCAAACGCATCGCTTCGGGGATTACGTCAACGCCGTTTCTCCGTTCGGAGACGCTCTCTGGAGTCACCGGCGTGGAGCTGTATCTCAAATTCGAGAATCAACAGTTCACCGCCTCGTTCAAAGAACGCGGCGCACTCAACCGGCTTCTCGACTTCACGCCTGCGCAGCGACGGCGAGGCGCGATCGCGATGTCCGCGGGGAATCACGCCCAGGCGCTCGCATATCATGGAGGGCGTCTCGGGATCTCGACGACTATCGTCATGCCGCGTTCGACACCCAACGCCAAAGTCGAGCAGACCCGTGCGCATGGCGCCGAGGTGATTTTGCACGGGAATCAGTTCGACGAGACGCGTGGTTTCACGCTTGCGTTGGCTCGCGAGCGGGACCTGACGCTGGTCCATCCCTACGACGATCCGGCCGTGATCGCAGGCCAAGGCACCCTGGGGCTCGAGATGCTCGAGGACGCTCCGCATTCCCTCGACGTGCTGCTCGTTCCCATCGGAGGCGGAGGCCTCATCTCGGGTATCGCCGTCGCTACGAAGGCGCTGGCACCGGGCGTGCAGATCATCGGCGTGCAGAGCGAGCGCTATCCGTTCGCACACCATGCATTTCACGGTCTGACCGCTCCGCAGATACCGAACCGAGGCACCATCGCGGAGGGGATCGCCGTGAAGTCACCGGGTTTGCTCACGATGGAGCTAATCCGTCGCCACGTCGACGACATCGTCCTGGTTGGTGAGCAAGACATCGAGCAAGCGATCTTCATGCTTGCCGAGATCGAAAAGACCGTCGTCGAGGGCGCGGGCGCGGCCGGTGTTGCGGCGGTTTTGAAACACAGAGAACGATTCGAGGGGCAGCACGTCGGCACCATTCTCTGTGGCGGCAACATCGATATGATGATGCTTTCCTCGGTGCTGCAACGGGGGATGGCGCGCAGTCACCGACTGGTGAGGCTTCGGGTCGAAGTCCCAGACGTGCCTGGTGCACTCGGCCAAGTGACGCAGCTCATCGGGGAGCTCGACAGCAACATCCTCGAGCTCAGCCACCAGAGGGCCTTCGGCGCTTCTTCGGCGCGGGCAGCGAGCGTCGATTTCGTGCTGCAGCTTCGTGGGGAAGAACAGGCCGAGCAGGTCCTGGATGCACTGTCCGCCCGAGGGTTCGAAGCCAGCCTCGTGCGCTGAGCGCGGCTTGCGTCGATCCGGGCTTTGAGCAGCACGAACGACTTCTCGACGAGGTAGTGGAGAAGCAGCGCCGCCGGAAGCGCCAGCGAGAGATAGACCAGGAAGAACGCGAGGAACACGGACTCTCGCGGTGCGGTCGCGCTGGCGTCATGCGGGAGCGATGGCAGCGCGCCAAAATCGAAACACGTCTTGCTCGTCGCAGGCTTGCAGCAAGCGTCCACCCCGGTGCTGGATGACCTGGTCGCCAATGGCGCGGTGACGTACGATGCCTTCGCTGGTGGCGAACCGGGCACCCCGACCGAGCAAGCGACGTTCAGCGGCCCCGGTTGGAGCAGCATCCTCACTGGGGTCTGGGTCGACAAGCATGGAGTAACCGACAACAGCTTCGATGGTGCGCGATTCGACGAG
>DASRZF010000097.1:0-13427 GCA_035686645.1 Polyangiales bacterium
CCCCAAGCCCCAGCGTATCGCGTCAGAATCAGGGGTTGTTTTCGCTCTGTGGTGATTGCTAGGACTAGAACCTCGCCAGGTTCCGCTACCAGGTTTAGGATCCACGCATGACTCGTCCGGCTCGCCGGAAATGGCTCACCATCCCGACTCGCATCGTGCTTGGCTACATCCTGGTGCTCGTCGCCTTCGCTGTGGTCGGTAGCTTGAGCTTCGTCCAGCACCATCGGACGTCGCAGACGCTCGGGCTGCTTGAGGACGGATACCTTCCTTTGGCGCTCACGTTGAGTCAGGCCAAGGCGACGCAGAGCGTGTACGCGAATCTCGTGGAGCGCGCGCTTCAATCGGAACGGAGCGCGCCGACCAAGTCCTGGCTTCGCGCGGCCCTGCGGATTCGTCCTACTACGCTTCAGCGCGCCTATGACGGCGTGGAACAGGCGGAGACGCTGGCGGAGGAGCTTGGCCAGCCTGCGCCGCTTCGCTCGGTTCGTCGCGAGCTCGATGCGATCGCTACCGCGTACACGGAGATCGACGCCAAGTACGAGGAGCTCTTCAATCAAGTCGACGGTGACGAAGCAGCTGCTGAGGCTCTTCTCACGAAGCTCCGAAGCACCGAGCAACGGATCGAGAGGAACTACGATCGCGCATCGCAAAGCGTCCAGCAGCGCATTTCGCGAACGAGCGCACTGGCGGCCGCACAGTCGGAGCGCGCCACGTTCCTCTTGGGACTGCTGGGGCTGCTTGCACTGCTCGTGGGCATTGCGGTGACGTTCTTGTCGCAGCGCCTGCTTCGGCCGATTCCTTTGTTGCATCAGCGTGTCGCCGCCGTGGCGCATGGAGATTTGTCGAGCGCCGTGGACATCAAGCGCGACGACGAGCTCGGCCAGCTCGTCGCCGAGTTCGAGCGCATGGTGCAGGCCTTGGCCGCGCGCGATCAGAGCCTTCGGGAGGCAGCGCTCGCGGAGCAGCGACTCCAGCGCATGCAGGTTCAGATCGTCGAGGCTCTCCGCGCAGCGATTCTCGTGATCGACCGCGACCGGATCATTCAGACGACGAATCCAGCCGCCGACGTCATGCTCGGAGTCAGCGCGCGCGAAGTGGGAGCATCGATCGACGAAACGTCGGTGCTTCGGCGATTCCCCGCGCTCGGGCGCGCTATTGCCGAGGTTGCAAAGGGGGGCGATGCGGTGACGCTCGAGGGTGAACGTATTTCGGGATTCACCGAGCATCTGGTCGACGTGCTCGTCACGCCGTTTGGCGACGAACTGGGGGAGGGCGGTTCGCGCGGCGTGCTCGTCGTTGCAGACGACGTCTCCGACGCGGTCGCGACGAAGCTGCGGCTCATTCAAACCGAGCGCCTTGCGGCAATTGGGCGAATGGCAGCACACGTGACACACGAAGTCCGCAATCCGCTCTCGAGCATCGGGCTGAACGTGGACATGCTCGGCGACGAGATCCACGGCGCCGGTCCAGAGAGCAAGCATCTACTGGACTCGATCCAGCGGGAGCTCGAGCGTCTCGAGAGCATCACCGAGGAGTACCTTCGACTGGCGCGGCTCCCTGAGCCCTCCCTCACGCCGGAGGACCCGACGCACCTCCTCCGTGACATGGCCGAGTTCGTTCGACTCGAGATGGACACCGCTGGCGTCGAGCTCCGATTGGACTTGGCTGCGCAGTTGCCTCCTGTCGCGATGGACGAGCCCCAACTTCGGCAAGCTCTGCTCAACCTTCTGCGCAACGCGCGCGAGGCCATGCCCGATGGTGGAACCGCCAAGCTCGAGGCCATGCGCTACGACGGGGGTGTTCGTATTCAAGTTCACGACGAGGGGACGGGCATCGCCGAGGATGAGCGCGAGCACGTGTTTGATCTCTTCTACACTACCAAGGAGCGGGGCACCGGTCTCGGCCTTCCGCTGACGCAGCAGATCGTGGTGGCGCACGGAGGAAGCATCGCGTGCAAAGCCCGCCATCCGCACGGAACGACCTTCGAGGTGTGGTTGCCAGCAGCCGCACAAACGACTACTGGTTCGCCCGTGCGGAGGGTTGGATGACGAGAGTAGACGGGCGCGCATACGACGCGCTCAGACCGGTTTCGATCGATGCGAACGTGCAGCGCAACCCGGAGGGTTCGGTGCTCTATCGATGCGGCGGCACCACGGTGTTGATCGCCGCGTCGGTCTCGGATCGGGTGCCCGACTGGATGCGCGATACCGGGCGTGGCTGGCTCACGGCCGAGTATGCGATGCATCCGCGCGCCAACCCCGAACGCCAGCGGCGCGACAGCCGAAAGGGCGCCATAGATGGGCGGAGCTCGGAGATTCAGCGTTTGATCGGCCGCGCGCTGCGGGCTGCGGTTGATTTCGAGAAGCTTGGCGAGCGGATGATCACGGTCGACTGTGACGTGCTCGATGCCGATGGTGGGACGCGGACCGCCTCGATTACCGGGGGTATGGTCGCGCTTGCAATGGCACTCGACCGGCTTCGTGCGACAGGTTTGGTCGACAGGGGCGTGCTCCATGCACCAATTGCAGCGATCAGCGTGGGTTTGCTCGAAGCGCGTCCGATGCTCGATCTTTGCTACACCGAAGACCGGGACGCCGAGGTCGACTTGAACGTGGTCGGGACGCCGGCCGGTGGCGTCGTCGAAGTACAAGGGACTGCCGAGGGAGCACCGATCCTTCGAGAGAAGCTCGACCAGATGATCGACTTGGCTCTCTTCGCCATGCCGGCACTCGCCGAAGAACAGCGGCGCGCGCTTCGTGCGGTCGATGTCGACATCGAGCGGCTGCTGCCCTGATGCGAATTCTCCTCGCCACGATGAACGCCGGGAAGCTTCGCGAGTACGAGCGGCTTCTTGCAGGCGTTCCGGGGCTTGAGCTCGAGACGATGGCGTCGCTTTCCGCGCCGATCGAGGTCGTGGAGGACCGCGACACGTTTCATGGGAATGCGCTCAAGAAGGCGACCGAGATCGCCAAGGTTGCAGGGGTCATTTGCCTCGCCGATGACAGCGGTCTCGAGGTCGACTTCCTCGGCGGTCGACCTGGGGTGCACTCGGCAAGGTTCGCTGGGGAGCGCGCATCCGACGACCAGAACAATGCCAAGCTACTCGACGCCTTGCGGGACACTGCAGAATCGCAACGAACCGCACGATTTCGCTGCGCCATCGTCGTCGTCAACCCGACGGGGCAGGAGCTTGCGGCCGTCGACGGCGTGTGTGAAGGCCGAATCGCGCGAGAAGCCAGCGGAGCCCACGGGTTCGGCTACGACCCCTTGTTCGTCCCCGACGGGCACTCGGAGACCATGGCCGAGCTCGGCCCCGAGACCAAGAACCGAATCAGCCACCGCGCCGAAGCCGCGGCAAAGCTCGCGCCCTTGCTGCAGCAGTTGCGAAACTCCTAGCCATCGGCTACCCCATGCCGCCGGACCGCAGTAGATTGAAGGTCACGGGGTGTAGCACAGCTTGGTAGTGCGCATGCTTTGGGAGCATGAGGTCGCTGGTTCGAATCCAGTCGCCCCGACTAATCATTTCAAGGACTTGCGGCGCTACCGATCTTGGAGATCGGGGGCCGTTGACCTGACGTTGACATGAGGTGGAGAAACGGGCCGTAACGCTTCGACTAATCGGAGCTGCGCCTGGTCGCCGAGGTGGGCATAGAGGTGCGTGCTCTGCGCCGACTGGTGGCCGAGCTGGGCCTGGATCGCCTTGATGGAATGACCGCTGGTGGCGGCCTGACTGGCCACCGAGTGACGGCCGATCTGGTGATGGCTCAGCTCGCGGAGCCCTAGCGCCCGTTGCACCGTGCGCAGTGGTCGCTTGTGGCTGTCGAGGTGCCTGGGAAAGGTTCCGTCGATGGAGAAAAGGAATTCCTCCCCCGAGTACCGTTGCCCGATGTGCCAACGAATCGCGTCGACCATGTCCTGCGTGAGCGACAGTTTCAGCGATCTGTTGTTCTTGCGGGTCCCAAGAAGCGCGGGCCGCTCCTTGTTGCCCCGCTGCACCGCCCGGTCGACGATGAGCTGCGGCGGGATGTCCCGAATACGGCTCTTCGCGACGGCGTATACTTCTCCCGTCCGCAGACCGAGCCTGGTCGTTAGGTAGAAGAATAAGTACCAGCGCGGCTGGAGGCGGAACATGCCGTCGAGAAGACGGTCCCGCTCCTCCTCGCCGTACCAGACGGGTTCTGTCGTGGGGACGCTTTCCATCGGCACATAGGGAACCGATGCAAGGAGACCCCGCTTCCACATGAACCGAAGGATTGTTCTCACCAGGGACAGTCGGTGATTGATCGAGCTCGGTGCAAGGTGGCTGGGCAACCTGGTCTTGAGCAGGTCCAGCGCCGAGGTATCGACCTCCTCGATGAACCGGTGCCCGAGCACAGGTTTGATATCCGGCCAACAGCGCTCCCAATGGTCGCGGCCGAGGGCCTTCATGCGGGTCGCGGACATGTACTGCGTGTACGCGTCCGCGAATAGGATGCGCTTTCGACCTGAGATCAGATCGGTGCGCCGTTGTCGTTCGGCTTCGCGCGCCTCCGACTTGGTCTTGAACCCAGCCTGTCGCTGGCGATCGTAGCCTTGGAGTGTGAAGTCGAATTGCCATGAGTTGGCGAGCTTTCTAAGGGCCATGCGGCTCGTTCCTTTCCAACAGGAACTTCCGCATCGCCATGTCCGGGTTCGTCAGGAAGAGGTCTAACATATCCCGGCGGAACCGGCGTACCCGCGGACGTCCGTAAACCGGAATCCGTCCTCCCGAGACTAGGTTTCGTAGATGTCGGATCGACCAGCCGGTGTGGCGTGCGGCTTGGGCATAAGTGAGCCACGTTCCGACTCTGTGGGTGGGTGTTTCCACGGCCTCTAGTCCTCCGTCCTGGGAATGAACTCGCGGGGCTTGCCGGGGATTCGCGGCCAGACTTGCGGGGAGGATTCGAGCGGAGCTGATCGCTTCGGAGCAATTGCGTTCTCCGAGATGGGCTTCGTCATTGCCTCTGGAGGGGCGCCTCGAGGCATGCTGAGTCCGTGCTGACGGCAGTACCGCCAGAACGTCTGGTAGGAGGCTTCGAACGGCGGTGTGGCGCGTCGGCACGCCGTCCAGACGCCTTTGATTGAGTAGCCAGACTGCAGCCAGGCTGCGATCTGGTCCCTTCGCTGAAGGAAGCAGGCATACGGTTCGTTACCCGGCCGCTCTGCCGGTGGGTAGTTCGGGCAAGGTTGTGGTTTCATCGACCAAGTTATCGGTTTTGGGGACCAAAAGTATTCTCGGAGAAGGCATTTTTTTTCGACGACCGCGCTGAGCTCAGTCGGAAGCGACTGCGACCCGCCGGATCTCGTTGGAGCTCACTGCAACTGCGTGGGAGTCGGTGAGACCGGTTAGAGCTCGGCGATACCGACTCAGGCCACATCGCGGCGAGTTACGGTCAATCATGACAAGAGATTTCTTTGCACTCTTACTCCCAGCGAGTTTCACCTTGTTTCAGACGTTTGCATGCGCTTGCAATAACGAACCCAGCTCGTTTCCGGCAAGGTGGAGTTTTGTCTGCCAACAAAACTGCATGCGCCCTCACGTGCTGATCGTGTGATCGATCGCGCGGGTCACACGCTCAACGCCTTCGGCTTATTCGCGCGCGAAGCGCAAGAGACTCTAGAGGCGAAAAGATCTGATCTGGGCGCTCGCGACTAGCGTATGGGTGATCTGATACATCGACTCACGTGCGGCTCACTTCGAGCCGATAAGCTGATAGCCGCTACAAACGCCTTCTTTCCTGAAACCGAAAGTAGACAGATAAGGTTTTCTGCGCAATTCAGGAGCTGAGTGAGCCTCCGGTTTGCGCTCATCTCGGCGTGGCCGCTCCTTTGGAGATGTTACCGAGGCGTCGATTGTCGTTGCGACTGAGGCCTATGCGCTTGGACGACGATGACGACCGTAGCGTCCGGGGCGCTCGTCGCGCAGGCGGTAGAGGCGCTCGGCGTAGGCGGCATCATCCACCCACAGGCGCCGCGCCGAGCGTTCCATGAACGGACGAACGAAACCTGCGACGAGCTGGGCCATCTTGAACTGATAGCGATCGGAGGTCGCCAGGGTTGCCTCGATGATGGCGGTGCGTCCGGGGCAGATCGGCGTGGCATGGGTTTCGACCACGGAGCCTTCGCCCTCGCCGCCGATGATCGTCATGACGATGGTGCGGGGATCCGGGCAATGGAAGGTGGCATCCACCTCGACGGCAAAGGGACCGAGTACTCTTTTCGCGACGCGCACGGTGACTGCTTCCTCCGTGAGGTCGATGACTTTGAGGCGGCCGAAAGAGTAGGGATGAAAGTGCGTGCCGTGCCAAGGGTCCAAGCGATTGGCAATGACGTCCCGCGGCTCGCACTCCGCCCAAAGTTGGATGACGCCATCGATGAACGTCTTCGGTCGAGGGGCCATGAAGGGTTGATCGCTGAGGGCGACGCCCGGCTCTTCATCATCGAGGCGCACCCACGTGAGAACACCATCATCGAAGGTGGGCAGCGGCTTCCACGAGCCGTGACCCTCGTCGCCAATAGCCAGACCATGCCAAGGGCAGACGAGCCGATCGTCATGGACCAGACCCTCCGCGAGCGACGCGCCCATGTGTGGACACTCGTTCGGCGCAAGACGGACACCCTGGCTGGTTCGCCAGGCGACCAAGTGTCGGTCGCAGATGCGCACGCAGCGAGGCGCCGTCGTAATGCCGCGAGAAGCCCCGACCACGAACCAACCGCCGGAAGGCAGTGCCAGTGCCCGGCAGAGGGCTTTGTCGATGCGCTTGGGGTTGGCTTGTTGCCAGTCGGGGCTGTCCTCAATGGGCTGCCCCACGGATTCATCGAGTCGTCTGCCGAAGGTCCAAAGTGGTTTCATCACGCTCGGTCGTGTCTTCGGGCCCGTAGAAGACCGCGCCGGGGCACGGTCGTGATCGGCTCCGGAACGACACCCAGCGGGGCCAACAAACAGTTGGCTGCCATCATGCCCGAAGCGGCAGCGCGTTCCATGAGCGCGGTCGGAAAGGGAAGTTTGATCGAATCGCCAGCGAGACACAATCCCGGAAACGGAGTCTCGACCGTAGGTCTCGCGGAATCGGAGCCCGGAGCAAACGACGGGCAGTCTTGATCAAGCAGGAAGCGCTCTTCCACGATCTCTGCGTCGCGGGTTTCCGGATAGAGATCGTGGAGGCCTCGGAGCATGTGGCCCTTGATGTCGTCGGCACCGAGCTGCGGATCCAGCGCGTAGGCGTGCAGCTCGACCACCGATCCCCCGCACTTCTCTGCCCACTCCCGGCTCTCGTCCTCGAACAAATGATAGAGGGAGATGTTGTGGAGACACTCGTACTCGGTGACGCCCGCGAACGGAGCCCGGCCCTCTTCGGTCGGTTTGTTCAACCACAATCGCCAGACCGCGAAGGGATTGGTCAGCCCGAGCGAGTGGACGCGCTGCAACCACGATTCTTTATGCAACTCCGGTGAAGCGTCCACGAGCGCCTTGAGGGCGGGCACGGTCACCGCCAAGACCACCATGTCGGAGACGATCTCCCCAGAGCTCGTGTCGACGACCCAACGGCCTTGCCGACGGCGCAGGCGAGAAGCCACACAGCCGCACTCGACGGTGGCACCGCGCTCTCGGAGGTAGTGAGCGAAAGGTTCCCAATAGGCGGTGGAAAACGGCCTTTGGGCGACATCGAAGAGGAGTCCTTCGGGGTTTCGGGTGAAGTAGAAGTGAAACATCATCAGCAGCTCAGCCGCCGACATGTTCTCCTCGGGATTGAAAAACGAATGAGCGAAGACGTTGAACAGCATCGACCGGGCTTTGTCCGGAAAGTTGAGAGAGTCGAAATAGTCACTCGCGCTCTTATCGTCGTACTCGGCGTAGGTCCACTCCGAATCGAAACGGAACATGTCCAGCGCGGGTTTCCTATTGACCTTGAACAGGTCTCCAAAGCTCATGTACTTCGTCCGGTGAGTGAGCTGGATGACGTTGAACGGTGACCTTCGTACCAACTTGGCAAAGGACTCCGACGTGCCGTCCGGTCCGAGGACAGGATAGTCCTCGACGGAGGCGAGGTGCGCGAGCTCAGGGTCGACCCGCCTGAGTAGGGCACGCAGATTGTAGTACTGGCGAAAAAAGGCGTGAAAGCCGCGCTCCATTTCGAAGCTCTGGCCGTCGCTCAGCGTCTCGGTCCAGGCTCCGGCACGGCCACCGAGTTGGCTTCCGCGCTCGACCAGGTGCACGACCACCCCTCGTTCAGCCAGCACCGTCGCCGCAGCGATTCCTGCGATCCCACCGCCGACGACGACCGCACTCGTCCCCGCGGGCACGTTCTCCTGGGGTGCGTCCGCGGGGGGCACGGGTCCGGTCGGCGCTGAGGTCACTGAGGCCTCGCCGCCAAGAAGGTGTGAACGATGCCTCGTTGCCAGCCGTCCATGGGCTCCTCTCTAACGTCGATGAACCCAGCGGCAAGCAAACGCTTCTTGAAGGCCTCCACGCCGTCGAAGTGGTTCACGCTGCTCCGCAGATAGCGGAATAGCTTGGAGGAGCCGGTGGTCAGAGCACCGAAGGGGATGATGATGGTGCCCGCGACGAGGTTCCAGATGGCTCTACTGACGCGGGAATCAGCCACGGAGTACTCGTGAAAAGCGATCGTGCCGCCGGGCTTCAGGAGCTCGAGAATGCGGCCGAGACAGAGGTCGGGGTCGGGCATGTTGCGGATCCCGTAAGCCATGAAGACTCCGTCGTAGCGTGCCGGCGCTAGTCCCGCAGACCGAGGGTCCATGGCATCTCCACAGACGAAGCGAACGCGCTCGAGCTGTGGCTTGGTTTTCGCAAGCTCGAGCATGCCTGAGGAAGCATCTAGCCCGGTGATGGTCGCCTCGGGATACGCATCCACCAGGGCCTCGGTCGATAGACCTGTGCCGCAGCAGAGGTCGAGGACGTTTGCATTGCGAGCAAGCTCCATCCGCTCAGCGCTCCAGTGCAGGTGCTTGCGATAGCCTGGGTTGAGGCGATTCAGCAGATCGTAGCGGTGCGCGATTCGATCGAATTCACCGGGAACCTGGGTCCTTCGGAGTTGGAGATCATTCATTTCGCGCAAGGAGGATACGGGCAGCTCGGCCGCTTGAGAAGCACCGTTGGCACGGAGTGCTAAGGCAAAGTGCCCGTTTTCGCGCGGTGCCCCGTCGATCGGCGCAGAGGTGGATGGTTTGCGCATGCAGGCCTTCATGGACGGAGACGCAATCAAGACAGGCGTTCCAGGTTGGACCCATAGCGTGCTACGCGAGACCGTCGACATCACCTTCGCCGCGCTGCAGTTGACTTCTTAGGTACGAGGACTCTCTTAGCCCATCGGGCTCATCGTAAACGCCCAATTGCGCGGTACTAGCTTCTTATGTCGCCTGGGGCGCGAGCCGAAAAGGGAGTTCAT
The DNA here is from genome assembly GCA_035686645.1 of Polyangiales bacterium. Lineage (GTDB taxonomy): Bacteria > Myxococcota_A > Polyangia > Polyangiales > Houyiibacteriaceae > SG8-38. Next base: position 9,426 of record DASRZF010000097.1, read on the forward strand.
GTCGACTCTCAGCCGCGTGGGTCGTGTGCGTGGCAGGATGTGTATTCACAAGCTGCCACAACCCGGACCGGCCCAGGATTGGGTTCGTTGACCTGACGTTGACGTGGCGATGTGAAATCGGATGATATGAAGTGACGAACCGCAAACACGGCGATGCGGGCAAGTCCCGGTCATGTTTGGGTTTCTGTTTGTTTGCGTGATGTTGTGCTTGCTCCGCGGCTTTGCTTTGGGAGCATGAGGTCGCTGGTTCGAATCCAGTCGCCCCGACCAGTGATTACGAGTGGTTAGGCGTTTCGCGATTTTCGATTTCGGCTCTCGTTGACCAAGTATTACAACGATGTGGCGGCGACGCCGGTTCGAGCGCACTGAGGAGGCGCAGTTGAGCACTAATACCAAGGTGCGCGTACACCTCGGTGCTTCAAGCGGAGCGGTGCCAGAGTTGAGCCTGGATGGCTTACGTCGAAGTCAAGCGAAGAGCTGACATGGAAAGCCATCATGTATGGCGCAGATATTTCGTCGGAGATCGCCACTGCTACGCGTCAATCCGTCAAGTTCTCCCGAAAAACCGGCTTCGTGTGGTTGGCACGGCTGATGCAGTTGCATAGCTCCGCTTATTGAATTGGGCAGGTCGGTTATGCGTTGCGTATTCCGATTCCTAATGGCGCTCGCCCTGTTTGCCTTTGCTGCTTGCGAGGGCCGAGGAGTTGATTGCGCGGGTCCAGCAACTGAATTCACGGGTGAGTGGGAAATCACCTCAACGGTCGCGTCCGACAACCGTGATGGGAGAATGGCCCAGACGTTTCCCATGATCATTGCACAAGACGCCACTGCGTTGACGGCTGAGACGTCTGACTTGGATTTCAGCGGAACGATCGGCGGCAACCAGATCCAGATGAGCGGCAGCTTTCCCGAGGATGGCGGGACCGTGACGGTGAACACCATGCTGACTGTCTCCTGCGATGGAGATTCCTTGCAGGGCACTACCACCCCCCATCCCCAAAGTTCGCCTGCGTGGCACGCGATTCTCAGGGCGGAGGTGGGTCATGCGTCACGTAGTCGGACTTCTACGTGTTGCCGCACTGAGCCTCCTGCTGTCGGTCGGGTGCCGTGAAGCCGGCGGCGAAGGCCTGTGCGAAGGCGTCGACTGCGACGATGGGAACGAATGCACCCAGGATCTATGCGATCCGACGGACGGTATGTGCGACTACGCTCCGGTCGATGACGGCACGGCTTGCGAGGAAGGCAACGAGTGCAGCACGGGGATGTGTGGAGAGGGGATGTGTGCGCCCGTCGCTGACGGCACGGTGTGTGGCAACGACGCGGGCACGTGTCAGCAGGGTAGCTGCCAGGTAGCGTGCAGGGAGCAAGGCATACGCGACGCCATTGCCGCGGGCGGGGGACCTTACACGTTTGATTGCGACGGGCCGACGACGGTGGTGACCACGGCGGAAACCGTCATCGACAACGACGTCACCCTCGACGGCGAAGGTAAGCTCATGGTCGATGGCGATGAAGAGCATCGTGTGTTTTCGATCCCAGAGGGCGTAGCGGCGGAGTTGCGCGGATTGTTGGTGACTGGCGGGAACTCTGGTGGCCACGGTGGCGGCATTTTCAACGAAGGGGACCTGACGGTGACCAGCAGCACCGTGTCGGGGAATAGCGCGCTCATCGGCGGCGGCATCTTCAACACCGGAACGCTGACGCTGACCAATAGCACCGTATCGCACAGTACCGCGGAGTCGGCCGGCGGCATCGCCAACACCGGAACGCTGACGCTGATCAACAGCACCGTGTCGCACAATACCGCGGAGTCGGGCGACGGCATCTACGGCGGCGCCGGCGGCATCCAGAACGGCGGAACGCTGACGCTGAGCGACAGCACCGTATCGGGGAATGCCGCGGAGGTGGGCGGCGGCATTTACAATTTCGGGGAACTAACGCTGACCAACACCTTGGTCGACAACGATTGCGGTGGTGGGACGGCGCTGTCGGGTGGAGGCAACCTCGAAAGCCCCGGCGCCACCTGCGGCTTTGACCAACCCACCGATCAGGTCAACGTCACCGCCGAGCAACTGAACCTCGGACCACTTGCAGACAACGGCGGGCCGACCGAGACGCACGCGCTGCTGCCGGGCAGCGTGGCCATCGACGTCATTCCCGAAGCTGACTGCCAGCTCGATACCGACCAGCGCGGTGAGCCACGACCAGCGGGAGCTGGGTGCGACGTGGGTGCGTTTGAGGTGCAGCCGTAAGGGAGGTTGCTTATGCGTTTCTTGTTTGGATTCATGTGCGTGCTCGTGCTGGCCGTGGCGTGCGGCCAAGGGGACAGCGTTCCGCTCTGCCAAGAGGAGGGTCGCGGGTCTTCCCTGCTCGCTGCCTGTGTCTCGGGTCCGAGAGTGGAGGAACCCACGTACTTTCCACCTGACCTTCTCGAGGTTCGCATCGAGGGCGTCGTGGAGGAGATGGGACAAGGCGGAACGAGCGAATGCTTCGACCTCTGGTACGCAAGCCTCGGCGATCGTATCGAAGCCGATGATCCTGAGCTCGACGAGGCAAGGTGGGTCAGTTTCAGGACCGCCGAGGGCGAATTGCATCGAGTTGAAGTGATCGCGCCCGGGGGATTTCAATGGTCCGCATCGGTTGGAGAGAGTCTCGTCGTAGACCTTTCGCAGCGCTGGCGTGGCTTCCCCCCCACTGTGTCGAGCTTGGAGATCCGAGCGAAAGCCGAAAAGCTCGCATATTGGATGGGGGTCGCCTGGAAGCTCGAAGAGCTGGGGCCGCCCGACGAGCTTGAGCTCGCGGATGGCGGTGAAGGATGCCTGGTGATCGGTCCTGATTGCAACGCCAGGTGGGAGGAACGGAGCCTCAGTGCGAGCGTCGACGGCGAGACCGAGGTCGTGGACTACGGAGCGCAACTGTCGATCGGCTCGCTCACTGTCTTGAATCACGCCTATGAAGTCCAGGTCGGCCAAGTCGATTGCGAGGACTACTTCGTCGGTACAGCAGAGGTCGCGACATGGCCGAAATGACCACTAGAGCGTGATCTCACCCGGTTGCTCGTGTGTCGCGTGCGCTCATGGAACTTCAGCGCAGGCTCTTCGGGTACGGGCTCAGACGGCGACGCGGGCCGAGAATTGCTGCCACTGCTCTAGGTTGTGGAGATGCAGCGGCAGGTCATATAGTGCAAACATTTCGCCGGCCACCGTCATCACTGTGCTTCGCGGCATGCGATTCGCTGGAAAAACTGCGCTCAATAGCGTGGCACGCCTGATGCAAGGCGTTGGCATAGTAGCCTTTAACGGGAGATGCTGTTTGCGCTACGTATTCCGATTCTGGCTCGCATTCGCGCTCGGCGTGGTGCTGTTAGGGGGGTGCGGTGAAGACCGTATTCCGTGCGAGAGTGTCGAAGATTGCCCCCCGGTCGACCCGGGCGAGTGCGAGATACATCCGCTCTGCCAACAGGGTTCCTGCCGGTACTACAGTGATCGGGTCGGAGCCGGCTGCGCCCGAAGCGATGGCAGCGTGGGCGTATGCGAACACCCCATCACCAAACCCAGCTCTAAAGCCGACGGCTGCACAGAAGAATCAGGACCGATTTCATGCAAACACGGCTACAACGATTGTTGCAACTGGGAAGATGGAGCTCTGTGTCGGTCGCAGGATTTGCGGGAGGGTACCTGCCTTGACGGCGTATGTGGAGGTGAGCAGTTCTGCGAAGGCGTCGTCTGCGACGAGCCAGACAACCTCTGTGGAACCGATCAGTTTTGCAACTGGGAGGGGGTCTGCGAGTTCCGGCAAGTTACGAAATGCCCCAGCGATGGGAGCACGTGCACGTTCGACGAGTGCGACCCTGACATAGGGTGCGTCTATCCCCACCGCCCAGACGGCGCCGACTGCGTCGTGAGCGGTAATTTTTTCTGCTGCCTGTTTGGAGACACGTCGTGTTGCACCTATGGAACATGCAGGGACGGTGTTTGCGTTTCGGACTAATGTATCACGTCG
>DASRZF010000098.1:0-2301 GCA_035686645.1 Polyangiales bacterium
AAAGCTCATCGATTCGGGGGTTCACGACCCCGACGTGTACTTCAACCTCGCCACCACGTTCGCCCAGTCCGGGGACTACGCGCGCGCAATCCTGTACTTCGAACGAGCCATTACGCTCCGCCCAAACGATGACAAGGCGTCTGAGAATCTGCGCGCAGCCGAACAGGCTCTCGAGGAGATTCGTGCAGAGGCCGAAGGCGAAGCGACGATCCAGAGGAGCAGCTCGATTAGCGACGCCGTCTATGGAGGCATTTCTGAAGACGGGCTCGCATATGCACTGCTCATCGGGAATTTTCTGTTCTTTTTGAGCCTCGCCTGGGTCTCGCTGAGGGGCCGGCGTAAAGCTTGGCTGTATTCGCTGCTGCTCACCTCTGCGATCGTGCTGCTATTTTGCGCCGTGGGGCTCGGCGCAAAGGCGGGCGTCTTTCGAGACGGACCGCGAGCCGTCGCGTTGAAGGATCATGTCGTCTTGCGCGAAGGGCCAGATCCCCGAGCCCGAATTCGAGGCGATGCAAGGGCCGGCGACCGCGGCGAAGTGGTCGATAGAGATCGCGATTTCGTGAAATTGCGAGTGGTTAGCGGGATCGAGGGTTGGACGGCGAAGTCGAGCATCGGGTTCATCGACCCGGAACACGGTGTCCATTGACATCCCAGGTCAACAGAACGAGGATGCGGCCCGGGTTCGCGATTTCAGGAGCGGTGAAACGATGACGACGCACGGCGCGACTAAGATTCTCGTCGCCGACGATGATTTGGAGATATTGGCGCTGGTGGCGCGGCACTTGAGCGCGTTACCCGCCGAAATCGTCGAGGCTTCGGACGGTGAAGAAGCTCTGCGTCTGGCACGGCGCGAAAAGCCCAATCTGGTCGTGCTCGACGTGATGATGCCTGGCATGAGCGGCTGGGAAGTGTGTCGCGCGATCCGCGAAGATGAATCGCTCGGGCAGACTGGCGTCATCATGCTCACCGGAATCGGGGAGCGCCTGAACGAAATGACCTCGCCGCTCTATGGCGCCGACGGCTTCCTCGACAAACCCTTCGAGCTGGACGACCTGAGCGCCAAGGTTCGCGAGGTTTTGGCGGGCCGAGACTCCTCCTGAACTTTGGCCTCGTTGCCGTGGATGAGGTATATGCTACCCGGCTGACGATGCCTTGGAAACGCGCAGTCATCATTCTGCTCGCCGTCGCGGCTGCGAGTTGCTCGAAGAAGGCCGAGGAAGCCCCGGCCGGCGAAGAGGAATGGCCGAAGCTCGGTCTCACCGAGGCCCAGGCCAATGAGGTGCTCGTAAAGGTGGGTGATCGAACGATCACGGTCGGAGAGTTTGCTGACCGCCTCGCCTCGCAGTCTCCCTATCTGCGCGCTCGCTTCGAAAGCCCGGAGCGACGCAAAGAATTCCTCGACAATCTCGTTCGCTTCGAGCTCCTCGTCCATGAGGCAAAGCGCCGCGGTTTCGAAGAGAGACCGGAGATCATCCGAGCACGGCGCAACGCCATGATTCAACAGCTCGTCACGTCGGAGGTGGATCAACCGCTGGAAGAATCGGAGATCACCGATGAGGAGGTCCAGGCGGCGTACGACGCGAACCCCCAGGAATTCAACCGCCCGGCCCAGGTGCGCGCGAGTCACATCTTCATCAAGGAACGACCACGGGCTCTGAAGCTGCTCGTGAAAGCCAAAACGACCGACCTCGCCGGATTCCGAAAGTTGGCGCGCGAAGAGTCGGAGGACGAAAAAACCAAGGGCGACAGTGGCGACCTTCAGTTCTTCGAAGCGGAAGGCGAAGGTCCGCCGCCCGCCTCCATTCGTAAAGCGGCATTCGCGCTCAACAAAGTCGGCGCTGTATATCCTGAGCTGGTCGAAGATGGCGACGGCTACCACATCGTCATGCTGACTGGAAAACGGGCCGCGCTGACTCGGACATACGAGCAATCCAAGCGCGCCATACGGCACAAGCTCACTCGTCAACGCAAGGATGCCGCAATGGAGGCGTTGACGGAGCGACTTCGGCAGATGGTCGAGGTCGACGTCGACTACAGCGTCCTCCAGGATATCAAGGTCGACGTCGACGACCTGCCTCCAAAGCCATGAGGGGCGTTCTCGCCGTCGCCGTGCTCGTTCTGGCGCTCGCAGCCGGAGCTGCTGATGCTGACGTCGTCGAACGCGTGGTAGCAACCGTCGACAACCAAGCGATCTTCCTCAGCGACCTGCGGACCCGTGCTGTTCCATTCCTGCCGCAGGTCGCCGATGCAACGACGGAGACCGAGCGGAAGGCTCGCCTCAAGGAGCTCTACGAAGAGCTG
>DASRZF010000099.1:0-3320 GCA_035686645.1 Polyangiales bacterium
GAGGAGGCGATTCGGTGTTCCCAAACCCACTTATCGACTTCCGGATGGATTCAGCGATTCGCCACTGTTGATATCCCACGAAGGCCAGCCCCGCGACTAGACCCAAAACCACGATGCCTTCAGCGCACCGGCGAAGTCCGAGTTTGCGGCGAACGGACGAAGCGCCACGCGATGCACTCGCGTTTCTGTCAGCACCTGGCCAGGACGAACCGCGTTCGCCGCTGAGCTCGGCTAGGGAGCAATCGAGATTGGCGTTTCGAGTTTCGACCAAAGTTCTGTCCTCGTCGATCTCCGGAATCAGAAGAGTGGGTGGCTCGCTCATGTGATCGCTCGCAGAGACGGGCTTTCGAAGACATAACGAATCTCATAGCCGTGGCTTTCATCGTATCCGAGGACCTCTGCGACATGCGAGACACGGCGCGACCCATCTTGATGTCGCGCAACCTGAATGACAGTGTCGACTGCAGAGGCGATCTGCCCTCGAAGCACGTTGATCGGAATTTCCAAGTCGCTCATCAGCGCCATGGTTTCCAACCTCGAGAGCGTATCGATCGGCAGGGTGGCATGCACGGTGGAAAGACATCCGCGATGCCCTGAAGTCATCGCCTGGATTAGATCGAGCGCTTCGCCGCCACGTATTTCACCAATGACTACTCGATCCGGCCTCATTCGGAGAGTTGCCTTGAAGAGATCACGAACGGTTACCGCACCGCGACCGCGGTCATCCGCTGGCTGCGCCTCCAGATGAACGACGTGTGGGAGAAGCAGCTGAAGCTCCCGCGCGTCCTCGATGACGACGACGCGTTCGTCCTTCGGAGCCATTGCGACAAGAGCGTTGAGAAGAGAAGTCTTACCTGCACCGCTTCCACCGGCCACGATTACGTTGTGTCTCTCAGCGACTGCCTGGTAGAGGAGCTCCGCAGTGCTCGGCGTGAATGCGCCCAGTTCGATGAGGCGACTGATCGTAAGCTGCTGCTGTCGAAAACGCCTGATGCAAACCACTGGACCACTCGGAGCCGCCGGCGGAATGATCGCTTCGACGCGAGAACCGTCAGGGAGCCTGGCTTCCAAAATCGGCTGCCGGCTCGACAACTCACGGCCTACGAATTGGGATAGGTTCCGTAGCGCCGACATGAGAGCATGTTCGGAAGCAAACGCGCTTCGTGTGCGATACAGGCGCCCCCGCTTCTCGACATAAATCTCCTGGTGGCCGTTTATGAGGATCTCGCTCACCTCCTCTCCATCCAAGTACCGGCCGATCGGCGCCAACAAGGAGGACACTGTCTGGCCAAAAACGTCGCGTGGGACACTCAACGAAGAACCCCGCTTTCATGCTCGATCGCGCTTGGGTCCGGCACGAGCTGGGGTCCTTTCGCAACCTCGACGCTCTCATCGAGCACGGCGCGGGCCTCAGCCGCATGAGGCCCCTGCGGAGTCAGCGCGAGATATGCTTCTAGGTGGGTTCTCGCTCGATGCTGTTGAGACTCGCGGACTTGATAGAGCAAAGCGAGCCTGTAGTGAGGCAATGGCGTTTGGGGGACTGCTTGCACGATGCGCTCCAACTCGGATTGCGCGCGTGCAAGCTCGCCTAGGGCTTCGTGAACGCTAGCCGCGATCAATCGAAGCGACCAATCCTGTGGATGATCGCGCAGATACAGCTGAGCATGGGCCAGAGCGGATTGGTAGCGGTTGGCAGCGGCGCAAGAGCGAACGAGCCAGTAAGTAACCTGCCGCGCATCGTGTCCCCGCTGACGCGCCGCCACGAGGTACTGCTCGGCGCGGAGCAGATCACCCGACGTTGCATGCCAAAGACCCATGCGGAAGAGCTCTTCTCCACTGATGTTTGATAGCTCCGCATTGAGACTCGTCCTATCGGCAGGCGATACGTGGTGACAGCCGGCCATGAGCCCTACACAAGTGAGCAGCAACCATCTGCATTCATTGCGGCGAAGCCGCGGTCGCTCTGGCCGTTGCTCGTCTGAGGATGTGCTCGAGCCATTCCACATATTCGTTCCTCCCAAGGTGATGTGTCAGTCGTAGCAACCGTTGGACTTCGCGAAGCGCGTCCGCCCAACGCTTCTGTTCGAGGGATCTGGCCAGACTGAGTCGCGCCGCTGCGTAGTCTGTATTGAGTTGCAATATCATCAGCGACGCGGCGTCGCGTACGCGGGAAGCCGAGCTATTGAGGCCGCCCAGTCGATAACAGGCTTCGGCTTCCGCGTAGAGCCGCACCGCACGAACCCCATCGGCCGGGTCGTAGGCATATCGGTCGGCGCGAACATGCGCGAGTTCTTCGGACCGACGGGCCGTCACCAAAGAGCGTTTTGGATGCGAACAGAGCGAGCCTTCGAGAAAAAGATTGGGGTGTTCGAAGCGCAAGCTGCCGACAGCCGTAGGAGCTTCCGAGTCCCCAAGCAACGCAGTGAGCGCCAGCAGCGCAACTGCTACCAACAGCGTGAGCAGCACTTGGCGATGCCTTTCTGGAGTAGGACTCACGACGGACCCAAACCTCCCGTCATGAACCTGACGACCACGGGTCCTAAGAGAAGCACGATGACGCAAAGGAAGATCAGCGTCATGGGGCCCAGGAGCATCAGCGCCGCTTCAGAAGCTGTCTCTTCAGCAGCTATACTCCTGCGCAATCGCTGCGACTGTGCTTGAACGATGAGAACACTAGCAAGGGGACTCCCCTTGTCTTCTGCTTGTACCACGCTGTTGACAAACTCGCGCACCTGCTCGGTTGGCACTCGCGTCGCGAGTCCTTCCATCGCGCTCCGACGAGTCTGTCCGAGGTCTAGCTCTTGCAACACGCGCGCGAACTCTTCTATTACCGGCTCGTCAGGATTCGACGCACTCTCCACGATCCGACGAAAGGCTCCTGGGAAATCCAGGCCAGCACTCATGCACATCGCCGCTAGATCGACCGCTCCCGGAAGCGCTCGACTCACACTTCTTGCACGGTTCTGAGCTACGCTTAGGACGCGCAGCCAAGGGGCGACGGCCCCTATGCCCAATGCGACGATCGTAACCTCCCATGGAAGCGACGTGCGGTTGCAAACGAGCCATGTCCCGAGACCCACGGCAGATCCCGACAGGACGCAGCCCGCGAGCAGCTCGTCCGCGGAGAGGCCCAAGTAGTTGCCAGCGTGGGTCAACGACCGGCGACACGGGGCGCGAAGGACTGCAATTGGAAGAATTGCGATCCAGGCGGCGAGAGCGCGTAGGGGCGGCTCGGTGAGAGCGAAGAGCGCGCTATGCCGAAGGGCCCGTGCCCGTTTGACCCCTCGGGCGCCTAAGCTCGGACGCGGGACAGCGGGCCT
>DASRZF010000100.1:0-6423 GCA_035686645.1 Polyangiales bacterium
ACGCGGTTCCACCGGGACAGCAGCAAACCAAGATCAACCCCACCGCAAAGGCGGTGGGTAGTTGAAATAGGTAGCCTACACCCCAGCCGATGAACGGCATGAGCGTGTACTGCAAGACGACTCCCCAAACGATGGGCGCCGGCGCGCGGAACACACGAGAAAAGTCGGAGAGCTCCAGGGTGAGCCCCATGCCCAGCATGATGATCTGAAGACCAGGCGTGATCAGGCCATAGTCTAGAAACCAGACGAATCCGCGCGGATAAACGAGCGCGACGGCACCGCCTAGAGTGACCCAGAGAGGAAAGAGCCGAACGAAGGCAGCCACGAGCACGCGGTCTAGCACGACGGGCGCAGCAGGGGTCATGCGAGACGCCCATGCCCTTCCATGCTAGGCATCGCAGGTCATGTTTCGCCCACCTACCGACGACGTCCGTATCGAAGGCCTTCGCCCGCTGATTCCGCCGGCCATCCTGATGGAGGAAATCCATCCAGGCGAGGAAGCCATCCAGCATATTGCGGAGGCGCGCCAGCAGATCAGCGACATCGTGCATGGCGAAGACGATCGCCTCTTGGTGGTGGTAGGGCCTTGCTCCATTCACGACCCGGTGGCCGCCCTCGACTACGCCAAGCGCCTCAAAGCGATTCGCGATCAGCATGCGGACGATCTTTTCATCGTCATGCGCACCTATTTCGAAAAGCCCCGAACGACCGTCGGTTGGAAGGGACTGATCAACGATCCCAATCTCGACGGGAGCTTCGACATCAATCACGGGCTTCGGGTCGCGAGAGGGTTTCTCAGCACCTTGGGCGAAATGGAGCTGCCCGCAGGAACGGAGTTCCTAGACCCGATCTCGCCGCAGTTCGTCGCGGACCTGGTCTCCTGGGGAGCGATTGGGGCGCGGACGACGGAAAGCCAGGTGCATCGCGAGCTCGCAAGCGGTTTGTCGATGCCCGTCGGCTTCAAGAATGGAACGCGCGGCACGGTCGTCATTGCGGTCGAAGCGGTTCGCGCGGCCCGTCATCCTCATCATTTTCTCTCGGTCACGAAGCAGGGGCTCACGGCGATCGTCGCGACCAAGGGTAACCTCGATTGCCACGTCATCTTGCGGGGCGGTGCGGGCAAGCCGAACTACGAGCCCGAGTTCATTTCGTCCACAGTCGAGTTGCTCGAGAGCGCCGGGCTCGATGGCAGCGTCATGGTCGACTGCAGCCACGCCAACAGCGGCAAGGACCACGAACGGCAAGCCGGCGTCGCCATCGCGGTCGGCCAGCAGATCGCACGAGGCAGCACTGGGGTTTTCGGTGTCATGCTCGAAAGCTTCCTCGTGGGTGGACGGCAGGATCAAGAGCCCGGCGTGGAGCTCACCTACGGCCAGAGCATCACCGACGCCTGCATGAGCTGGGACGCGACCGTGCCCGTGATCGAAGGCCTTGCCGATTCCGTCCGCAAGCGCCGCAACGCAGGCGGCTGAGCCCCCGCGTCGCCCTCGGCTCTCAGCGAATTTCCGGCTCAGGCACGGGAACCTGGATGCTGCTCGGCAACGTATCGAAACGCGCGGCCTTCACGATTTTCTCGCGCGTGTCGCAGGTTTCGAAGCGCGTTCTCCCAGCAAGCCATTGACTCGGACAACAGCGATCCGTCTCGATAGACTCGGTTTGCTGAGCGCATGGCGCCAGCTGCGGCCGGGAAAACGCAGCGATGCCGGCTATCTGCCCCGCCACGCCGTTGAACGTCACGCCCACGCTGAACGCGTCGCATTCGGCACCGGTTCCGTCGTGCTCTGGAAACTGGTGTATGTCCGCAAACTGACCGAAGAGTGTTTCGATAACGGTCGCATTGATCGAGCACATGCCTATCTGGGGCGTAGCCTCTCCAAGCTTCTCGAGACTGAATCGCCCAGCGAACAGGCCGTGCTCAAGCCGGGTGCGGTCGTCGTGGATGTCCCCCATGATGACTCCGCCGTTCACCGTGACGGTCATGGCGCCGTCGCTCGTGAGCGTACCGTCGCCCGCGATCAGCTTGAACTCCGTGCCGTTCATCAGGGGCACCACGAGGCGGCCGTAGGATACGTACGCATCCACCTGCTCGGCCTTCGGAAGCTCTAGGCTGGCGCGGCCTGTTGGACCTGCGCTGAAATCGATCGGGTCGAGGAACCAAGAGTCCTTGCCGTCCCAAGCGGGCTCCGGGGCCTCGACATCCTGGCTTCCGCTCAGGTACACCAGATTGAGTGGATCGCTATCGGCGAATCCGACGAGTGACGGATCTGCGCTGGTCCCATCGACCGCCGTGGTGAGCATCGCCGTAACGCTCGCGTCGTTTGGCTGCCCGTTCCAGTGTCGGACCCAGAGCAAGACGGTGCCGATGCCCCGTCCTTGGGTGAGAGCGAGATTGTCTTCGAGGCATGGGAGTGCGCTTCCAGTCGTCGGAAGCAAGGTCGTGCCAATCGCGTTGTCGATTCCCTTGCTGCCGTCGACCACGGCCTGGCCCACCACTTCGCCATCGACGGTCGGAGGCTGACAGGTCGCATCATCGCGTCCCGTGGTTGCCGTGGCATCCAAGTCGATGCCGATCCGAGCCGCTGTCTCCGCGGACTGTCGGAGAAAGATGTCGTTGAGCCCGAATACGAGTGACTCTGCGTCATCAGGCGAGCTCGTGCTGGCGGGAGGCCGATTGGGGACTCCCGCACTCCCATCATCGATCAAGCTCGCGTCGTAGACGTTGCAGCCTAGCGCAAGGAAGAGGCCCAGCAGGCCGCAAGCCCGACTTGGCACGCGCAGAACTTCATCGCTGCTTCCCCACACCGTTTTAGAGTAGCAAGAGCGACGTCGAGGCCAAAGAACCTAGGCAGAGGGCGCCATGGTGCGAATGAACATCTCAATCATCTCCCACGGCAGATTCGACGGCAGGTTGAGAATGGGAAGGTCGATACCGTATTCCCGGCGACGCTGGAGCTCGGAAATGCAGTACTGCGGCTCGCCGGCGATGGTCAGCGCTTCGATCATGGCCTCCGGAACCGCATCCGCCGCCTGGGAGCGAGTCTTCTTGTCGCGGTAGAGCTCGTCGATCCTCTTGCATGCGTCGGCGTAGCCGAATCCGCCGAGCAGCTCTTTGTAGTAGTCGCCCATGCCCCCGATGTAGAAGGCGATGATCTGCCTCGCCTCGCGAGCTCCGGCGTCACCGAGCGGGATCACCGTGGTGAATGGTGCGGTTGTGATCTCGCTCGGGTCACGACCTGCTTTGGCGGCACCCTTGGCGATCCAAGCGTGGCCTCGTTTGAGCTCGGTGTACGGCCAGAACGTGGGGATCCAACCATCGGCCAGCTCGCCGATCGAAGTGATGGAATTCTCCTTGAGTGCGGCTACGTAGATCGGCACGTCGCTACGTAAAGGCTTCATCGCGAGCTCGAAAGGCCGGTACTCGTGAAGCTTCGCGCCACTCTCGGTGAGACGCTTTCCGCTTAGCAGGGTATTGGTCACGCGAATCACGTCCCGCAACTGAGTGAGCGGTTTTTTGAACTCACGTGCGTGAAAACCCTCGATGACGCGTTGGCCGCTGGTGCCGAGGCCGAGAATGAGACGGCCCTCGCTGATTTCATCGACGGTCGCTGCGTTCATGGCCAAGAGACCGGGTGAACGGCTGAAGCAGTTGACGATCCCGGTGCCGAGCTTGATTCGTTTCGTGTGCACGGCGATCTCCGTCAGCAACGAAAAGATCTCGTAACCCCAGGCCTCCGGAATCCAGAATGAATCGTAGCCCAGCTCGTCGGCGAGAATCGCGGCCCTGAGATAGGTTTTTCGGTCGTAGTTTTTCCAGAATGGGAGAAGCCCGGTACGTGCGCTCATCGAAACCTCCGGATGCGGGAGTAGAATGTTTGGAGCGCAGTTTCAAGGACCTGCCACGCTTGACAGCGTCCTGGAATTCGTGACACGAGCCTGACTTTACGGGGAGCCCGAACGAATGAAGATCGACGCCGGATTGCTTGTCACGAACATGAACCAGATAGGCGTCCGGGTTCGTGAGCTCGAGGAAGCCGGCTTCGACGGGTGCTTCACCTTCGAAGGGCCACACGAGCCATTCATGCCCCTCGTCTTGGCAGCCGAGCACTCGAAGCTGGAGATTGGGACGGGTGTCGCAATCGCGTTCGCGCGCACGCCCATGCTCGTTGCGAACCTCGCCCATGATCTGCAGCACTATTCGGGCGGCCGGTTTTGGCTCGGGCTTGGGTCGCAGATCCGGCCTCACATCGAGTCGCGATTCAGCATGCCATGGGACAAGCCGGTCTCTCGCATGAAGGAGTTCGTGCTTGCGCTACGCGCGATATTCGCGAGCTGGAACTCGAATGAGAGGCTCGATTTTCGCGGCGAGTTCTACAAGCACACGTTGATGCCGCCGATTTTCAACCCGGGGCCGGCCACCGGTGGCGCACCGCCGATCTTCCTAGGCGGCGTGGGTCCTCGGATGACGGAAGCGGCCGGCGAAGTGGCAGACGGCATGCTTCTGCACCCGTTCCACACCGAGCGCTCCCTCGAGAAGGTGATGCTGCCCAATGTGCAGCGCGGGCTTGCAACGTCCGGGCGCGCAGCATCGGACTTCGCGCTCTGCGCCCAGGTGATGGTCGTGACCGGAGAGAACGAAGCCGGCTTTGAGAACGCCCGTGCAATGGCCCGCAACCAGATCGCCTTCTATGCGTCGACGCCGGCGTACCGAAGTGTCCTCGAGATGGAGGGCAGAGAAGAGCTGCAGCCGGAGCTTCGTCAGCTCACCAAGGAAGGTCGCTGGCACGAAATGGCGGCGCGAATCGACGACGAGCTCCTCGGCAAGATCGCAGCCGTTGGGACACCGAAAGAGGTCGCGAGCATCCTGCACCGTCGCTACGGCGGTTTTGCCGAAAGGCTTGCCTTCTCTTCGCCGTTCCCCATTCCGCAGGCCTGTTCGGCCGAGATCATCAGCGCGCTTAGAAGCCACCCGAAGCCCGCATGACCAAGCCCCGGTGCATTCCGCTCGACGCGGTTTCCGATGAGAGGGTCGGTGGAAAGGCCGAAGGACTCGTTCGACTACTCGGTTATGGCTTCGAGGTGCCCCCTGGTTTCGTCATTCTGGGCGCGACGCCTCAGAACCTTCCGGCCGATCTGGACGAGCACTACGCGCGGATCGGCGGAGGAAGAGTTGCCGTTCGCTCCTCGGCGATCGGTGAAGACGCCGAGGACGCCTCGTTCGCCGGCCAGTACGAGACCGTACTGAACGTCGAAGGCACAGAGGGATTGCGGGCCGCAATCGAGGACTGCCTGCAATCGCTCGAAAATGCCCGGGCGGTCGCCTACCGCGACGAGAAAGCCGGCCTCACGGACGTGACGATGAACATCATCGTTCAGCAGATGGTCGACGCGCGCACCGCAGGGGTCCTGTTCACAGCGAACCCCGTCAACGCGCGTCGCGATCAAGTCGTCGTCGATGCGGTCGCGGGGCTGGGCGAGGCGCTGGTGAGCGGCCACGCGACACCCGACCATTGGCTGCTGATGCGAGACGGGTCGGTCCTGCTGAGCGAAGTGCAGGGAGAAACGCCCGTGCTCACGACTGCAGAGCTCCAGCTCTTGCTAGACGGGGCCGTTCGCGCCGAAGAGCGATACGGGGCGCCGCTCGACATGGAATGGGCCATCGATGGCAAGGGTGCCGTTCGCTGGCTTCAAGCTCGTCCAATTACGCAACTTCCTGCAGACCCGAACGAGCTCGACACCGATCCGAACCCCCGTGACGTCTACACCTGGTGCAACATCGGAGAGATGATGCCAGGCGCTGTCACGCCTCTGACGTATTCGGTGACGGGGCGTGGCATCGACATCGGCATGCAGCGTGCGTACAGGCGAATGGGGGCTGAGGTGCCGCCAGGCGAAGGCGTTCGCTACGTGGGCATGTTCTATGGTCACCTTTTCATCAACCTCTCTACGCTTGCTGAGCTTTCGGCCGCGGTCGCGGGTTCGAGCAAGGGCCAGATGTGCATCGCGCTCTGTGGACGCGACATCGAAGAGGTGAGCGAGCCGCAGCCGGCCCCTGCATGGAGGCGCGCGCTGAATGGCGCCCGCTACTTTGCCGTTCTCTTCGGGGCCGCGAAGCATCGAAGACGTCTCGACGCGCTCCTCGACGATCTTCGCCTTCCCAAGCTTGGCACCTCTCATCAGCTCTACCGCGCCATCGATGAACGGCTTCCGCTTGTTTGGAGGGCCTACGAGCTGCATCTCATGTCCTCGGCCTCGTCCGGTGCCCTCAGCCCAATCCTCCTAGGCATCCTCGCCAAGGGCGGGGAGCCCACCCAAGAACACCACGCCGAAGTCGCGGAGATGCTCGCCGGCGCGGCAGATGTCGAGAGCGCGGACATCGCCGAGGGCGCCGAGCGGGTCGTGACCCTGCTCCTCGAGATACCCGGT
>DASRZF010000101.1:0-7726 GCA_035686645.1 Polyangiales bacterium
TACGCTCAGCCGCTGCGGCGGCAGCGACGGAGGCGGGGCGACGACGAGCAACATCGCCAACCTCGGCCCGCTTCAAGATCCCGACGAAAACGGGCTGCGCCTGCCCATAGGATTCACCAGCCGCGTAGTCGCACGCTCCGGCATGCCGGTCGGAAGCTCGGGCTACCTCTGGCACAACGCACCCGATGGCGCAGCGGTGTTCACCACGAACGACGGCGGCTGGATCTACGTCTCCAACTCCGAAACGGCGGCTATCTCCGGAGGCGGCGCGAGCGCGGTTCGGTTCTCTTCGAATGGTGACGTAGTCGATGCTTACCGAATCGTAGGCGACACCAATCACAACTGCGCAGGCGGCGCAACTCCCTGGGGCACCTGGCTGTCCTGCGAAGAGACGCCCACCGGCCTGGTCTGGGAATGCGACCCCCTCGGCGAACGCGACGCGGTCGCTCGTCCAGCGATGGGAGCGTTCAAGCACGAGGCCGCCGCGGTGGATGAAGCGAATCGGCACGTGTACCTCACGGAAGACGTGGGGGACGGACGGCTCTACCGATTCGTCTACGAGAGCCCGGAAGACCTCGGCACCGGCGAGCTTCAGGTGGCGGAGGTCACCGGAAGCGGGCCAGAAGGCGCAGTCGAGTGGCGGACGGTCCCCGACCCCAGCGGCGGAACCGAAGAAACACGCTATCAGGTCCCGTCGAGCACGCCGTTCAACGGCGGCGAGGGGATATGGAATCATCAGGGGCGGATCTATTTCACCACCAAGGGCGACAATCGGGTCTGGGTCTACGACACCGCAACTTCGATGCTTACGATTCTCTACGACGTAGCCACCTCGAGCACACCGATTCTCAGCGGCGTCGACAACCTCACAGTGACTCCCACGGGCGACGTGGTCGTGGCCGAAGACGGGGGCGACATGGAAATCGTCGCGGTCGCCGCCGAGGGCTCGGTGGTGTCCTTGGTGCAGGTGACGGGGCAAGAGCTTTCGGAAGTCACGGGACCGATTTTCGGTCCGTCGCTTCAGCGGCTCTATTTCAGCTCCCAGCGCGGCCCAGATGGGCGCGATATCCTCGGCAGGAGCGGCATCACCTACGAGGTGAGCGGTCCGTTCTTCATCTAAGCCCTAACCGAAGGCGCGGACGAGCAGAGCGAAGGTCCCGAGCGCGACGCCTGCAAACGACGTAGCATCGATGACGGCACCGCCTCGCTGGCGGGCTCTCATCCAGGCGAGAAGCGGCCAGATGCAAGCCAGCACCATGAGTTGCCCTAGCTCGACGCCCAGATTGAACCCGAGTAGCGCTTGCACGAGTTGCGGGCGCGGAAGCTCTTGCTCGAGGAGCACGCCCGAGAACCCGAGGCCGTGGACGAAGCCGAATAGACAGGCAATGAGCCAGCGAAGGCGGCCTGGCTTCGTCAGCATGCGAAGGAGCGCGAAATAACAAGCCGTGAATAAGGCGATTCCCCAGAACGCGGGCAGCCCCCCGAACGCTGCGCTCGCGACGAAGAGCATCAGCGCTCCCCCGATGACGAGGAGGCCGCCATGGAGCCGCTCGATGCGCGCATTCTCGAGCGCGATGATCAGAATCGATGCGGCGATGGTCGCTTCTACCGCGCGCACGTGCGGAACTACGACGCCGAGCGCGGCGGCGGCCAAGGTGATGCTGTGACCTACGGTGAAGCCTGTGACGAGTACGGCCACTTCGCGAATGCGCTGCGCAACGACGATGAGCAAGAAGAGAAAGGCGAGGTGATCCCAGCCGCTCAAAATATGCTCGACGCCGAGGCGCAAGTAGGGAGCGAATCCAACGCCAGCTCCGGGCGCGCCGCTCGAATCGATCCGGGCGCGCGGCGCGGTGGAGGAAAGCACGACATCGACGGGGTTTGGCCCCTCGATGGTCGAGAGGTGAACGTGGTTCGTGAGGGATGTGAACAACTCGCTATGTAGGCCGGTCGGCGCCGAGTCGCAGCGGACCTTCCATTCGACGCGGACCCATCCACGCTCCGCAGGAAGCCAGGTGCCGCTCGCGGGAATCGCCTCGCAAGGGCGTCCGTCGGCTTCGAGCAAGAGCCGCGATTGCAGATAAGGCAGGATGCTTGCAGCCTCGAAAGGAGCGTCCCCGCCGTCTTGGATCGATGGGAGCGAAGTGAGCTCCAACCAGCGAACCCGTACTTCGGCGATGCCCCCCTGCTCGAGCAGAGTCCACTTCGAGTAGGAGACACTCTTTTGGTGGGCATGCGCGCTGCTCGCCATCAGGAGCCCGAGCAAGGTGGCGGAGAACGCGATGCGTTTCACCGCTCGACCTCGATACGGACGTCGGTGCGTTTGCGCGCGAGCTCGAGAAACTCTCGCACCGCGGCCTCGCTGCGTTCCCTAGCGTAGGCAGCTTCGACCGCTTCACGCGCTTCCTCGAAGGGCACCCGCTCGCCGTCTTGGCGTTCGAGCAACCGAATCGTGTACCGACGTTCGCCCTCACCGATGTCAGCCGATTCTCCGACCTCGAGCTCGGCCACCTTCCGCACGGCGCTCGGACCGAGGCGCTGCTCGATTTCCTTGTCGAGCAGCCAGCCCCCCGGCAGAGGCACCACAGCGCCCTCGACGGCAACCCGGTACTGGGGGCGGCGCTCGAATCGAAAAGCTTCGGTCTGGTAGAATGCCCGCAGGTCGGTTTCGCTCACCGCAGCCGCCTCGTCTTCGGCGCGCCGGACCAGGAAATCGATCATTGCCGTCACCAGCTGATTTCGGATTTGCGGGTCTCGCTCATGAAGGCCGAGCTCGATCGCCCGGTCGATGAGCAACTCTTGATCGATCAAGCGCTCGAGGACCCGCGCGCGATCGTCGGCGCGAAGCGTACCGCCCTTGCGGTCCGAAGCTACGGCCTGGAGCGCATTCTCGTATGAAGCGCGCGAAATCGGCCGATCGCTGACCCAGGCAACCGCATCACTCGTGGGCTCCCTGGTCTCGGGCAGGCGCACGATGAAGTAAACGGCCAGGGCCGCGCCGACGAGCATTCCGACGGCGAGCAGCCAGGGCCTGTTCATGGCTTCGAACCGGCCAAGAGGAAGATCGGCGAGGACCAGGCCCGCTCTTCCGCATCGGCCAGGCAGTCGTCGTCGGCAGGGGTGCGGAAGTTGCCGTAGCAAGGCTCACAGGCCTCCCCTTTGCAACGAAGGCCACCCCCGTTGACGGTGGGTGTCGGCTCCTGAATCGCGCGGACGTAGTAGAGCGTGTCTCTGCCGAGCGCCTGGTACCCGGGGTCCTCGAACTCCACGACGCAAAGCTCCGGCCCCTCGGGGCATGGGATCGTCTTCCATGGATCCTCGATGAGCTCGTCCACCGGCTCGTCCGCGCTCTGCTGCCGCTGAATGCGGATGACCTCGATCCGGGTGATACGCCGGCGGCGGTCACCGGGGTTGTAACACTCCCCGGCGCAGATCTGTTCGACGCGCTCTTCACCGAGGGCTTGAATCACGTCGGGCGCGCAGCCTGGCTTCTGCTCGAACGAGCCGGCTGTGCGAACCTCGAACTTGGGTGTTCCGGAAAGCGGCAACTCGCTGCCCATGGGAAGTGCGCCCTCGGGGCCGTTTTTGAGATCGAACCAGAGCAGGATGCGATCGCCCGAGGTTCCGTAAACGTTGCGAGTCTGGAGAGCGTCCCAGATCGCCTCCCGAGTTCGCTCGAGGGCATGCACTGCCACGAGCCCACCCGTGATGAAAAAGGACGCCTGCCGCTCCATCCACATGAGCTCGAACGGAGGACGCTCCATCAGATCGTCGAGCGTATAGGAGATCGACTCCGGCTCGGGATTGCCTCGGTCCCCAAACATCGTCCGACGCCAGGACTCGCTCGGCGCTCCACGCGCTTCGGTCATCTTCCGGCGGGCAAACTCCTTGTACCCAGTGCCCGGGCGAGCGGTGTGATTGTCGCTCGAGGCGATGAAACCCATCGTCGTGTGCCGGGGTTCATCGGGTTTCTCGAAATCGCCCTTGGCCAGCATGTACTGGACCGAGCCCCCGGGCCGGTACTGGTATGCGGGCAGGTAGCAATCGGTGCACTGACCGCAGTTGTTCCAGTCCGGGACGTCCTCGCCAGGAAGCGTCACGTGTCCGGCGAGCGAGACGCGAAGGAAGTCGGCCCTCGCCTTCTCGACCCGCTGCTGACACTGAGCCGAGCTCGGGTCCTCGCACCGCCCGCGAATTATTTCGCCCGCGCGCCAACAACAGGCTTCGTAGTCCTCGGTCGGCTCCGGACACTCCATGCCCTCCTCGGTGAAGTTGGCCGCGCGGAAGCTACGGTACTCCTCGGAGTTCCCATGTCCGGAAAATACTTCGACCAAGCGCTGCAGGCTCTCGTCGTCCATGTTGCGGCGGAGCTGCTTGTCCCAGGTGTACCCGAGGGGCGTGTAGAAACCCCAGGTGCTTCCGTGCGGAATCACGAGCGCGTCGAGCCCCAATTCGTGAAGCTTCTGAAACAGTATGTCCGGGGTCGCGGCGCGCTCACGACAGGTCGGAGGCAGTTGCCGGCTGTTCACGCCATCCGGACAGAACGGGTAGTCGGCGTTCTCGCGGATGTGGCGCGCGAAATCGAGGTAGCCTTGCTGGTTTGGAAACGATCGCGCTGGGATCTCCAGGAGCGGCCAGAACGCGCTCAGCTTCGAAAAGGCGCGCGTGGTCATGCCGGGCGCAGAGATCGGGCGTGTAGGCAACTCGTCGTCGCTGTCGTACTTGAAGATGACGTTCTTGTGGCCGTAGTGTTCCTCGGGCGTGAGCGCGACTTGGCTCCACTCGAACCCGGTAAACGCGAGCAGATCGGGCTGCTCGCTTTGCGCTGCAACCGCGTTGCATTCGCGCACCGAATCGCGACTCATCTTCCAGGTTCGTGGGTTGAGAGCCTCGGCGTGGTCGGTGAGCGCGTAGAAATCGAGTTGCGAGCAGAAGCGCGCGAAGTCGCAGGCGTCGGAAGGTGGATGCACGCCATCGCCGCCCATCAAAGGAAGGCTCCACATGAAGGCGTCCACCGAAAGCGTAGTGTGCACATGGAGGTCGCCGAAGAGGATGCGATCGGACTCTTTTGGAGCCGTGTGCTCCTGGGACGCTTCGCGCCCGGCGACATGCTCTGAGGCGAGCGGAACGCGCGCGATCTCGCCGTCGACCTGCAGCTTGGCGCCTCCATAGACGAGCCAAAACCCGAGGACGAGCAGGACCAAGCCAAGAACGACCGTAAGACAACCCTTTTTCCACCAAGCCACGCGGGCGGAAGCATAGGTCGGGATCTTCGGGTCTCCAAACAATCAAGCTCGCCGGCGTTTGCCTTGAGGGTTCACGACAGCACGTGCTACGGAGCTTGGAAGGTGGGGAGCGCAAATATGCGCGACAGGGGAACACAAACGGGTAAGCGTCGAGTGGCGCACGTCACCACGGTCGACCTTTCCTTGCGGTACCTGCTTCTCAACCAACTGAAGCGGATCCAGGGCGAAGGCTACGAAGTCTTCGCAATCAGCGCGGATGGAGCGGACGTACCCATGGTCGAAGCGACTGGAATACGCCATTTCGCCGTGCCCATGACTCGCCGAATTACTCCACTTGCGGATCTGCGCTGCCTCTGGGAGTTAGTGCGGATCATGCGGCGCGAGCGGTTCGATGTGGTGCATACGCACACGCCCAAGGCTGGGCTCCTCGGGCAACTGGCCGCCCGGATTGCCGGCGTGCCGATCGTCGCCAACACACTTCACGGGTTCTATTTCCACGACGACATGAAGCCCGTCCCGAGGCGCTTCTACATTTGGATGGAGCGCGTTGCGGCCAAGTGCTCGGATACGATCCTCTCGCAGAATCGCGAAGACATGGCAACGGCCATCGCCGAACGCATCGCGAGCCCGGAACAGCTGAAGTGGCTCGGTAACGGCATCGACGTAGCGCGATTCGATCGTCGAAGCATATCGGAGAGCAGCCTCGAAGATCTGCGACACGAAATCGACATCGATCCAAATGCACCGGTCATTGGTTTCGTGGGCCGACTGGTCGAGGAAAAGGGCATCCTGGACCTCCTGCAGGCCGCTGGGCCCGTGATCCAGGCAATCCCCACGGCGCAGTTCCTGATCGTGGGACCGCACGACGAAGAAAAGCCGGACGCGCTGCGTCCGGAGGTCGCCGAACGATATGGAGTCGCCGCCAACTGCCGCTTCGTTGGGATGCGTAACGACATGCCGGAGCTCTACGCCCTGATGGACGTGTTGGTGCTCCCGTCTTATCGCGAGGGATTTCCGCGTGCCCCGATGGAGGCCTCGGCGATGGGCGTGCCGGCGCTGGTGACGGACATTCGCGGATGCCGGGAGGCGGTTCAGCACGGCGAAAACGGGCTGCGCTTTCCCGTCGGAGACTCCGACGCCCTCGCCCGGGCCTTGATCGAGCTCCTGGGAGATGAAACGCGACGCGCGGAAATGGGCGTCGCGGGCCGCCGAATGGCGGAGGAGCGCTTCGACGAACAGAAGGTGTTCGACCGTGTCCTCAGCGAATACGAAAGGCTCCTCGCGTGACGTTCTATCGGCGCACCGGGAAGCGTCTGCTCGACCTCAGCTTGACCACGCCTGCGCTGCTCTTGCTCGCGCCCGTGGGTCTCGCACTTGCGGCGCTCATTCGCTTGAAGCTCGGCAGCCCCGTCCTGTTTCGGCAACCACGGCCAGGTCGAGACGGTCAGATCTTCGAGCTCATCAAGTTCCGGACCATGACGGACGCCCGAGACCCGAGCGGCAAACCTCTTCCCGACGATCAGCGGCTGACACCTTTCGGCGGTCGCCTGCGACGCTCGAGCCTCGACGAGCTCCCCACCCTTTGGAACGTCATCCGCGGAGACATGAGCCTGGTCGGTCCGCGTCCCTTGCTGGTGCAGTACCTCGACCGATACACTCAGGAACAAAGCCGCCGCCACGAAGTCGCCCCTGGAATCACCGGCTGGGCGCAAATCAACGGTCGGAACGCGATCACCTGGGAAGAGAAGTTCGAGCTCGACGTCTGGTACGTCGAAAACGTGTCGCTCCGAACCGATCTAGCCATACTTTTCCGAACCGTGGTGCAGGTGTTAGCCCAACGAGACATTTCAGCCGAGGAACACGCCACGATGCCGGAGTTCATGGGAAGTCATGAAGAGTGATACCGTGGCAATTTTCGGAACCGGCGGCTTCGCGAGAGAGGTTGCGTGCATCTTGCACGACCTCGGCCGCGGCGACCGAATCGTTGCCTTTCATGAGCCCGATGACGTCTATCGTCGGCGCGAGATCCTCGGTGTGGCGGTCCGACCACAGTCCGCATTCGACCCGACCAAGCATCGAGCGGTCGTCGGGATTGGCAATCCCGCCATCAGGCAGAAAGTCGTCGGGGAGCTGCCTGCCGGCACCATGTTCGACACCCTGATACACCCGACGGCAGTCATGTCGCAGTGGGTCGACGTGGGCCCGGGCTCGATCATTTGCGCAGGCTGCGTTCTGACGTGTCAGATCTCGATCGGCGCGCACTGCCATCTGAACTTGAACACGACCGTCGGACACGACTGCACATTTGGTGATTTCTGCACGGTAGCCCCAGGCGTCAACATCAGCGGCAACTGCGACTTCGGAATGCGGGTCGATGTGGGGACGCAGGCTTCCTTTCGGCAACACATCCGTGTTTGCGACGATGCTGTGATCGGAATGGGCACCGTCGTCGTGAGAGACATCGTGCAGGCTGGCACCTA